>NZ_DYZA01000024.1 GCF_020741395.1 Mailhella massiliensis | reverse complement strand
CTCCCCGGAAGAGGGCGCGGCCGCAGCGTACGCGGCGGAAAGGGAACGCACGGCCTCGCGATAGAGGGCCGCCTTTTCCGGGCCGAGGGCCGCGATATCGGCGGCAAGGCGCCGGTCGGCCTGAAAATGGGACGGGGGGAAGGGCGCATGAAGCAGCGCGGCGTGAAAGCGCGTCTGAAGGACGAAGAAGCGGCGCTCGGCCTCAAGGCGGGCATATTCGCTCACCAGAAGATCGAGATTCGGAGAAAAGACGGCAGAAAACGCTTCGGACGCCCTGCTCCACGCCTCGGCGGAAAGACGGCCGTGCTCCTGCGCTGCGGAGGCGAGAAGAAGCACGAGCCTGTCTTCCGAAGAAAGCTCGGGAGGGGCGGAGCCGGGAAGAGGCGGCATGATATCCGCAGCGGTGACGGCAGGGCCGGTGATCTCAGTATGTTTTTCCATGTCACGCTTCCCCGAAGTCTGGATGAGGGAGGCCCGAAGCACCGGCGGGAAAGGGAAGCTGCGCCGCACGCTCCGGGAAGAAAGAGTCCGGGTTCTTTTTATGATACGCCACTTTTTTGCCGGAGTCCATGGCCTCCCTTCCCCCATGCATCGGGACTCCTGTAAAGAACAGATGCCTTCCGCACCGCCCCTCCGCCACTCTGCAGAACTCTCACTTCTCCTCCCGGAGCAGGATTCCGGCATGGCCGATGCTGCCCCTGTGTACCCGCAGGCATTTCATACCGACTCCGACAGGCAGGCCCGCCGCGGCCCGTAACCGGGCTTCCGGCCTTCGGAAAACTCCTTCGCCCGCCGAGAGGCTGTTTTTGCCGTATCGGCAGCAGAACCCGCCGTCGTGATAAAGGAATTTTCGGTCTCCTGACTGCCGTATGTCGTTCCACAGGCCGCCCTTCCCGTTCCCGCTGCTCCTCGGCCCCCTCACAGGACACGGAACTCTCGGAATAAACGTCCCTTTCCGTACTCTTCGTCATATCTGCCCGCCGCCTCTTTCTCCCCGGCATGGAAAGGATGCCATACCTTGAGGCAGTCTCCGCCGCCTTCGGCATACGCCGGATTCCCCGCATCGTCCGTTATGCCTTCCCCGGTCTTCCCGGGGCGGGGTCGACAGCTCCCTCACGCTTCGGGCAGATCAAGGGCGCCTGTTCCCGACTGCAAACATGATGCCCCATCTCCGTCTGTTTGTTTCGTTTAACCAAAAAGCCGGTTCCCCGAAGGAAACCGGCTCCCGGAAAAAACGGGACTGGCGGACTACTTGTGGTAGATCTTCACCAAATTGGTGCGGCGGCGCATTTCACCGGGCGCATATTCGCCGGCGGTGATGACTACGTCCTTGCCCATGGGGAACTTCGGGCTCGTGGCGATGAAGTTCTGCACGCGGCGCAGGTGGGAAATGCTGCTGTCGCTCACGGGGATGCAGTAGGGCTGCACGCCCCACACGAAGTTCAGGGCATGCTCCACGCGGGAGTTGGAGGTGAGGGCGTAAATGGTCTGGGTGGGGCGACATTCGGCGAGCATGCGGGCAGAGCCGCCGCTCACGGAATGGGCCACAATGGCGCAGGCGTCTTCCGTGTTGGCCAGAAGGCAGGCGGTGTAGGCCAGGAAGCGGGAAGAGTCCTTCTCGTCCTTGGGGGCTTCCAGCTTGCGGGAGGAGAACATGTACCTTTCCGCCTCATCGGTGATCTTGCGCATGTAGCGCACGGCCTCGATGGGATAGTTGCCGGCGGCGGTTTCATCGGAAAGCATGACGCAGTCGGCGCCGTCGAGCACGGCGTTGGCCACGTCGGTCACTTCCGCACGGGTGGGCACGGGGGTGTTCACCATGGAAAGCAGCATCTGCGTAGCCACGATGACGGGCTTGCCCGCACGGTTGCAGGTGTGGATGATGTGCTTCTGCAGGGCGGGAAGCTCGGGCATGGGGCACTCCACGCCGAGGTCGCCGCGCGCCACCATGACTACGTCGGTGGCTTCCACAATGGCTTCGAGGTTCTCCACGGCGGCGTTCTGGCGTTCCAGCTTGGCCACCACGGGAATGTCGTCGCGGCCGTAGGAATGGAGCAGGGCCTTGAGCTGCTGCACGTCTTCCACGGTCTGCACAAAGGAAATGGCCACGGCGTTCACGCCGAGCTCCATGCCGAGGGCCAGCTTTTCGCGGTCCTGCTCGGTAATGGCGGGCAGGGCCAGAGACTTGCCGGGCAGGGCCAGGCCCTTGCGCGAGGAAATGGCGCCGCTTTCCTGTGCTACCATGAGGAAGCGCTCTTCCTCAAGCTTTTCCTCAATGCTGAAGCGCAGGCCGCCGTCGGCGAGCACCAGAGTGTCGCCGGGCACGAGGGCGGCAAGGATGCGGGGATGGTCGAAGGGAATGAAGGGCAGCTCTTCCTTTTCCCTACGCTCGCGGCCGAGAATGAGCTTGTCGCCGCGGCGCAGCTCAATCCTGCCTTCGGGCAGGATGCCTATGCGGATCTTGGGGCCGGGCAGATCCTGCATGATGGTCAGGGGGCGGCCACATTCCTTTTCCACATCGCGGATGTTGGAAACCACGTTGCGGAAAAAGTCAGGATCACCGTGGGAGAAGTTCAGACGAAAGATGGAAACGCCTTCATCGGCCAGCTGGACGATTTTTTCCCGCTCACAGGTGGCAGGACCAATGGTGGCAACAATTTTGGTACGCATATATGCACTTCCTTAAAAACGAATGACTGACATACCCTGAAGGAAAAACCCGCATTCCCCCGGCGTCCGTCGTTGTTCGGGCAGTCTGCCCTTTTTTGGGAAAAAAGTCGAGAGGCGAAGCCCCTTCTGCCGGAGCGACGGCAAGAAAACGCCCGCCCCCCCCGTTCCGGAAAAGGAAAAGGCGGCCTTCCCGCCGGAAGGCCCGCCTCCGGGAAGCGCAGGGCTTTTCGCCCTTTCGGCTGTGCCTGCGCACCGGGGGGGGAGGCACAGCTCCCCGGAAAAGGATTTCCCGCCGGGCATGAGACCGGGAAGAAAAAGGGGGCCAACCTCCCCTGTGCCGGGATTTTTCCTGCGCTTTCTGCTCCGCCTCGCCCAGGCATCCGCCCCGGAAGGGCAGGCCCGGCGCGGAAACTTCTTCGCCAAAACGCCCTCCGGCCCGCAGGCGCGCAGCCTCCTTGCCCGCCGCAGGGAGGGTACCCTCCTCTCCCCCCTCCTGATTTTTCTTTTGATATATGCGGCAGGTCCTCCACAATCTTTCCTCCGGCCTTGACAGTTTCTTTTTTATAGGCAAAAAGTGGGAAAAAGTGGCAGAAAGTGGAAAAGAGCTATGGTTTTCAGAGGAAGGTATTCCCGCAACCTCGATCAGAAGGGCCGTCTGATGCTCCCGCCGGAACTGCGTTCCGCCCTCCCGGCGGAAAAGGACGCAGGGCCGGAGTCTTCCGGCGCGGCCTTCGTGCTCACCACCTACGACGGCTGCCTTGCGGCGTTCCCCTGGAAGGACTGGACCGAGCTTGAAGAAAAATTCATGCGCATCCCCAATCCTTCCCCGCGCGTGCGCGCCTTCCGCCGCCTGGTCATAGGCGGGGCGGAAAGGCACGTCCCCGACGCCCAGGGCCGTATTCTGCTTTCCCCCGATCACCGCGCCTATGCCGGGCTGGAGCGGGAAGCCACCATTCTCGGCCTTGTGGACCGCTTTGAAATATGGAACCCCGCCGCGCTCCGGGCTTCCATGGCGCCGGAAAATCTGGAAGGCGTCACGGAGGAGCTCGCGGCAAGCGGCATCGATTTTTCCCTCTAGCCCCTTTGCGCCATGCCTCATCGTTCTTCCTCCTCCCTGCACGTCACCGCCGAAAACGCCGGGCACGTTTCCGTACTTCTTCCCGAAGTGCTGGAAGCTCTCGCCCCGCGCCCGGGCGGCCGCTATCTCGACGGCACGCTGGGCCTTGCCGGACATTCCGCGGCCCTCATGGAGCGCGCACGGGGCGAGGCCTTTCTCTGCGGGCTGGATCGGGACCCGCAGGCCCTCGTACGGGCCGAAAAGCGCCTTGAGCCCTACAAGGAGCACTGCCGCCTCTTTTCCCTGGAATACGCCTCCTTTGCCGACGCGCTGGACGCCCTCGGCTGGGACTGCGTGGACGGTGCGCTTCTGGATATCGGCATCTCCTCCCTTCAGCTCGACGTAGCCGAGCGGGGCTTTTCCCTGCACGGCGACGCGCCGCTCGACATGCGCATGGACATGGGCGGCATCGCCCATGCGGAGCGGGAGCCGTGGGCCGAATCGGCGCGCACGGTGGTGAACATGGCGGATGTGAACACCCTGCGCCGCATCATCGAAACCTACGGGGAAGACCCGCAGGCTCCGCGCATCGCCCGGGCCATTGTGGAGGCAAGGCAGCTTGCCCCCATAGAGACCACGGGACAGCTTGCCGATATCGTATGGCGCGCCTACCCCGCGAAGTGGCGGGAAACGGCGCGCAACCACCCGGCCACGCGCACCTTCCAGGCCATACGCATGGTGGTCAACGACGAGCTCGGCCAGCTTGAACGCTTTCTCGACGCCATACTGCCGAGGCTGGCCGTGGGAGGCAGGCTTGCGATCATCACCTTCCACTCGCTGGAAGACCGCATCGTCAAGCAGCGCTTCCGCACCTGGAGCAGCGACTGCCTGTGCCCGCCGCACCTGCCGCGCTGCGTGTGCAACCATCACGCCGAGGCTCGGCTTCTGACAAGGAAACCCATCGTCCCGGGAAAGGACGAAATTCTCATCAACCCGAGAGCCGGCAGTGCGAAGCTTCGCGTCGTGGAAAAGCTGCCGCCGTACAAGAAGGAGGAGCTGTCATGAATTCACACACCGCCACGCTCGGTTCCGGAGGCTGGTTCCTCATGCTCATCGTCTCCATCCTGTTCAGTCTCATCATGGGCGTGGCCCTCACCTGGCTCAGCATCGACAGGAGCGACACGGCCTACACCATCCAGAAGATGCAGAGGCAGACAGACTCCGCCCGCGCCCACGTCGCCAAGCTGGAAGTGGAGCGCGACAGCCTTCTTTCGCCCTACGTTCTCGGAAAAACCGCCGAACAGCTCGGCATGAGCATGGCCGATCCCGGCCAGATCCGCCGCATCAAGGCGGGCAGGAACCAATAATCCCATGCGCCCGAACAGCTCTTCCTCGTCGTCGCCCCGCCTGCCGGGGCGACGGCGCGCCAATCGCCGTCTTCCCGCCAGCCAGCCCTCTGCCGCCCAAGGCAAAGGGCTGTTTGCGCGCCTGCGCGCGCGCTGGGTCTGGCTGCTCGGGCAGCGCTTCCACTATGCGGCGGCGCTTTTCATTGTGTGCTGGGTGCTTTTGTGGCTGCGCGCCTTCGAAGTGCAGGTGCTGCTCGGGCCCGTGTACGGCGACATGGCCGAACGCCAGCACACCTATACCGAAGTCATAGAAGGGGCGCGCGGCAGCATACTCGACCGCAACGGCCGTGTGCTGGCCCGCAGCGTGGCCTGTCAGTCCGTATACGCCAATCCCCGCGTCATGGAAGATATCAACGATGCGGCCAAGCGCCTCGCCCCGCTGCTCAAGAGAAGCCCCGACGAGCTTGCCGCCGTATTCCGCAAGAACCGGGCCTTCATCTGGCTCGCCCGCAAGGTGGACGACGCCACGGCCACGGCCATACAGAAGGAAGGCATACCCGGCATCGGCCTTTCGCGCGAATTTGAAAGAGTGTACCCCTACCGGCACCTTGCAGGGCAGCTCCTCGGGTTTGTGGGCGTGGACAGCCACGGCCTTGAGGGCGTGGAGCTCGCCTACGACGAAAGGCTGCGCGGCACCAGCGTGAAAAGCCGTGTGTCCCGCAACGCTGCGGAGCAGATACTGAACCGGAAGGAAGAGCCTTCGGAGCAGCGCGGGGAAGATATCACCCTCACCATCGACGTGCAGGTGCAGTTCATCGCAGAGGACGTCATTGCCGACGCGGTACGCGCCTCGGGGGCGCACTGGGGCGGCGTGCTCGTTTCCGAGGTGGAGAGCGGGGAGATCCTCGCCTGGGCCCAGTACCCCTTCTTCAACCCCAACAATTACCGGGAAGCGAGCTCCTCCGTTTACCGCAACCGCCTCGCAGGAGACGGCCTGGAGCCCGGCTCCACCTTCAAGCCTCTGGTCATGGCCACCGCGCTGGAAGAGAAGCTCGTCACCCCGGAAACCAGAATTTTCTGTGAAAACGGCGTGTGGCGCACCCGCTACGCCCCCATACGCGACGATACCCATGCCTACGGCGAACTCACGGCCACGGAAATCATTTCCCGCTCCAGCAATATCGGCATGGCGAAGATAGGGCTCACCCTGGGCGTGCCCAAGCTTCATTCCTACCTCTCCCGCCTGGGATTCGGGCAGAGAACGGGCATAGGCATCCACGAAAGCCGGGGCATACTGCGCGCCCCGCGGAACTGGAGCGAGCTTGATCTCATGTCGGCATCCTTCGGCCAGAGCCTTTCCGTTACGGGCATACAGATGCTCCAGGCCTACACCATTCTGGCGGACGGCGGGGAATTCCGGCCTCTCCGCCTGGTCATGGACGAGCCGGGGCAGAGCGAGACGGCCTCGGGCCAGCGCATTTTCTCCAAAAAAACCACGCGCACCGTGCTCAAGATGATGGAAGAGACCGTGGACGGCAACGGCACGGGCACGCGCGCCCGCATCCCCGGCCTCAGGGTGGCGGGCAAGACGGGCACGGCCCAGAAGGCGGACAAGTCCGGCCGGGGCTACAGCCGCAAGCGCCTGGCCTCCTTCGGGGGCATAGTGCCCGCAGACGCGCCGCGCTACGTCATCTACGTCATGCTCGACGAGCCCACCACCACAGGCTACGGCGGCGCCATTGCCGCGCCCGTGTTCCAGAAGGTGGCCTCGCGCACCCTGGCCTACAACGGCTATCTGCCGGACGTTACTTTCGCCATGGCCGAGCAGGCACAGGAAAGGGCGCTCACCCCCGCCCAGAGGGAACAGCGCAGAAAAGACGCCATATACCTCGCCAACCTTGCCAAATACCGCGCGGAAAAGGCCAGAAAGGAACGCGAGCGCGCCCTGAAAATGGCCGGGAAGGCCCTCGCGGACAACACCCTCATGCCCAACCTCCAGGGGCTCACCCTCAGAAAGACCATAGAAACCTGCGTCGCAAGGGGCATCATCCCCACCATGGAAGGAAGCGGCACCTTCGTCCTCAGGCAGAGCCCCGCACCGGGCAGCCGCATCAGCGAGGACAGCACCTGTACCGTATGGCTCACCGACACCCTTCCCCACTCCGAAACTTCCCCCTCCGCCGCAAAGGAGTAAATCCATGCGCATCACTCCCTCCAAGCTCTGCGAAGAACTCCGCACCGGTTCCCGCAATATCCAGACCGACTCCCGCCTCGTGCAGCCGGGCGATGTTTTCGTGGCCCTGCCCGCCGCCGTGCCCGGCGAACGCAGCAAAACGGCGCAGCACATACGCATGGCACTGGAAAAGGGAGCCTGGGGTGTTGTCGCGCCCACCCGCAGCATGGCCCGGATGAACATCAAGACGCGGGGCGACAGGGAGCACGCCTGGCTTCTATGCGACGATTCCCGCGCCATGCTCGGCGCCCTGGCCGCCGCGCGCTTCGGCACGGATAAAAGCGAGGCGCCGGTGATCGCAATCACGGGCACCAACGGCAAGACCACCTGCGCCTATCTTCTGGAGCACCTCTACAAGTCCAAGGGCATCCCCGTGGGGGTGATGGGCACCATAAGCTACCGCTGGCCCGGGCATGAGGAGGCCGCGCCCCTCACCACGCCGGGCTGCCTCACGCTGCACCGTTCCCTTCAGGCCATGCGTGAGGCCGGGGCAAAGGCCGTGATCATGGAAGTCTCCTCCCACGCCCTCGACCAGAAGCGCGTGGCGGGCATCAATTTCAGCGCCGCGGCCTTCACCAACCTCACGCAGGACCACCTCGACTACCACAAGACCATGGAAAACTACTTCCTGGCCAAGCGTGCGCTTTTCGCAAGTTTCCCCCTGCGGCGCAAGGCCATGGTCATCACCAACGACGACCCCTACGGCCACAGGCTGCTTGAGGAATTTCCCCTGGCCATGGGCGTGGGCATACGCACCCCGCTCGTGGGCCGTCCCTTCCTTCTGGCCGACGTGCGCCGCGCCGACACCGGGGGCCTTTTCCTGCATTTCTACTGGCAGAAAAACCGCGAGGAGCGCCTCGACTGGACGCTGCACAGCCCGCTCATCGGCCTGCACAACGCCAACAACCTGTGCACGGTCTGCGGCGTGGCCCTCAGCATGGGCTTTTCCGTGGAAGATCTCGCATGCCTTTCCCGCTTTACGGGAGTGCCGGGCCGCCTGGAACGCATCGTCGTGCCCTCCGCCGCCGGGCATGAGGACCCGCAGGCCGGCATTTTCGTGGACTACGCCCACACCCCCGACGCCCTCGCCCATGTGCTCAAGACACTGCGGGACGCGAAGTTCCGCCGCCTCATCACGGTGTTCGGCTGCGGCGGCGACAGGGACCGCACCAAACGCCCGCTCATGGGCGAGGCCGTGGCGAAGATGAGCGATATCGCCATAGTCACTTCCGACAACCCGCGCACGGAAAACCCCGAGGCTATCATCGACGATATCATGCCCGGCCTGGCCGGGGCGAAGCACGTCTACCGCGAAGGCGACCGACGCAAGGCTCTGGAACTTGCCGTGAGCCTGCTTCAGGAAGGCGACGCCCTGCTCGTGGCGGGCAAGGGGCATGAAGACTATCAGATCATCGGGACAACGAAACATCACTTCAGTGATCAGGAAATACTCAGGGAGCTGATCTCGTGCAGATGACGCTGGAACAGGCCGCAAGGCACGCAAAGGCCACGGTGCTCTATCCCTCTTCCGTGACTATCACGGGAGCCTGCACGGACAACCGCCGGGTTGCGCCGGGCGATATCTTCGTCGCCATACCCGGGGAAAAGGCGGACGGGCACGATTTTGCCGCCTCCGCCGTGAAGGCCGGGGCCGCGGCAGTACTCGCCGAGCGCGACCCCTTCCGCGGCGAGCCCCTCGCCCCGGTGCTTCTCGCGGAAAACAGCGTAGCGGCCCTCGGGCGCATGGCCCGCGCCTGGCGGAAAAACTTCGGCGGACGCGTGGCGGGCATCACCGGCACGGCGGGCAAAACGACCACCAAGGAACTTCTGGCCAACATCCTCGCCGTGCACGGCAAGACGGCAAAGAACCGCATGAACCTGAACTCGCAGATAGGCATGCCCGTCTCCATGCTTTCGGCGGACGGCGACGAAAAATTCTGGGTCATGGAAGCGGGCATCAGCCGCCCGGACGACATGGATGAGCTCGGGCCCATCCTTGAGCCCGACCTTGCCGTCATTCTCAACGTAGGTCCGGGCCATGCCCTGGGCCTCGGGGACAAGGGCACGGCGTATTACAAGTCGCGCCTTCTGGCGCACCTCGCGCCGGGCGGGCGGGCCCTTGTGAGCGCCGATTACGGCGACCTCGCAAAGGAGGCTCTCGCCCTCAGGCCGGATACGATATTCTTTTCCATCACCGGGAAGGACGTTCCCTACAGGGCGCGTTATCTCGGACTTGACGAAACGGGCCGGGGAAACTACGGTCTGTGGCTCGACGGCGAAGAGCTCACCGTGCAAAGCGCCCTTTCCGGCCCCTACGCGGCGGAGAACATCATTGCCGCCGCCGCTGCGGCCCGCCTTTTCGGCCTCTCTGCCGAAGAGATAAAAAAAGGCGTGGCGGATGCCCCCTTCCCGGCCCAGCGCTTCGCCCGGCACGAACTTCCCGGCTGGACGCTCATCGACGACACCTACAACGCCAATCCCCTTTCCGCCCGGCGCATGCTGGAGGCGGCGGCGGAGCTTGCGCAAGGCAAAGATCTTGTCTGCGTCATGGGCGCCATGGGAGAACTCGGCAGCGTGGCGGAAGAGGAGCACCGCGCTCTCGGCAGGGAACTCGCCGGCACGGGATGCCGGGCCGTGTTCTGGCTGGGCGCTCACGCCGCCGAAGTGGAGGAAGGGCTGAAAAGCCTCTCCTTCGCAGGCTTCTTCGCCGCCCTTTCCGGGCCGGAGGATTTTCTTCCCGCCTTCGGGCATTGGGAAAAAAGCCGGGCGGCACAGCGCCCCGGCCTTGTGATTTTCAAAGGTTCGCGCGTCAACCGTATGGAACGCCTCGTCACCCTCTTCATGGAACAGAAAAACCATGCTTTATAACCTGCTTGTCCCCTTCAGCCAGGATATTTCCCTGCTGAACGTGTTCCGCTACATCACCTTCCGCTCCGCGGGGGCGCTCATCTGCGCCCTGCTCTTCACCATACTCGCCGGGCCGTGGTTCCTGAAAAAGCTCACGGCCCTCAAGGTGGGGCAGCCCATACTCTCCTATGTGCCGGAACATCAGGCCAAGGCGGGCACGCCCACCATGGGCGGGCTGCTCATCATGGCCGGGGCCGTAGCCTCCACCCTGCTGTGGGCCGACCTTGCCAACGTGTACATCTGGCTCACGCTCTTCGTCTTCGTGGGCTTCGGCGCGGTGGGCTTCGTGGACGACTACGCCAAGATACGCCATCATGAGAACAAGGGCCTCTCCCCCCGCGCCAAGATGCTGGGCCTCATCATCGTGTCCGTGCTGGCCATAAGCCTTCTGCTCATGGAACCGGCCTATTCCAGCCGCCTTTCCGTGCCCTTCTTCAAACAGTTCATGCCCGACCTCGGCGTGTTCTATGTGGTCTTCGCCGTGGTGGTGCTCATCGCATCCTCCAACGCCGTGAACCTCACCGACGGGCTGGACGGCCTGGCCATACTGCCCGCCGTCATGTGCTTCATGGTCTACGCCATATTCATTTATGTGGCGGGCCATGCGAACTTCGCCCAGTACCTCCAGGTGCCCGCCGTGCCCGGCGTGGGCGAAGTCACAGTGCTCTGCTGCGCGCTCATGGGCGCTGGGCTCGGCTTTCTGTGGTTCAACTGCTTCCCGGCCCAGGTCTTCATGGGCGACGTGGGCTCCCTCAGCCTCGGCGGCGTGCTGGGCTTTCTGGCCGTCCTCTGCAAGCAGGAGCTCATCCTCATCGTGGCGGGCGGCGTGTTCGTCATGGAAACGGTGTCCGTCATCATGCAGGTGGGCTTTTTCAAGGCCACGCACGGCAGAAGGCTCTTCCGTATGACTCCCCTGCACCATCACTTCCAGAAAGGGGAACACCCCCTGCCGGAATCCAAGATCATCGTGCGCTTCTGGATCATTTCCGTGCTTCTGGCCATTATTTCCCTTTCCGTCCTCAAACTGCGCTGAGGTGCATCATGGCTTCCTTTTCCCTTGAACATCTCCCTGTAGCCGTGGTGGGCGCGGGCAGAAGCGGCAGGGCCGCCCTGCGCCTGCTCCATGAGGAGGGCGCCAGCGTGCGCCTTCTGGAAAAATCGCCGGAAAACATGCCGGAAGATTTCTCCGCCTGGCTTTCGGAGCGGCATATTCCCGTGTTCGGCGGGGAACATGTTCCCGCCTATTTCGAGGGCGTGGAGCTCGTCATTCCGAGCCCTGCGGCGGCAAAGGCCGTGATCGAGCCTCTTCTTCCCCTGCGCGCGGACGGCACAAAGGCCGAAATCATGGCCGAAACCGAGCTGGCCTGGCGCCTTCTGGAAGGGGAACCCGTCGTCGGCGTCACGGGCACCAGCGGCAAGACCACCACCACGAGCATCATCTCCGCCATGCTGAAGGCCCACGGCCTTTGCGTGTTCACGGGCGGCAACATCGGCGTGCCCCTTTCGGAATATGTGCTCGCAAGAAGGCGCGGGGAGAAGAAGGCCGACGTCATAGTGCTCGAACTTTCGAGCTTCCAGCTCCAGACCTGCTCCACCCTGCGCCCGCGCGTGGGCGTGCTGCTCAATATTTCCGAAAACCACCTCGACTTCCACAAGGACATGGAAGAATACACCGAGGCGAAGATGCGCCTCTTTGTCAGGCAGACGGAAGAGGACACGGCAATCCTCTCCCCCACGCTCCGGCATCTGCCGGAAAAGTTCGGCATGAAGGCGCGCGTTCTCTTCCTCACGCCCGGGGCGCGGCCCTTCCCGGAAACAAGGCTCATCGGCGCGCACAACCAGAGCAACGCGGAAGCGGCCTTTCTCGCGGCCTCGGCCTTCGGCGTGACGAAAGAAGAAGCGGCGCGCGCCATGCGGGAATTTACGCCCATCGCCCACAGGCTGGAACATGTGGCGGACATTGCGGGCGTACAGTATGTGAACGACTCCAAATGCACCACCATCGAGGCGCTCAAGGTGGCGCTTTGCGCCTTCGAGCGGCCCGTCATACTGCTGGCCGGGGGCAAGTTCAAGGGAGGCGACGTGGAAGGCATGAAGCCGCTTCTGGCAAAGCATGTGCGCGCCGTGGTCCTGTACGGGGCCTCGCGGGAGCATTTCGAGCCCGCCTGGAAGGATACCGTGCCCGTCACCTGGGATGAAACCATGGACGAGGCCCTTGCCCGCGCCCGCTCCCTGGCAAGGGAAGGCGACGCGGTGCTCCTCGCCCCGGCGACTTCGAGCTACGACCAGTACAGGAACTACATGGAGCGCGGCGGGCACTTCCGCACGCTGGTGCTGAAAATGAAGGAAGAAAGGCCGTAGCCGGGCCTGCCCGGGGCCCTTCCCCCGGACGGAAAAGCCCTGCGGCAAACGCGCCCCCGGCCTACAAAAAAACGGCGGCAGGTCCCGGCCCCGCCAACGAGCCCCGGCCTCCCTCCGGGACGATGAAGAAGAGGATTGCATGAACCTGCGCATGAAAAAACAGCCTGCCCCCGAACCGGAAATGCCCTTCGGCCCGGTGGACTGGTGGCTGCTCGCCCTGCTGCTTCTGCTTTTATGCGTCGGCCTTGTGGCCGTCCTTTCCGCAAGCGGGCCCATCAGCCAGCGCACCTACGGCGAATCCTACCACTTCTTCCACCGCCAGCTTCAGACCATGCTGCTCGGCGGGGTGTTCGTGGCGCTCCTCTGCTGGCTGCCGCGCTCGTTCATCAACAAGCTGCACTACTGGGGCATAGCCGTGGTCGTGGTGCTGCTTCTGCTGTGCCTGCTCATAGGGCCCGTCATCAACGGCGCGCAGCGCTGGCTCGATTTCCACTTCATGATGGTGCAGCCCATGGAGTTCGCCCGCATCGCTCTCGTCATGTACCTTGCCTATTTCATGAGCAGCAAGCAGAGCATGATCCGCGAGTTCAGCCGCGGCCTTCTGCCGCCCACGCTCATCACGATGCTCATCTGCGCCCTGCTCGTGCTCCAGCCGGACCTCGGCGGCACCATCATCATGCTGGCCATACTCTTCTTCATGTGCCTCGGCGGGGGCACGCGCGGCTGGTATCTCGCCATGGTGCTCGTCATTGCGGCCGTGCTCGTGGTGGCGCTCATCATCGTGGAACCCTACCGCTGGGCGCGCTGGACGGCCTACCTCGAACCCTTCGCCAACGCCAAAGGCTCGGGCTATCAGATAGTGCAGAGCCTGCTCGCCCTGGGCAGCGGCGGCATCTTCGGCGTGGGCCTCGGCGGCAGCATACAGAAAACCGTGTACCTGCCCGAAGCCCACAACGACTTCATCATGTCCATTGTGGGCGAGGAAACGGGCTTTGTCGGCATCACCGTCGTCATGGTGCTGTTTGCGCTCTTCTTCTATCGCTGCTATCGTGTGGCGCTCGGGCAGCGGAACCTCAGGGACAGGCTTTCCGCCTACGGGCTCACCCTGGTCATCGCGCTGAGCTTTCTGCTCAACATGGCCGTCATTCTCGGCAACGTCCCGCCGAAGGGCATCGCCATGCCCTTCATCAGCTACGGCGGCAGCAGCCTGCTTGCAAACATGATCTGCGCCGGGCTTCTGCTCAACTATTCAAGAACCATGCGGGAGTAGGCATGCCTTTTCGCATCATCATCACCACCGGAGGCACGGGCGGGCACATTTTCCCCGCGCTTGCCGTCGTCGAGGCCCTCAGGAAAAAACATCCCGACGTGGAAGTGCTCTTCGTGGGCGGGCTCTACGGGCCGGAAAAAGATCTCGCCTCCCGTGCGGGCGTGCCCTTCAGGGGGCTGCCCGTGCGGGGCTTTCTCGGGCGCGGCGTAAAGGCCCTTTCCGCGGGCGCGGCCATGCTCGCGGGAGTGTGGCGCGCGCTTTTTCTCGTGCGTTCCTTCCGGCCCGACGCCGTCATGGGCTTCGGCGGCTACGCGGCCTTTGCCGCCGTACTTGCGGCCTACCTTCTCGGCCGCCCCTGCGCCCTGCACGAACAGAACGCCGTGCCCGGCGCGGCCAACAAGGTTCTCGGCAGGCTGGTGCGCCGCATCTGCCTTTCCTGGCCGCAGAGAAAAGACGACCCTTCCTTCCCTGAAGAACGCTGCGTGCTGACGGGCAACCCCATACGCGAAGGCATCGCCGCCCTCGGAGCGCAGGAAAGAAAAGGCGGGAGAACCCTTCTCGTCATGGGCGGTTCCCAGGGCGCGCGGGCTATCAACAACATGGTCATATCCATGCTCCCCGCCCTTCGGGAAGCGGGCGTGAACATCGTGCATCAGACGGGCGCGGGCGAATATGAAAGCGTGCGCCTCGGCTACATGGAAGCGGGCTTCAGCCGGGAGGAGACCGACACCGTGGTGCGGCCCTTCATCCACGACATGGCAGAGGCCTACGCCTCCTGCGACCTCGCCCTGTGCCGCGCCGGGGCCACCAGCCTTGCGGAACTTGCGGCCACGGGCACGCCCTCGGTGCTCATCCCCTTCCCCTTTGCGGCCCACGACCATCAGACGGGCAACGCCCGCGCCATGCAGGACGCAGGCGGCGGCATACTGCTGCCGCAGAAGGATGCGCAGCGCATGGCTGAGGAAGGGAGCCTCGCCCCCATGATCCTGGAACTTCTCGGCAACAGGGAGCGCCTCCTTGCCATGCGCAAGGGCGCGCTTTCCCTCTCCCGGCCCCATGCGGCAAGCGACGTGGCCGATGAGCTTCTCGCCCTCGCCTCCCACAAAAAAAGTAATACATGGTGATATATGAACAATAAAATCCGTGCCATACACATGATAGGCATAGGCGGCTCCGGCATGAGCGGCATTGCCGAAGTACTGCTCAACTTAGGCTACAGCGTCCACGGTTCCGACCTGTCCACCGGAGCGACGGTGCAACGCCTGCGCTCTCTCGGGGCCGTCATCCACACCGGGCACTCGGCCGAGAACCTGGGCGACGCGCAGGTGGTGGTACGCTCCTCTGCCGTCTCCGACTACAACCCCGAAGTGCAGGCCGCACGGGAGCGGGGCATACCCGTCATCCCGCGCGCGGAAATGCTGGCCGAGCTCATGCGCCTGCGCACGGGCATCGCGGTGGCGGGCACGCACGGCAAGACCACCACAACCTCGCTCACGGCCTCCATCTTCGACGCTGCGGGGCTCGACCCCACCGTCATCATCGGCGGCCTGTTCAACGCCTACCGCTCCAACGGGCACCTCGGCCAGGGCGAATACCTCATTGCGGAATCCGACGAATCCGACGGTTCCTTCCTCTGCCTCTTCCCCATCATCAACGTGGTGACCAACGTGGACTATGACCATGTGGACCACTACGGCAGCCAGGAAGCCATAGACGATGCCTTTGCGGCCTTCATGAACAAGGTGCCCTTCTACGGCATGAACATCATCTGCTCCGACGACCCGGGCGTGCGCCGCCTCATCCCGCGCATCAAGCGCCCGTTCCTCACCTACGGCTTCGGCAGGGACTGCCGCATCCGGGGCGAGATTGCGGAATGTGGGGCGACAAGCCGCTTCCATGTGTGGCTGCGCGACCGCGACGGGCAGGAAAAAAAGCTTCTTGAGAACGTCACCCTCACCCAGCCGGGCCGCCACAACATCCTGAACGCGCTCGCGGCCATAGGCGTGGCGCTTCAGGCGGGCATTTCCCCGGAAAAGTGCGCGGAAGGCCTTGCCGGATTCTCCGGCGTGGGCCGCCGCTTCGAGCTCAAGGGCGAAAAGGAAGGCGTCACAGTCATCGACGACTACGGCCATCATCCCACGGAAATCCAGGCCACCATACGCACGGCCCGCCAGGTCTTCCCGGGCAGGCGCCTCGTCATGGTGTTCCAGCCGCACCGCTTTTCCCGTACGCAGGCGCTGTTCGGGGAGTTCTGCCACACCTTCGAGAATGTGGACAGGCTCTACCTCACGGAAATCTACCCTGCGAGCGAATCGCCCATCCCGGGCGTGAACGGCGTGAACCTCGCCCTCGGCATACGCCAGTTCTCGAAGACGGACGTAACCTACAAGCCGAACTTCGACGAAATCGTGGATGCGCTCAAAGACGACCTCCGCCCCGGCGACGTGCTCATCACCCAGGGCGCGGGCAGCGTGACTACCGTCGGCCCCCGGGTACTGGAGAACATGGCGTGATCATCACTTCCCGCCCGGCCCTCGCGCCCCTCACCACCCTCGGCCTCGGAGGATACGCCCTTGCCGGGATCACGCTGGAGCAGCCCGACGACTGTGCGCGCCTCGGGGAGGCCCTCGCTCAGACGGGGGGGCTGCCCTGCGTGCTCGGGGGCGGGAGCAACCTGCTCATCCACGACGGGGAGCTGCCCGTCACCGTGCTGCGGCCTCTTTTCGGCGCGAAGGACGCGGAGCCGGAAATCTTGGGCGAGGAAGAAGAAGGCGGGGCAAGGCGCGTCCTTTTCCGCGCGGGCGCGGGCATGCCCATGCCCCGGCTTCTTGCCTGGTGCGCGAAGAAGGGCCTTTCCGGACTGGAGGGCCTCGTGGGCGTGCCCGGACGCCTCGGCGGGGCCGTGGCCATGAACGCCGGGGCCTACGGATGCAGCACGGCGCCGCTTCTGCGCTCGCTCTCCGTGTACACGCCGGAAAAGGGCCTGCATACGCTTTCGCCGGAAGGCTGGAGGGCGCGCTACCGGCACTTTTCCCTTGTCGCGCCCTGCGCCTGGTACATGAGCGTTTCGGCCGTGCTTTCCCTTGCCCTGGCGACGCCCGAAGCCGTGCGCGGGCGCATGAAGGAGAACTTCCTGCGCAAGAAGGCGGTGCAGCCCGTGCACGAGCGCACGGCGGGCTGCGTATTCCAGAACCCGGAAGGCGAATCTGCGGGCAGGCTCCTGGATCAGGCGGGCATGAAGGGAAAAAGGCGGGGGGCGCTCTACTTCTCCCCCATGCACGCGAATTTTCTCGTGCATGAAAGAACTTCCGGCGCGGCAGGCAGGAGCGAGGACGCCCTTTTCCTCATCGGTGAGGCGAAGCGCGCCGTGCGCGAGCGCTTCGGCGTGGAACTTCAGCTCGAAGTCAAGGAGTGGCCGCCATGTCGTTGCTGAACCGCCAGAGCCGCCGCAACACCTACGCACAGAGAAAAAAGAGCGCGGCCGAGCCTTCCTCCCGGCAGCGCAGGAGCAGCGCAAACCGCAGGAAAACGAAGGAAGCGCCGAAAAAGACGCGCCGCTCCCCGAAGCTGCACCTGCCCTCCGTCCATGTGAGCGCGAAGGGCTTTCTGCGCCTTGTGCGCTGGAGCGTCCTTCTGGCCGTGGCGGCGCTTTTTCTCTACGGCGCGGCCGTGGGGCTGGTGAAAGCCTGGAATTTCTGCACCACAAGCGCCTATTTCACCATAGAAAAGGTGAGCGTTGAAGGAAACAAACAGATAAAAACGGCGGACATTCTGGAAGAGTGCGGTATACGCAAGGGGGAGAACAGCCTGCTTGTGAACGTGCACGAGGCAGAACAGAAGCTGGTGTCCAACCCGTGGATAGAGCATGTCTCCATCAAGAGGGAACTGCCCGGCTCCTTCCACATCACGATCAAGGAGCGCGTGCCGCTTTTCTGTGCGCGCAAGGACAACACGCTCTACTACATCAATGCCGAGGGCCGGCTCATCGCGCCCGTGACTACGGAGAATTTCCGCTCCCTGCCGGTGCTGGAGATAGGCCCGGGCGGGGAGGACGCCCTGCCCATGGTGGCGCAGTTCGTGGAGGAGTTCCGCCATGCGGGCTTCCCCTTTGACATTTCCCAGATTTCGTGGATACGATTGAGTGCTGGCGGGGGCTTCGAGCTCTACTGGGAAACGCGCCGGCTGCGGCTCAGCATCGGGGTGGAGAACTGGAAGGACAATCTGAAGCGCATCGCCTCGGTCGTTACCGACATTGAAAAAAGAAAGGAAACCGTGATGGTCACCAGCATCCGCGCGGCGGACGGGCAGGTATGGATGACCAAGTCCGGAAGCTAGGGGCAGAACAGCACCAACTGACTCGGGAAAGCCGTTCTTTCAGAGTGTTGCGGCACAGCAAGTCATGCGTGTTGTCCGGCAAAAAAATGCTGGACAATGCTGCATTTTTGTGCTGCTCTTTTTCCAGTCTGTATTAACAAGGCACTCCTTTCACAGGTATGCTCAGGGCATGGGGAGCTTACAATGCCAAAATCCGAACTCATCGTCGGCCTTGACATAGGCACGACAAAAATCTGCGCCGTTGTCGGCGAACCCTCCGAAAACGGAATAGATATCATCGGGATAGGCACAAGTCCCTCCAACGGCCTGCGCAAGGGCGTGGTCGTCAACATCGATCAGACCGTGCAGTCCATCCGCAAGGCGGTGGAAGAAGCCGAGCTCATGGCGGGCTGCGAGATCAAGTCGGTGTATGCGGGCATCGCGGGCAGCCACATCAAGGGCGTGAACAGCCACGGCGTCATCGCCATAAAGGGCGGCGGCGAGGTGACGCAGCACGACGTGGAAAGAGTGCTCGACGCGGCCAAGGCCGTGGCCATTCCCATGGACAGGGAAGTGATACACATCCTGCCCCAGGGCTACATTGTGGACGAGCAGCGCGGCATAGCCAATCCCATCGGCATGTCGGGCGTGCGCCTTGAAGCCAACGTGCATATCGTGACGGGCGCCGTGACTTCGGCGCAGAACATCATCCGCTCCTGCAACAGGAGCGACCTCGACGTTTCCGACATAGTGCTGGAATCTCTGGCCTCCTCCAAGTCCATCCTCACGGAGGAGGAGCGGGAGATAGGCGTCGCCATAGTGGACATAGGCGGCGGCACGAGCGATATCGCCATATTCGTCAACAATGCCATAAAGCATACGGGAGCTGTGGCCCTCGGAGGCCACAATCTGACAAGCGACATAGCCTTCGGCCTGCGCACCTCCATATCCGCGGCCGACAGGATAAAAATCAAATACGGCTGCGCCCTCACCGACATGGTCCGCCCTGAAGAGACCATCGAGGTGCCCGGGGTGGGCGGCCGGCCCTCGCGCACGGTGGAGCGCCGCGTGCTGGCCGAAATCTGCGAGCCCCGCATGGAAGAAATCCTTGCGCTGGTGTATCAGGAACTTGAACATTCCGGGCTGAAGCGTCAGCTTGGCGCGGGCGTGGTGCTCACGGGCGGCGCGGCCCTCATCCCGGGTTGCGCAGAACTGGCGGAGGAAATCTTCCAGCTGCCCACGCGCCTGGGCTATCCCCGCAACGTGGGCGGCCTCAAGGACGTGATCAACAATCCCAAGTTCGCCACGGCCGTGGGCCTGCTTTTCTATGGAGCGGAAAAAGAAAGCGAGGAAGCGCCCACGCGTTTTGCCAATGCGCCCTCCTCCGCCGCCGAATCCAGCATGTTCCACGGAGTGTGGGAACGCATGAAGCGCTGGTTCGGCGATATCCGTTAAATCAATTCATGTAGAATACCCGGAGCACAGAACTATGGACGATATGGTTCCCGATACGGAACAGGCCGCAAAAATCAAAGTCATCGGCGTGGGCGGGGGCGGCGGCAACGCCGTGCAGAACATGATCAACTCCCGCCTGGAGGGCGTATCCTTCATCTGCGCCAACACCGACATGCAGGCGCTTTCCCGTTCCCTTGCCGAAGAACACATACAGCTCGGCAAGGAACTGACGCGCGGCCTCGGCGCGGGCGCGAAGCCCGAGGTGGGCCAGGCGGCGGCGGAAGAGAGCGTGGAAGACATTCGCCGCGCCGTGGACGGGGCGGACATGGTCTTCGTCACGGCGGGTATGGGCGGCGGCACGGGCACGGGTGCGGCCCCGGTCATTGCCAAGGTGGCCAAGGAAAAGGGCGTGCTCACCGTGGGCGTAGTCACGAAGCCCTTCCGCTTTGAAGGCGAAAAGCGCATGAAGGCGGCTCTCAAGGGCATTGAGGAACTCAAGCAGCATGTGGACAGCCTCGTCATCATTCCCAACGACCGCCTTCTCGCCATTGCGCCCAAGAACGCCAAGGTTACGGAAATGCTGAAGAAGGCCGACGACGTGCTCTACGACGCAGTGCGCGGCGTGACCGACCTCATCACCAAGCCCGGCCTCATCAACGCCGACTTTGCGGACGTGCGCACCGTCATGAGCCGCCAGGGCATGGCGCTCATGGGCGAAGGCCGCGCCTCGGGCGACAACCGCGCCCTCGACGCCGCGAAGCGCGCCATTACGAGCCCCCTGCTGGAAGACCTCTCCATCACGGGCTGCAAGGCCATGCTCGTCAACATTACGGCCAATGAAGACCTCGGCATGGACGAGTTCAGCACCGCCGCCTCCTACATCGAAGAAGCCGCGCGCGGGGCCAACGGGGAAGACCCGGAAATCGTGGTGGCCATGTCTTTGGACGAGAGCTGCAGCGAGGAGATCCGCATCACGGTCATCGCCACGGGCATAGAACCGGCGACGGAAAAGCCCGCCAAGGCCACGGGCACCGTGGTAACCATGAACGAAGGGCGCAACGAAGCGAATGTCCCGCCGGTAGTGCAGGGCTATTCCCGGCAGAACCGCCATCGCGACCCGACCGTCATCCTGTCCCGGTACAGACTGCCCAGCGACTATCCGCAGGACGATACCGACACCCCCGCCTACCTGCGCTACCAGGAACGGGCGAAACAGTATCAGGAACCGGCGGAGGATTTCACCATAGAGGAAGACGACAGCCCCGCCTACCTGCGCAAGCAGAACCATTGATCCCCAAGCCCCCGGCACAATGCCGGGGGCTTTTCTGATTGGAGCCCGGCCGTTCTCAGGGGGAAAACCATAGTGTCCCATGTGATGAAAAACTCCTTCTGATTTCTGAGAAAGGGCCCGGCAACGGCGCCCCGGGCCGATCAAAAGGATGCCTCGGGGAACTTCAGCGCACAGGCAAGAAAACAAGCACAGGGCTTTTGCCCCGAAATATCGCAGGCAGCTTTTCCAAGGCGGGAAGAAAAAGGCGGCCGACGAAATATGGTGAACACTTGGAAGGGGCAAGGAGAACGAAGGCGCAATGTTGCCCCGGCCATATCCCTATCTTGCCGGAAATACCGCCGAAGATATGTGTATCGTCGATTTCAGGGAAGAGCAGCCTGATGCCGTGCGGGCCGTCCGGAGAGCTGCGACATGGCCCTCTCAAACTCTGCGCGGTATTTACTCAATGGATACGGGGCAGGAACAAGGCAAAAATATCTGGGCATCGGGCATCCTCCGGCCGAAGATATGCCTGGCGGGCGTTGCGCATCCCGTGGGCCTAAAGCCCGTTTACGGGCCGCCTGCACAAATACTGAGGCCAGACCGCACATGCGCCTGTCCGGGAAGCAAGAGAATCTTACAGGCGCGCAAGAGAAAGTACCGGCCATACGGGGAGGGCTTTCTGCCCCCGGGGAGCCCCGCAGACCTCTCCCCGCGCAGACAGGACCACCACACCGAGCCTTCTGCCCTGCCGCGCCCTTCCCGAAATCCCCCGTCCGGCCAGGAAAAGGACGACTCGCCGGGGCAACCCGCCCTGCCGCCGACGTGATCGCGCACAAAGGGAGCCGCAGAGAACCCGCAGGATTGCGCCCAGCGCAAGGAGCCGCGCTCCACTTTTTTGCCGCCACGGTGCGCGTCCGCAGCTTCGCTGATAAAAGCCGGGAAAAGCCCTGCCGCGTTCCGCGCCGAAGCGCCCCTTCTGTGCGCCGGGCAGCTCTTCGCCCGGCGGGAACAGCGCAAAGGCCGCCCGTTTTTCCGCCCGAATGTTGCTCTCCCACGCGGCGCAAGGATGCCGCAACGCCCTCCGGAGCACGCGCAAAACCGCCATGACGACGGTATACCCGTTGAAAGAAATCGTTACAAACGTAAAAATCCGCTCTCCACAAGGAAAATCAGAAAAAATACATATTAATGCCGTATTTTTGAGGCTTGCGCTTGTGCACAATATCCGGCATACAGGATTTCCGGCCCAAGGCGTCTTTCCCGATGGTGAAAGTATTGTCATTACGGCGCGTGCTGCTTTTTAAAGTAACATGGCGCTGCAAGGAAGCAACTGTCCTGTTGCTGCTTTTTAAGGAGTTTTTATGTCCCTTTCCCGCCTTTGTGCAACCGTCCTGCTCTGCCTCACGCTTCTTGCTACCCCCTGCCTTGCCTGGGAGCTGCCCGAACCGGGCAGGCTCAGCCCCGCCGAGGCCACGGAAGTAGTGCAGAATCTTCAGGATGATCTCGTAATTCTCGACGTGCGTACCCCCGGGGAATTTGCCGAAGGGCATGCGGAAGGCGCGCTGCTCATTCCTCTGGAAGAACTCGCCTCCCGCGCGGATGATATCCCTGAAGAAAAGCCCGTGCTCATCCTCTGCCGCTCCGGCAGACGCGCGGCTGCGGCCTTCGATATCCTTGCCCGTGCCGGCAGGAACATGGAAGAGGTGTGGTATCTCGAAGGCTATACCGATTACAAGGCCGGCGAACCGCATTTTCATCGTTGAAAAGCAGGGCGCTGAACGGCGGCCTTCTGCGCGGCGCATCACGCGCAGGCCTGCCTGAGCCTCCTTTCTCCCACACCGCCGCCGGGCTTTTCCCGGCGGCGTTTCCGTTTAAGCCAGGATCACCGTACCAAGGCGAGTTCCTACAAGATTGCCGGGTTCGGCACGATTTCCGGCTCCTCGCCGATACGGCACCGGTTCGAGCATAGACATGAAGAGCCTGTCCCTGCTCACCGGCCTTGCCTGAAGCGCGCCTCTCACCCCCGGCACGTTCTTTGAAGACGGCAACGGCTCCTACGCCCCCTGGAACTCATTCATCAACACATCATCCGTGCACGGCGACGCCTGGTATGCGGGCGGCGGCGTTCTGCGTCCCACAGCGCAGGCTCCCAGCACAACGATTACGACACGGCCTGCGTGAATTCTCCGGCAGGCAGGCCGCCTACGACGGCAGTTCCGCCTATTACGGACTGCATGCCGGTCCCGGCCATGTCCGGAACATCGCCGACAACGCAAGCCTTGCAGGAAGGAGAAGGCCTGACCCTGTCCGCAGGCGAGCACCTGCGCCTCGGCGGACGCCTCTCCCGCATCGTGAACGAACATCTGCGCCCCTGCATCGGCGCGGCATGGGAACACGAGTTCGACGGCAGGGCGCACGCCGCGGCCAGCGGCTTCGCCATCGACAGCCCGAACCTCAAGGCGATACCGGCATAGGCCTGCCCCCCACACCCTCCGCAGACCTGCCGCTCACCCTCGGCCTCGGCGTGCAGGGCTATACCGGCGCGCGCAAAGGGTGACGGGCGCTTTGCTGATCCACTGGAAATTCTGGGCCTTTCCGAAACTTCCCGCTCCCGGCGCCTGCGGCAACGCGGGCGCCGGGGGTACATCGCCTGAACTCGGCCGGGGCATGCGCGATTCCTCTGCCCTCCGACGCCGAAGGAGCGTTGAGAAAAGGCGATGCCTTAAAGTACGGGCAGCATGAAGGGCGGCCCGGAATTTTGCCCGAAAACATCTTTTCCGTCCTTCCTTTGACACCACGGCCCGCAACGCCGGGACGGCCCTGCACGACGCGCTCACACCGATTTGGCGGCAGGAGCACGCCGGGGCAAATCTTTCCCGCATCTGTCCGTATGGGCGGCAAAAAAATTTCGTCCCTCTCCGAAACGCTCCAAAAAGCCGGGCGTCGAAAAGGGGCTTCTGCCCTTTTCTGCGCGCGGCCCTGCCGGATGCAGGGGCCCGCGCCACGGCTTGCCTGTGCGCGCTTTTCCGGCATTTCCTGTGCTGTTGCCCTTGCCTTTTCGGGGCAAGGGGTCTAACGTGTGGCCGCCTCTCTTTTTCATGAGAGCTTCACGTCTAGCATCTTGGGGAATGTATGGACAGCCTTCTTCTCGCCCTTCTGGTAATGGCGGCGGGCGCGCTGATCACGGGGCTTACGGCCCTGCGGCCGGTGAGCGCAGCCACGAACAGGACGGCCAACGTATTCGGGCCGGGGGCGGCGGCGGTCGCGTGCCTTCTGGGCCTGCACGGGCTTTTTTCCGGCGGCTGGAGCAGTGCGGAGAGCTTTCTTCTGCCCTGGGGGCTGCCTTGCGGGGCTTTTGCGCTGGGGCTCGACCCTCTTTCGCGGCTTTTTCTTCTGCCGGTATTTGTATTGGGCTTCACCTGCGCACTTTCCGGCTGCGCATCGCTCAGGCACAGCGACCCTTCCGAGCACAATCTCGGGGCGCACTGGCTTTTCTATCTCCTTCTTCTTCTGGGCATGACGTGCGTGATGACGGCGAGGGACGCGGTGTTCTTCATGCTGGCGTGGGAAATCATGTCGCTTTCGCCCTTCTTCCTCATTGATTTCAACGACCGCGACCGGCTGGTGCAGGACGCCTCGTGGGTGTACCTTGTGGCGGCTCATCTCGGTGCGGTGCTGCTCATCGCGTTCTTTGCGCTCCTGTGGCAGGAAAGCGGCTCCACCTTCTTTTCCGCCATGGCCATGCATCATCCGGCGAACGCCACGGCGCTTTTCCTGCTTGCGCTTTTCGGCTTCGGGGCCAAGGCGGGGCTTGCTCCCCTGCACGTCTGGCTGCCGGAGGCGCATCCTGCGGCTCCGAGCCACGTTTCCGCCCTGCTTTCCGGCGCCATGCTGAACGCGGGGCTGTACGGCATCATCCGCTCCTTCGACTTCTTCGGCCCTGCGGACTCCATGCCCCTCTGGTGGGGCTGGCTGCTCATGGCCCTGGGCGCGGCAACGGCGCTCATGGGCATACTGAAGGCCCTTGCCCAGAGCCACCTGAAAAGGCTGCTCGCCTATTCCAGCGTGGAAAACATGGGCATCATGATTATGGGCGCGGGCATCGGGCTTGTGGGCATACACAACGGCAGCGCGTGGACGGCGGCGCTGGGCTTTTCCGGCTGCCTTTTCCACATGCTGAACCACGCCGCGTTCAAGGGCCTGCTCTTTCTCGGCGCGGGCGAAGTGCTGCACGCCGTGGGCACGGCGGACATGGCGCGCCTCGGCGGGCTGCAGAAGAAAATGCCTTTCCTGGGGGCGCTTTTCGCGCTGGGCGCGGCGTCCATCGCCTGCCTGCCGCCGTTCAACGGCTTTGCCGGGGAATTTGTGCTCTCCCTTTCCATGGCCGCATCCCTTTCCCTCCCGGGACTTGAGCAGAAAATAGCCATGATCGCCTGCCTGACGGCCCTCATGCTCACGAGCGGCCTTTCCGCCGCAGTGTACATCAAGGCCTACGGCATGACTTTCCTCGGCCAGGCGCGCACCCGCTTCGCCGCCGAGCCCCACGTCCCGGAAAACCGCCTCCTCATGCCCCTGTGCATCCCGGCGGCGGCATGCCTTTTCGGCGGGCTTTTCGCGCCCCTGGCCTTTGCCATGGTCCAGCCCACGCTGGACTTCATTCCCGCCATGCATGAAGGCGTGGCGGAAGGGGCGCGCCTCGCCATAGCGCAGACGGAACATCTGCTCGGCAACATATCCCTGTTCGGCTGGGCGGGCATCGGCCTTGTACTTGTTCTTGCGCTCATACGCCGCATGCTCCTTGCGCGCAGGGGCGTGAAGCGCGGCCCGGTGTGGGGCTGCGGCTATCAGTACGGCACAAGCCGCATCCAGTATACTCCCGCATCCTTCGCGGAACCCGCCACCCGCATCTTCGGGCCCGTCATGGGCACAAGGGTGCGCGCGGTGAAGGGCGAAGGGCTTTTCCCCGCCCGCGCCTCCCTGGGCGTGGACGCGCCGGACGTGGTGCGCGGCAAGGGCTACACGCCGCTCTTCCAGCTCATGGAGCGCGCCTGCAACGCGCTGAAAATCGTGCAGAACGGCCTGGTCAACATCTACATCCTCTACATTCTCGTCACGCTGGTGGCGCTGCTCATCTGGGGGGTGGCGTAATGGACATGCAGCTCTACCTCGCGCATTTCGTGCTCGCGCTTATCCTCGCGCCGCTCCCCCTCGGCATCATCGCCAAGGTCAAGGCGCTTTTTGCAGGCAGGCACGGCAAGCCCCTGCTTCAGCCCTACTACGATATCGCCAAGCTCCTTTTCAAAGGAGAAGTCACAGGCGAAGGCACAACCTGGGTCTTCTCCGCCGGGCCAGTCATAGCCCTGGCCTCGGCCGCGGCTGCACTCGCCCTGCTGCCCCTCGGCGGCGTATCCTCGCCCTTCGCCTTTCAGGGCGATTTCATACTCTGCGCCTACCTCCTGGGCATGGGGCGCTTCGCCACCGTGCTCGCAGCTCTCGATACCGGTTCCCCCTTCGAGGGCATGGGCGCAAGCCGCGAAGCCCTGTTCGGGGCCATTGCGGAACCCGTGCTCTTTCTGGCCTTCCTCGCCCTTATCGGCACGGCCGGGAGCCTGGGGGAAGGTTCCCTTTCCCTCTCCGGCCTGTTCAACGGCTTCCCCGTCACGGCCTGGACGCAGGGCAGGCCCGAACTTGTGCTGCTTGTGTTCGTCATAGGCGTGCTGCTCCTTCTGGAAAACTGCCGCATCCCCGTGGACGACCCCACCACGCACCTGGAACTCACCATGATCCACGAAGTCATGGTGCTCGACCATTCAGGCCCCAACATGGCCTTCATCCTCTACGGCTCCGCCGTGAAACTGTGGATATTCTCCACCCTGCTCATCGGCCTCGTCGTCCCTCCCCTGCCCTTCCCCCTGCACGCGGCGGCCTCCCTTTGCGCCACGGCCCTCGTCGCCTGCCTCGTGGGCGTGGTGGAATCAGTCATGGCGCGCCTGCGCATGCACGTCGTGCCCGCCCTGGTGGGCCTCGCCGGTTCCGTGGCCGCCTTCGTCCTCATCCTGACTCTGGTCCGGTAAGCCTATGTACCCGCTCTTCCAGTTCGTCATACTGCTTCTGCTCGTCGCCGACCTCATCATGCTCTGGTCGGGCCGCATCCTCATGCTCATCCGCCTCTCGGCCGTGCAGGGCGTGCTGCTCGCCGCGCTGCTGCTCCTGCCCGTGGACGGAAAGCTCAATGCGGAACTCGTGTTCCTTTCCCTTGCCGTGTTCTGCCTCAAGGGCGCGGGCTTTCCCGTGTTCCTGCGCCATGTCTGCCGCAAGCTCGGCCTTGAACCCGTGGTGCGCCCCCGCCTCGGCCGCATGTATCCCATGGCCGGGGGCCTCGCCTGCCTCGCCTTCTCCCTGTGGCTCGAAGGCCGCATCCCGGCGGCGGAAGGCCTCTTCCCCCCGCTGCTCTTCCCCGTGGCCCTCACCACCCTCTTCTGCGGGCTCATCCTTGTGGTGGGCCGGGCCAAGGCGCTCGCCCAGGTCGTCGGCTACCTGGTGGTGGAAAACGGCATCTTCCTGCTCGGTATCCCGCTCATGACCGAAGGCTCGGTGTGGTTCGAGCTCAGCATCCTGCTCGACGTGTTTGCCGCCATATTCGTCATGGCCATTGCCATAAACCACATAAGCAGCGCCTTCGACTCCATCGACGTGGCGCGCTTCCGCAACCTGAGGGACTGACATGACGCTCGCGCTGCTTCTCATCATCCCGCTTCTGGCCGGGCTTCTCATGTTCCTTCCCGGGGCATGGCCGCGCCGGGGCCTGCTCACGGCCACGGCCTTTTCCCACCTCGCCCTTTCCTGCCTCACCCTGCGCGCCGTGCTGAACGACGAAAAGCCCTCGGCGCTGTTCGGCCTGCTCCAGCCCGACGCTCTCGGCGTGGTCTTTCTCATGCTCGCCTCCGTGCTTTTCACCGCCGCCTCGGTGTACGCCGTAGGCTACCTCAGGGAGGAGGAGAAAAAACACGTCAAGCGCGACATTCAGAAGGGCCAGCTCTTCACCAACGCGCCGGAAACGCGCTTCCTCTCCTGCCTGTGCTTCTTCGTGGCCGCCATGACGCTCGTCACCGCCACGGCCAACCTCGGCGCACTGTGGGTGGGCATAGAGATCACCACCCTGGCCTCGGCCCCGCTCATCTATTTCCACCGGCACCAGAGCTCCATGGAAGCCACCTGGAAATACCTCATGATCTGCTCCGTGGGCATCGCCCTTGCGCTGCTCGGCAACATCCTCATGAGCGTGGCCTTCCACAACCCCGCCGCCCCTGCGGCCGAGGGCATGGACCAGCTCTCCGCCTTCATGGCAAGGGCGCGCGAGGTGCAGGGCACGGGCCGCGCGCTCTGGCTCAAGGCCGCCTTCATCTTCCTTCTCGTGGGCTACGGCACCAAAATGGGCCTCGCCCCCATGCACACCTGGCTGCCGGACGCGCACAGCCAGGCCCCCTCCATGGTCTCGGGCATGCTCTCGGGCGCGCTGCTCAACTGCGCCCTGCTCGGCATACTGCGCGGCCATCAGATCATGCGCGCCGCCGGTCTCGGCGACTTCAGCGGCGGCCTTCTCGTATTCTTCGGCCTCTTTTCCATGGTCACGGCCGCCGTGTTCATCGTGGGACAGGGGCACTACAAGCGCCTTCTCGCCTATTCCAGCGTGGAGCACATGGGCATACTCGCCCTGGCCTTCGGCGTGGGCGGCGGCGCGCTCTTCGGCGGCATGCTGCACGCCGTGTGCCATTCCCTCACGAAATGCATGCTCTTTCTCGTGGCGGGCAACATCCTCACCCGCTACCACACCCTCTCAAGCTACGACGTGCGCGGCCTCCGGCAGGACATGCCCCTTTCCGGCGCACTGTGGACGGCGGGCTTCCTCGCCATTGTCGGTTCCCCGCCCTTCGGGCTTTTCATCAGTGAATTCACCATCCTGAAGGGAATCTTCGCCCACGGCGGCCTCACGGTGGCCTTTGTCTACCTCGCCGCGCTGGCCGTCATCTTCGTGGGTATGTCCATCCCCGTGCTGCGCATGGCCCAGGGCACGCCCCCGCGCGACGTGCCCATGGACTACCATGAATCCCTCTTCAGCGTGCTTCCGCCCGCCGCACTCTGCCTCATGGTGCTCTGCCTCGGCCTCTATGTGCCGGACTGGCTTGTGGAAACGCTCAACCGCGCCGCCGCGCTTCTGGGGGCCTGATGTTCCACTATCAAGAATCCATCGCCTGGGCCGATATCCCCGTCCTTCCCATGGAAGAGCTCTGCCGCTCCGTTGCCGGCCGCTGCCGCAAAGGCTGGCGCATCCTGGCCTTCTTCGGCCTGCCGGGCAGGGAAGGCACGGAACTTGTCTGCATCCTTGCCGACGCCTCGACGCGCCTTCTCGACGCCGTGCGCGCCCTGCCGGGGAAACGCTACGACGCCCTCACCCCCTCCTGCCCGCAGGCGCATCTCTTCGAGAGGGAAATCTTCGAGGCCTGGGGCGTGCAGCCCCTGGGGCACCCCTGGCTCAAGCCCGTGCGCTACCGCCCGCAGGAAGGGAGCAGCCGCGCCCTGCGCCCCGGCCCGGCGGAAACCTCCTATTACCGCGTGGACGGGCCGGAAGTGCACGAAGTGGCCGTGGGCCCGGTGCATGCGGGCGTCATAGAACCCGGGCATTTCCGCTTCCAGTGCTACGGTGAAAACGTCATGCACCTGGAAATCCAGCTCGGCTTCCAGCACCGCGACGTGGAGCACCTCATCCTGCACAGCCCGGAAAAGCTTGTTCTGCCCCTCATGGAAAACATTGCGGGAGATACGGCCATAGGCCACGCCACGGCGTACTGCACCGTGCTTGAGCGGCTCGCCTCCGTGAAGCCCACGAAAAGGGCACAGCGCATCCGCCGCCTGGCGCTGGAGCTTGAGCGGCTCGCCAACCATACCCGCGACCTCGGGGCCATAGGCGGCGATACGGGCTTCCTGCCCACCTCGGCATGGAACGGCCGCATTACCGGCGACTTTCTCAACATCACCTCCGAGCTGTGCGGAAGCCGCTTCGGCCGCAACCTGCTCTGCCCGGGCGGCGTGAAGTGGGATGTTGATTCCGTGCTCGGCGAAGCGCTGGCAAAGCGCGTACGCGCCGCCTACCGCGACGCGAGAGGAAGCGTGGACGTGATGCTGGAAAGCTCCGGCGTGCTCGCCCGGCTCACGGGCACGGGCACTGTCTCCTTTGAGGACGCCCGCGCCCTCGGCCTTGTGGGCTTGGCCGCCCGCGCCTCGGGCGTGGATATGGACGCCCGCATGGACTGGCCCCTTTCCGGCCTGGAACAGGGAGCGCTCAAAAAACGCATGCGCACCACCGGCGACGTGCTCGCCCGCACCCTCATCCGCAGCAACGAGCTGGACGATTCCGCCGCTTCCGCCGAAGCCGACCTGCATGTTCTTGCCGCTACCAGCGGGGAGGAAGGCTGCCGCACGCCCATGCCCTCCCTCCTCCCGGAAGGCCGCCTCGCCGTGGCCCAGGTGGAAGGCTGGCGCGGGGAAATCTGCCATGTGGGCATCACCGGGGAAAACGGCCGCTTCCTGGCCTACAAGGTGGTGGATCCCTCCTTCCACAACTGGACGGGCCTCGCCATGGCCCTCCGCGATGAGCAGATTTCCGACTTCCCGCTGTGCAACAAGAGCTTCAATCTGTCCTACTGCGGGCACGACCTGTAAGGAATACGCCATGCTGAACATCATCAGAGAACGCCTCCATCAGGGCTACCGCACGCTGGATTATCCCTTCACCCTGCCTTCCATAAGCCCGCGCTTCGCCGGGCTCCCCTCCCTCACCCCCACAAGCTGCAAGGCATGCAAAAGCCGCGCCTGCCTTGCCGCCTGCCCCACGGGCGCAATGCGTATCCTGCCTTCCGGGCCGGAACTCGACATGGGCCGCTGCCTCTTCTGCCGCGCCTGTGAAAACGCCTGCCCGGAAAAGAAAATCACCTTCACCCACGAACACCGCATCGCCGCATACAGCCGCGAGGCCCTCATCGTGCGCGGCCCCGCGCCGGAAGATATCTGTACCCCCGGCATACGCAAAACCCCGGGCGAACAAAAACGCGACCTCTCCCTCTTCGGCCGCTCCCTCAAACTGCGCGAAGTGAGCGCCGGCGGCTGCATGGCCTGCGAGGACGACGTGAACGTGCTCGGTACCCTCATCTACGACCTCGGCCGCTTCGGCATAGAATACGCCGCCTCCCCCAGACACGCCGACGGCATCCTCGTCACCGGACCCGTCACCGAAAACATGCGTAAGGCCCTGCTCGATACCTGGGAAGCCGTGCCCGAACCCAAAATCGTCATAGCCGTCGGTACCTGCGCCATTTCCGGCGGTACCTTCCGGGGAAGCCGCGAAGGCTGCGGCGGCGTGGAATCCGTCCTCCCCGAAGGCTCGGTCGATATCTACGTCCCCGGCTGCCCCCCCAACCCCTGGTCCATCCTCGACGGCTTACTCTCCGTGGCCTGGAAAAAACGCAGAGCCCGGTAAAAGGCGGGGCCCCACCTGCCTTTCCTACTTCCCGGCCTTCCGCGTTACGATAAGGGATGCCCCGACGACGAGGGCGATAGCGGCCCACTGGCGGAGGGAGAGGGCTTCGCCGAGCAGGATGAGGCCGAAGAGTGCGGCGGCTGCGGGTTCAAGGCTCATGAGCACGCCGTAGGCCTGGGGGGGAACGAGGCGCAGGGCCACGATTTCGAGGGCATAGGGGAGAGCCGAGGCGGTAAGGCCCACGAAGAGGGCGAGGGGGAGGACTTCGGCGAGGGAAGCGGGCATGAAGGGGGCCGCGCCGCGCACGGCGAGGGCCCAGGGCAGGGCCGCGAAGGAGCCTGCGAGCATGCCCCAGGCGGCGGCGCTCATGCCCACGCCCCCGGCCCTGCGGCCGAAGACGATATAGCCCGCCCAGCCTGCGGCAGCGCCGAGGGCGAAGAGGAGGCCCGCGAGGTCGATGCCGCCTTCCATGCCGCTTTCGGGCAGGATGAGGATCATGCCGGCCACGGCCATGGCCATGCCCGCGAAGTCGGCCCATCGGCGGGAGGAGCACACGGCCACGAGGAGCGGGCCGGAGAACTCCACGGCCACGGCGATGCCGAGGGGAAGGCGCGCAATGGCCTGGTAGAAGCATCCGTTCATGAAGGCCATGGCAAGGCCGTAGACCACCACGTTTTTCCATTCCTTTCCGCGCGGCATGTGTTTCCACGGGCGGAGGACGGCGAAGAGAATGAGGGTTGCGGCGACAAGGCGCAGCGCCACGGCCGCTTCCGGCCCCACGGAAGCGAAGAGGAACCTGGCGGAGGCGGAGCCGAGCTGGGTGGAGGTGATGGACACAAGCAGCATGGCGACGCCCGTGCCGACGCCCCGGGAAGAAAAGTCCTTCCCCGCCATGTTACCTTCCCGCTTCCGGCTCCACATGGATGACGATCTGCCCGAGCTCCGGGAGGCGCGCGCGGATATCGGCCTCAAGGCGTGTGGCGAGGCTGTGGCCTTCGCCCACGGTGGACGCGCAGGAGCGGCAGTGGAAGGTGACGGAAGTGCCCTCCTCGCCGGTGTGGACATGGAGGTGATGGGCGTCGTGCAGGGGGGAAGCGGCGAGGGCCTCTTCCACGGCCTGCGTGACTTTTTCCAGGCTCACCGGGGCCGAGCCTCTTGCCCGGCTGCCCCGGGGCTCCATGTGGGAAACTACATAGACCGCGCCCACACGCTTTCTCAGGTCGCCTTCATAGGCCGTCACCTTGGCGTGGGCCTCGGCGAGGGGCATGTCGTCGGGAAGCTCGATATGCACTTCCACATGCATGCCGTCTTCCTGCACCACGAGACGCAGGTTGTGGATCATGAGCCTGTGCACGGCGGCGAGGCGGTAGGAGGTGGCGTAGAAGTCGCGGCGGTTTTCCTCTTCCGGCTCCACATGCACGGTAGTTTCGGCGTCGGGCAGCACGCCGCGCACGATGTTTTCCAGCATGGTGCTCACCTCATGGGCCGTGTCCACGCGGAAGCTGGAAGGGGCGGAGACCACAAGATCCACGAAATGCCGCGCCCCGCTCTCGCGCACGCGCACGCTTCTGGCCGCATAGGCCGGGGCCCCGGAGGCCAGGGCCGCGCGCACACGGCGGGCCTCTTCGCCCATGCCGCCGTCCATGAGCGTGAGCACGGCGTTGCGCGCCATGTGCCAGCTCACCATGAGCACGATGCCCGCCACGCCCAGGGCGGCCACGGCGTCGGCCCGGGTAAGGACGGTATGGAGCAGGGAATCCGGCTCCACAAAGGCCGCGAGGGCCACACAGACAAGGCCCGCGAGCACCACGGCGGAAGACCAGATATCGGTGGTGAAGTGCATGGCGTCCGCCTCAAGGGCCTGGGACCTGTGCTCCCGCGCCACGCGGCGGAGCATGGCGGAGCGGCTGATATCCACGGCAAGGGAAATAATCACCACGGCAAAGGCCCACCAGGAAGGCTCCACCGGCCCGGCGCCGAAAAAGAGCCGCTCCACGGCCTCCATGACTATCCATGCGCACGTTACGATGAGCAGGGCCGTTTCCGCAAGCGCGGCGAGGCTTTCGGCCTTGCCGTGGCCGTAGGGATGGCGCTCGTCCGCAGGCCGGGCGGAAATGCGCACGGCAAGGCAGGTGATGCCTGCGGCCACAAAATCCAGCGTACTGTGCAAAGCCTCGGAAAGAAGGCCTAGGCTGTTGGTGGAAAGGCCCGCCGCCAGCTTGATGACGGTGAGAAGCGCCGACCAGAGCACCGAAGAGAAGGCGGCCTTTTTCTTGGCGGCATCGGCCAGGGCGGCCTGCTCTTCGGCCAGGCGCTCAAGCCTTTGCCCTTCCTCTTCGACGCTTTCCGCCCCGGAAAGGGCCGCCTGCTGCAACTTGTCGTTATCCATAATCCTTCACCTTTTTCTCTCCCGCCGCTTCCGGGGTGCGGAGCGCCCTTTTTTCCGGCGGGCTTTCCGTTTTAATAGGGGGGGGAAGCGGAGTCAAGCCGGGCGCGAGTTGCCATGAACCGGTAAAACGGCTATCCTTGCCCCGTTCTCTTCCCGGCCCCGGCAGGCGGCCTGCCGGGAGGCGCGAACCGGAAGAAAACGCCCTTTTATGCGCCGAATCCGCCGGGGAGAGGGCAAAGATCCGCCCTGTTACGCGCCCCGGCGCACCTTTAATCCAAGGAGTCTTCCCATGCCCAAACATATCCTCATCACCGGCGCGACCTCCGGCTTCGGCCTCGCCACCGCGCGCCTTTTCGCCTCCGAAGGCTGGCTCGTTTCCGGCACCGGCCGCCGCGCCGACAGGCTGGAAGCCCTGCGCGAGGAGCTCGGCGAGGCCTTCCTGCCCCTTCCGCTGGACATGCGCGACAAAGATGCCGTCATGGAAAAGCTGGGCAATCTGCCCGGCGAGCGCCACGACGTGGACGTGCTGCTCAACAACGCGGGCGCGGCCCTCGGCCTGGAACCTGCGCAGGAATGCAGCCTGGACGACTGGGATACCATGGTGGACACCAACATCAAGGGCCTGCTCTACGCCACGCGCGCGGTGCTGCCCGGCATGGTGAAGAGAAATTGCGGCCATATCGTCATGCTCGGCTCCATTGCGGGCAATTATCCCTACGCGGGCGGCAACGTGTACTGCGGCTCCAAGGCCTTTGTGAAGCAGTTCAGCCTCTCCCTCAGGGCCGACCTTCTGGGCACGAAGGTGCATGTCACCAACATCGAGCCCGGCCTTGCGGAAAGCGAGTTCTCCATCGTGCGCTTCCACGGCGACACGGAGCGCGCCGCTTCCGTGTATGAGGGCACGAGCCCCATCACCCCCGAGGATATTGCGGAAACCGTGTTCTGGGTCACGCATCGCCCGGCGCACATCAACATCAACCGCGTGGAAGTCATGCCCATCTGCCAGTGCCCCAGCGGGCCGCTGGTGAAAAAGGGCATGTAATTCCGGCCGGGCGCTTCCTTACCCTTTCCGGGCAGGCGGTTGCCCCTTCCGTCGGAACAAAGCCCGGGAAAGAAGCTCCCCGCGGGGAAAACGCCGTATCACGGATGAACACGGATTTCCTCTGCGGGGAAAAACGCGCCCCCTTACCGCAGAACGTCCTTCCGGCCCTCCTCCCCGGGGAGGAGGGCCCTTTTCCGCCCTGCTCCTTTTTCTACCTCAACCCGCCCCTTCCGGGGCGGCCGACGCTTTTCAAGGACGCCCATGGAAGAAACCTTTTCCGAAATCTGGCTCCCCCACTATGTTTCCTATGGCGAAACCGACGCCATGGGCGTAGTGTACTACGCGGAATACATTCACTTTTTCGAGCGCGCCCGCGGCGCTTTGTGCCGCGAGGCAGGCATAGGCTACGGCAAAATAGAGGAATCGGGCTTCATGCTGCCCGTGAGGGAAGTGGAATGTCGCTACCGCTCGCCCGCGCATTACGACGAGCTTCTGCAGATACACGCGCACATTACGGAATGGCGGCGGGCCTCGGTGCGCTTCCAGTATGAGATTTATAATGAAGACCGCACGAAACTGCTCTGCGAAGGCATGACGCTGCACGCCGTGGTCAATAAGGAAGGCCGCCCCGTGGCCGTGCCCGCATGGATCAAGGACACGCTCTCCCGCCCGAAAAATGACGCTCAGGGGGAAAAGGCCTGAGGCGGCACGCGCTTTCGGGCCTGTTTCGGCAAAAGGCGGGAGCAGCCTGCCTGCAAAAGCCCCTCACGGCCAAAAGTTCAAGCGCTGCTTCAATTTCTGGCCGGATAGGCAGAGGCGCTGCCGCCATGTCCGCCGAAGATGCGGCAAAAACGCCGGGATGCGCCCGGCGCATGCCCCTTGCCCCACAAGCCTGCCTGAACCCCACGGCCCCGAAAAGAGCTCCGGCGGGCCGAAGCTGCGGCAGGGCACGCCCCGCGCCCCGAAGAGTTCCGGTAAGTCCGGCCCATTCCCCGCGCACGGCACTTCCCGACAGACGCCCCCTTTCCGGGTGGAGAGGGGGCGTTTTTCGCCTCTCACGGCGTTCCGGGCCCGGACATGCGCCCGGCCCTTCTCTCTTTGCTCTTTTTTGTTCCCCGGAAGGCGGCTTTTCCTGCGCGGAAGGCCGCCTTTTCCCGTTGCGCGCCCGGCTTTGTATTGCCTGTGCCGCTGTTTTCCTGTATATTGCCTCGCAGGCAAAACATCACCTTTTCACTTTTCCGCGAGGCAGCTATGAAACGTCTTTCCTGCATCCTTGCCGCTCTCGCCGTGCTGTGCATGGCGGCCGGCGCCCAGGCGAAATCCTACGTCAACGGCATCGACGCCAACTATCCTCCTTTCGCCTACGTCGGCGAAGACGGCAAGCCCGCCGGCTTCGACGTGGATTCCATGGACTGGATCGCCAAGACCATGGGCTTTGAAATCACCCATCAGCCCATGGACTGGGACGGCATCATCCCCGCGCTCATGAACAAGAAGATCGACATGGTCTGCTCCGGCATGAGCATTTCCCCCGAGCGCGCGGCCGTGGTGGCCTTCTCCGAACCTTACTACACCATCCAGAAAGTCATTCTCGTCCCCGCCGGCTCCTCCCTTACTGCCGAGCAGGCAATCAAGGGCAAGACCAAGCTCGGCGTGCAGCGCGGCACCAACGAACATGAGCTACTCGAAACCCGGAAGGTGGAAGAAAAGCTCCAGTATGAACTGCGCTTCTACGACTCCGCGCCCCTTGCCGTGGAAGACCTTCTGAACGGCCGCATTGAAGCCATAGCCATGGACAGCGCCCCCGCCAACGACGCCATAAACAAGGGCAAGGCCGTGAAGATCGCGGGTACCTTTGCCGACGACGACCTCTTCGGCGTGGCCATACGCAAGGACGACAAGGAACTTCTCGACCTCGTGAACGAAGGCTACCGCAAGCTGAAGGCCGACCCGTACTGGAAGGAACTCCAGGCCAAGTACCTCACCAAGTAATACGCCTGCGTCAAGGAGGCCCTCCCGGCCTCCTTTTTCGCGCCTTTTTTCCGGCAGGGCCGGACGAAGCTTCGCCCGGCGCCGCCCGGCCCCGTCAATCCCGCCAGGATAAACCGTGCATATCCTATCCACCATCATCGAAGCTTTCCCCTATATCCTTGAAGGGACGCTGGTCACCATCGTTCTCGTCGCAGGCGCGCTTTCCCTGGGCTTCTGCCTCGGCGTGCCCATGGCTGTGGTGCAGGTCTACGCTCCCCGGCCCGCCGCCATGCTGGTGGGCTTCTACGTATGGTTTTTCCGGGGCGTACCCGTGCTTTTGCTGCTCTTTCTCTTTTATTACGGGCTGTTCGGCCTCATAGGGCTGGATATCGGCACCATCGGGGCCTCATGCATCGTGCTCGGCATGACCAGCGCGGCCTACCAGTCCCAGATATTCCGCGGCTCCATCCTTTCCCTGCCTTCGGGGCAGTTCAAGGCGGGCAAGGCCCTCGGCCTGACCAAAGGCCAGACCATACGGCACGTCATACTGCCGCAGGCGCTCAGGCTCTCCATTCCCGGCTGGTCCAACGAATATTCCATCCTGCTCAAGGACTCGGCCATGTGCTTTGCCCTGGGCACGCCGGAAATCATGGCCCGCACCCATTTCGTGGCCTCGCGCACCTATGAGCACCTGCCGCTCTACATTACCGCCGGCCTCATCTACTTCGCCATAACCATGGCGGGCGTGACTCTGCTCCGCCGCCTCGAACACAAAGCCCGCATCCCCGGTTACAACAGCGCCGGCATGTAGTGTGGAACGCATCATGAACGCCCAGAACGACACTCCCATTCTCCGCGCGGAACATTTCTCCAAATCCCTCACCGGCCGCAAGATTCTCGACGACTGTTCCATCAGCATGAGCCCCGGCGACGTGAAGGTGCTCATCGGCCCTTCCGGCGCGGGCAAGAGCACCTTTCTGCAGTGCATCAACTGCCTTCTGGAGCCGGACGAAGGGGAAATCTGGCTCGGAGAGCGCCGCATCGACTTCAAGAACACGAAGGAACTTTACGAGCTGCGCCAGCACGTCGGCATGATCTTTCAGGATTTCAACCTGTTCGACCACCTTTCGGCGGAGCACAACGTGGCGCTTGCGCTGCGCAAGGTGCGCGGCCTCACCAAGGCGGACGCCCTTGCCCGCGCCCATGAGGAACTGGCCCGCGTGGGCCTTGCGGACAAGGCGAAGCTCTACCCCGCCCAGCTTTCCGGCGGGCAGAAGCAGCGCGTGGCCATAGCCCGCGCCCTGGCCATGGATCCGACCATACTCCTGCTCGACGAACCCACCTCCGCGCTGGACCCGGAACTCGTGGGCGAAGTGCTCACCGTCATCCGCGACCTCGCGGCCCGCGGCATGCCCATGATCATGGTCACGCATCAGATGGAATTCGCCCGCGCCGTGGCCACGGAAATCCTTTTCATGGAAGGGGGGCGCGTCATAGAACAGGGCTCGCCGGAAGAGCTGCTCGCCCCGGGCGCGCAGACGCGCACGCAGGATTTCTGCACCCGCCTCTTCGAGCTGTGCGGGGAATCTCCGGCGCAGGAAGGCTAGCCATGGTGCAATTTCTCGATTTCGACTTTCTCACCGGCCGCGTCATGCCCTATCTCGACAGGGGCCTTGTCATGAGCCTTCAGCTCATCATTCCCGCCGCGCTCATCGGCGGATTCATCGGCGTCGTCATGGGGGTGCTGCGCGTGTTCGGCTCCCCGTGGGTGCGCCGCACCACCGACTCCGTGGTGGCCGTGATCCGCGGCGTGCCGCTCACGGTGCAGCTCATGGTGCTCTATTTCGGCCTGCCCAGCGTGCCCGGGCTCAAGATCTACCTTTCGCCCTACGCGGCCGCGCTCATCGGCTTCATCGTGTGCACGGCCTCCTACCAGTCGGAATATGTACGCGGCGCGCTGCTTTCCATCCGTCAGGGGCAGATACGGGCGGCCCAGGCCCTCGGCATGACGCGCTGGCAGACCATCCTTTCCGTGGTGGTGCCGCAGGCCGTACGGCGCGCCCTGCCCGGCTGCGGCAACGAGATCATCTACCTTGTGAAATACTCATCCCTCGCCTACATCGTGACCTGCATCGAGCTCACAGGGGAAGCCAAGGTGCTCGTCTCGCGCACGTTCCGGCCCACGGAAGTATACCTTGTGGCGGCCTGCTACTACCTCGTCATGGTGAGCGCGGCGACGTACCTTCTGGCAAAGCTGGAAAAGAAGCTCTCCATACCCGGCTTCGGCGCGCAGAAGTAACCCGGGCCTTGAGCTTCTTCGCCCCATGCGCTAACCTTTTCTTTTCACGGCAGAAAGCCGGCAACTTCTACCCTGACGACGCATGACTTCTCTCGACCATATCCGCAACTTTTCCATCATCGCCCACATCGACCACGGCAAATCCACCCTGGCCGACCGCATCCTCGAATACACCGGCGTGGTCAGCGCCCGCGAAGCCCGCGACCAGTACCTCGACAGGATGGATCTGGAGCGCGAGCGCGGCATCACCATCAAGGCGCAGACGGTGCGCATCCCCTACACCGACAAGGACGGGGAAAAATACATCCTGAACCTCATCGACACTCCCGGCCATGTGGACTTCGGCTATGAGGTCTCGCGCTCGCTCGCGGCCTGCGACGGCGCGCTGCTCGTGGTGGACGCCACGCAGGGCGTGGAAGCGCAGACGCTCGCCAACGTGTACATGGCCCTCGACCACGACCATGAGATCATCCCCATCCTGAACAAGATAGACCTGCCGAGCGCCGACCCTGACCGCGTGCGCAAGGAGATAGAAGACAGCATCGGCCTCGACTGCACCGACTCCGTGGATGTGTCCGCCAAGACCGGGCTCAACATCGACAAGGTGCTCGACGCCATTGTGCATCGCCTGCCCGCGCCGGAAGGCTCTCCCGACGCGCCGCTCAAGGCGCTGATCTTCGATTCCTGGTACGACAGCTATCAGGGCGTGGTGGTGCTCTTCCGCATCATGGACGGGACTCTCAGGCTCGGCGACGTGATCCACCTCATGGCAGGCAACCGCGACTACGAAGTGGTGCGCCTCGGCGTGTTCTCGCCCAACGCCATAGACGTGCAGAGCCTCGCCGCAGGCGAAGTGGGCTTTCTGTGCGCCAACATCAAGGAGCTCGGCCATGCCCGTGTGGGCGATACCATCACCCTGCGCGACAACCCGGCCGATGAGCCCGTGCCCGGCTTCAAGGAAGTGAAGCCCATGGTCTTCTGCGGGCTCTACCCCACTGAGGCCGCAGACTACGAAAACCTCAAGACCGCGCTGGAAAAACTCCAGCTCAACGACGCGGCCTTCTCCTACGAGCCGGAAACTTCCACGGCGCTGGGCTTCGGCTTCCGCTGCGGCTTCCTCGGCCTGCTGCACATGGAAATCATCCAGGAAAGGCTGGAGCGCGAATTTCAGGTGGAGCTCATCGCCACGGCCCCTTCCGTCATCTACAAGGTGGATACCACCGACGGCAAGACCCTCACCATCGACAACCCGGCCAAGTTCCCCGACGGCTCCAAGGTCAAGGCCCTCTATGAGCCCTATGTGAGCATGGATATCCACGTCCCCACCGAATATGTGGGCAACGTGCTCAAGCTCTGCGAGGAAAAGCGCGGCATACAGAAGAACCTCGGCTTCATCACCACCAACCGCGCCG
>NZ_DYZA01000023.1 GCF_020741395.1 Mailhella massiliensis | reverse complement strand
CCAGCTGAATATCGTACTTTTTAATTATTTCCCGCACTTCGGGAAGCATGTCGGGATCCACGCCGAACTTGGTCTTCTTGCCGCCGGTGACTACCTTGTCGCTGTGGCCGGCGCCGATACCGGGATTGAAGCGCACCATGACGCGACCGCCGGGACAGACCTTGCCGAAAAGCTCCAGCTGGGAGAGAGAATCCACGCTCACCACGCAGCCGTGATCTGCGGCGTTCTTCAGCTCTTCGGCGCTCACATTGTTGCAGACGTAGGTGATTTCCTCAGGGGTGAAACCCGCGAGGCTGTTGATATGAAGCTCGCCGGGACTCATGGCGTCCACCACGCAGCCTTCAGAGCGGATGATACGCAAAAGCGCGGGATTGGTATTGGCCTTGGCGGAATAGTTCACATGAAAGCCGGGAAGGCTGGAAAGTCCTGTAAGGTCGCGGCAGCAGGAACGCAGTATGTTCTCATTGTACACATACAAGGGAGAACCGAAACGGGAGACCAGTTCGCGGGGGTCTTCCTGCCCATAAAAATGCACACTGTCGGTATAGGTGGATCGTACGTTTGCCATGGTCTTTTTTATACCTTGAAAGGAAAATGACGGGAATCCGGCCCGCGGCATGGAACGGCAAACCATGGCCTTTGGCCTGAAACACAAAAGAATGGCCGTGCCGCCTTGGCGGGAACGGCCACACCCGGCCCGGGGACCTCCCCCGGGCCGACAAAAAACGCCCCTGCCGGGAAAGCAGGGCAAGGCGCTTACTTCTTATATTTGTCGAGAGCGGCAGCCAGACGGGTCTTGCCGTCCAGCTTCTGCTTCTTGAGCATCTTCACTTCCTGTTCTTCACTGGGGGTGAGGTACTTCTTGCCTTCGTACTTGGCAAGCTGCTTTTCATACAGCATGTGCTCTTCCCAGAGAGTCTTCAGTTCAGGATCAGTATCGCCGTACTGTTCCACAATCTTGAGATCACGTTCTTCCATGGCACAGACTCCATTGTGTTGGGGTGGAAGGGAACAGGCCGGCAAACCGGCCTCCTCTACTTTTTACACGCCGGTCAGGCGCAGCCCCAGCTGGAGCAGGGACTGCACGACCACGCCGTTTAACAGTTGCAGCGCGACAAGCACCACGATGGGGGAAAGGTCGATACCGTTGACCATCACAAAGGGGAACATCTTGCGGACACGGTAGAACACCGGTTCCGTCAGGCCCCTCAACGTGCGGACAATGGCATTGTAGGGATCGGGCCTCACCCATGAAAGGAAAGCCGCCACGATGACGACAAAGGTGTAAAGATTGATCACCAGACTCAGAAGCCCGGCAATGGTGGTGAAAAGATTGGCAAAGACGAACATGGCGCCTCCATGAAAAGTCCTGTATTCAGAGTGTTGCCTGATTGGCTCCCGGATGCAAGCAAAAAATGGATATTCCATCCATAATTTTCGCACTCTTTACGCCGGAAAGCCGCACGGAAGCGGCCTTCGGCGGCATGGGGAAGGCGCGCGGGCGGCCCTGCTGAAAAACATGCTTCTCTGAAGCAACCGGAGCTCTGTCGCGCGGGCATGTTGCGAAGAATGCGGGGATGGGCCGTTGCCGACAGGTCTCGGGACTTTCCCAGGCCCCTTTCCCGCTGGAGAGCGTCAGCAGACGCAGCGCAGACGCTTCACGCCGTCTTTGAACATCACATCCATCTTATCGGGAGGAAAAAGTTCCAGCACCGCGCCCGTACCGAACACGGGATGATCAACCAGAGAATCCACGGCAAAGGAACCATTCATGCTGTAGGCAGCGGGAATGCCGGCCCGTCCGGCCACGAGGCTGTTCCAGCGCTGTTCATTCTCTTCCGAGCGGCGTGCGCTCTGCTGCTGTTCACGGGTGGGACGGGGCGCGGCGGCAAGCTTTTCAGCCTTCACTGTGGCGTCCACTGCTTCCACACGGTTGTGCCCGGCCTTCACGCTCACGGTCTTTTCCACCTTGGGGCGGGCGTGGGCCTCGGGCGCAACATATTTATGTACACTGCCGCAGGCGCGGCACTCCACCTTGACAGGCATGCCGTCCAGACACGCCATGACGACATGGCCGGTCACATCCTTACAGCGCGTGCAACGCGCTTCGATGATCTGACCTGTAACAAAGGAACTCATGAAACGAAAAACTCCAGATGGATTTTCGGCGCAGACATGCTGCGCTCGGCACAAGGGAATACCGAGCCTCACAGGAAGGCTCACAGCCGCGGATGCGGCGAAAATATGATTTCAGCTCGCGGAGTGGGCGTATTCCGCCTTTATGGCGGCTATTTCTTCGCGGATGACTTTTGCGGCGGCAAGGGCGGCCAGCTGTTCGCTGCGCGCCTGCCCTTCCTCCATGCGCCGCTCAAGCTCTTCCAAACGTACGGCAAGATCCCCTTCACCGGAAGAACCTTCCTGCTCTTCGGCAGAAGGAAGCCGGGCGTCAAGCATACGGCTGACCATTTCCTCCATATTGAGACGAACGGAGGCATCTTCCATGAACATGGCCCCGGCCTGGGCAAGCTGCTGGCTGAGGCTCTCCACGCTTTCTGCAAGTTCCGCACAGACCTTTTCCGCAGCGGCAAGACGCTCTTCCAGCGCCCGCACCTCGGCTCTGTGGCGCTCTTCCAGAGAACGCAGCGCGCCCTCCTCTTCCGCAGAAACATCCGCTTTTTCAGAAGGGAGAACTTCCGGCTCCACGTTTTCTTCTCCCACAGGGGCTTTATCGCTCTGCCTTTCGAGAGAAGGCTCGTCTTCCCCTTCGCAGGGCTGGAGCAGGGACTCCTCGGGGGAAGAATGTATGGCTTCCGGCCCGGAATATTCTTCGCCCGAGGGCTCGGCGGCAAATTTCTCTTCCTCGGCGACCGTGGGGGCGGGGCTCTCCTGCCCGCTCACACTTCCGGTCTCTTCGCTGCAGGTCTGCCCCACGATATCCAAAAGCTCGATGACTTCTTCAGGCTGCTCTGAAGAAAACGCTTTTTCTTCCATGATCCCCCTCTTGGCGGTAACAGAAAAGTGTGGCTCAAAGATATACAACTGCCGACAAAAGGCAAGCCTTGCGTAAGGGCGAAAAAAAAGCCCCCATTCCGGGGGCGGCGCGCAACGGCAGAGAACGCTGCTTGCGGCTTGCCCCGCCCCAGAAAAGGCGGGGCAACACCGGAAACACGTTTAATTCTGCTTGGGATGACAGGCGGAACCGGCACAGCCGGTAAGGGCCTGCTTCTTCTCAGGACGGGTCTTTGCCACTTCGCTGTGGCAGCCGAGGCAGGAGTCGGCCACATGCCCCTTGCCGAAAATTTCGCGGTCATGCACAATCTTGAAGTAACTGCGCTCGGCCTGCTTGTCCTCGGGATTGTGGCAGCCTGCAGTGCCGCACTTGAACTTGGGGGTGGTACCGGCCACCTTGTGATGGCAGACGGCACACTGCTTCTCCGTATCAACGGCCAGCGGGGGGAAGTGGACGGGCATCTTGGCATGGCAGGCCGTGCAGTCCTGCGTGGTATGGATGGTATGATCGAAATACACGGGCTTTTCGGTCAGTTCCATTTTAATGGGCCCGGCAGGGATATGTGCGAACTGCGCGGCGCCGACCGGCAGAGCCAAAGCGGCGACTATCAGAGCGGCGGAGCCGAACGTCAGCAGCTTCTTCATAGGGTGACCTCCTCCTGGTCTTTACACGAAACCAAAACTCACGCCGCAGAGGCATAAGCAGAATTACGTTACTTCCAAAACAGAAATAATGTCAAGAGATGCTGCGCAAAGGCCCGCTCTCTTTCCGAGGACGGCACATGATATTTTGCACATCTCCCCAAAACCGGGGCAAAACCTTTCTTGTCGGGGGCCCCTTCCCTTCAGGGCCTTGCGCATGCCTCTCTTCCGGATCTTCCCTGAGTGAGTTTCCAGCGCTCATGCTGACAAAGGGGGTCCACCGGCATAGCCGGTGGTTCCTCTTGTGCGCCTGTAAGGCTCTCTTACCAGCCGCGCCCTCACAGGCGCATGTACGGCCTGGCATCTGCGTTTCTGTTACCAGCGGCCCGTAAACGGGCTTCCGGCGTACGGGATACTTAACTGTTCTCCAAGCCTATCCTCGGTCAGTTGATGCCTGATATATTCGGCGATCTTTGCCTTATTCTTACCCACCGTATCAACATAGTAGCCACAGCACCAGAACTCTCGATTACGATATTTAAACTTCAGTTCTCCGAACTGCTCATATATCATCAGACTACTCTTACCT
>NZ_DYZA01000022.1 GCF_020741395.1 Mailhella massiliensis | reverse complement strand
CGGTGGAAAGCGCTTCCATCAGAGTGTTGTACTGGCCGATTTCAAACTGAAGGGAAATCATCTGCTCGTTGCTCAGTTCGTCGCCTTCGGCAAGCTCGGCCATCTTGGCGTTGAGTTCCGAGCCTTTTGTGCTGACTCCCTGAAGGGTGTTTTCAAACATCTGATTGACATTGAATCCGCTGATGGAATCCATAATGCACTCCTTTTCAGGCAAAAAGTTTTTCGAGAATGGAAGAAGCCGCCTGTGCCGCAGCCCGTGCTGCCTGTGCCGTTTTCATCTCATCCGGGGTGAGGCCCCGGTCCATGGTGCGGCGGAGTGAGGCGTCCATGTCGGCTACTTCATCCCGCACGGCAGTCTGCGCGCCGTAGGGGGCGTTTTCCATGATGTCGAGAACAGAGACAAACTCAGTCATGGGAACCTCTCAGAGGATATACGGTAATAGTGTTGTTCCGGGCCAGTGTCAGCTTGTCAACGGAAATTTTCTCCAGGACATAGCCTCCCGGCAGTTCTCCGCCTTCAAAGACGCGCTCGCCGTTTTTCAGGGTGATGAAACTCATGGGCCCCAGGGAAACGGACGTGACCTGGAAGGAGGCGTCGCCGTTTCGTTCCGCCGCGGCAGGGGAATTTTCCTTCTGCTCCTGCTTCTCCTGCCGGGTGTAGATGTTGTCGTTTTTCTGCCTGCCGGGCATTTCGGCACTGTTGATGATATCGAAGGGCGCGGGCACGCCGAGTTTTGCCTGCACCTGGGTGACGACCTCTTCCAGCGAAGCCTTTGTCTGTGGGGTGAAGGCCCCTCGCAGGATGATCCTGCCGGGCTGATACTCCGTTTTCACTTCGCCAAGCCCTGCGCCGTCAAGAGCCGGGATCAGCAATATCCGTACGTCTTCTTCATGCCGGATATCTTGGAAGAGCGAAAGCTTCGCCTTTCCCCCCGGAGATGAAGGCCTCAGGTCGGGCACGTTGCGTACGGCTTCCGTCAGCGCCTGCTCCTCCAGAACGCCGTTTTTGATGTATCCCTTCACCAGAAGCCCCGGATGGGAGGATGGCGGCAGTTCCGTCACTTCCGGGAAAAGCCCCAGGGCGTTGAAAGAGGATTTCACTGCATCGGCAGCGTCCGACCTCACCGTCACATCCAGGTACACAGGGAACTGCAAAAGTTGTGCCAGTCGCAGCAGGCGGCCGCGTTCCCTGTCGGAGGCGATGCGCCCGGAAACGGTCACGCTGTTTTTTCCGCCCGTCACCGAAAGCTTCTGATAGCCCGCCTCGTCCAGGAGGGAGCGCATGAGCTCCTCCGGCGTGCGCTGAGGCGCTTTTTCTTCCCAGGTAAAGCATAGAAGCCCGGCCAGGGCGCAGGCGAGAAGGATACCCGCCGCCTTGAAGGTCTTGCCGGAACGCCCGGAATTTTTTTCCGCTTTGTCCCCGCCACCCTCCTCAAGCTCGGGCAGAGAAGAGGATGGGGCAGTTTCGTTGGCGTCTTTTTCCTTGTCTTCCGCTTCATCCGGCAACGTCGTTGGCTGGGGGGCGGGGGCGTTTTCTGATTCCCTTTCCGTTTCCTCAGTTTTTTTCGCCCGGGCAAGGCGCTCTTCCACTTCCTGCCAGGCGGCGTTGTCAGCGGAGGCCGCCTCCGTCCATGCCAGGACTATCTGGCCGAGCTGGAAGGGGTAGCGGGCAGGCAGCCTTTCCTCTCCGGGCAGGGCTTCCCCCGAGAGGAGGACTTTTCCATCCAGAGGTTCCGCCGTCACCTGCGTCCCGGATTCGGGGAGAAGAATATGCAGGGCCGCATGGCGGGGGGCCAGCGAGGAATCGGAAAGGATGAGGTCGCAGGAATCGTCGGAGCCGACGACATAGACTCCCTCCTGCAATTCAATTTCTGCGCCGAGGTGGAGGCCGGAGAATATTCTGAGCGTCACACCGTCCATTTACAGTGTCCTTTCCGCGCCGGAGGCCGCGGCGGCGTCGGGCGAGCGGGAACAGCCGGAGCTTTTCCTTCTGACGGGGATACGCGGCTCATAATCGGCCTGTGTGGCCGTGCGGTGGAAGGAAGGATCGTCCACCTGGCTCGGCACATTGGTGCCGGAAAGTTCCACAATGCGCGGAGTGATAAGGATGAGGCGCTCCATCCTCTTGCTTTCCTTGGACTTTGTTTTGAACAGATTGCCGATGAAGGGAATATCCTTGAGCAGGGGGACGCCGCTTTCATCCTGCCCTTTCTGTTCATAATAGTAACCGCCGATGAGCAGGCTCTGACCGGCGTTGACTATGGCCTGCGTGTTGATCTTGGTCTGTTTGATGGGCGGGACACCGCTTGAAGTGTTGACGCTTGAGCTGTTGTCCTGATCGTCCTGCACGCTTACGGCCAGCTTGATGGAGGTTTCTCCGTGTTCACGGATGATGTGGGGGGTCACCCTCAGCACAGTACCCGCCTCCACCTTGTAGAGATCCACGGCCTGATAGCCTTCCACTTCCACATAATAGGTGGTGGTGTTTTCCAGCGTGGCCTGGATATTGTCCACCGTGAGCACGGAGGGGCGGCCCAGGACACGGGCCTCGTTGTTTTCCTCAAGCGCCTGTATGCGGGCGAGGAAAAAGTCGCTGCCGTGGGTGTAGATGGTGGAAAGCGTCATGCCCACGCTGTCCATGACGCCGGGGGAGGGGATGCCTGTGCCGCCGGTGGTGGAGCCGGTCGAGGTGCCGCCGCCGCCCCAGCCGTTGCCGCTGGTGCCGCCTGCACCCTGGAAGGCTATGCCCAGCTCGCGTTTGAAATCGGTGTCTATATCCACTATGGCAGCGTGTATTTCCACAAGTTCCACGGGCTTGTCCAGATCTTTGATGACCTGGGCATAGTAGGGCATGCGGTAGGCCGCGTCGCTGACGAGCACGGCGTTGACGCGAGGGTCGGCCATGATGCTGATGCTGCCGGTGGAAACCGGCGTGGGGGAAGCCTGTTTCGGCGAGGAGGACTCCTCCCTGCCCAGGGCCGAAAGCCCCTTGCCGCCCAGTTTTTCCACGGTGGCCTTTTCCTGCGTGACGCGCGTGCCCGAGACGGGCGTGCCCATGACCATGGCGCGCAGGATGGTGGCAATGCCGGGCACGGTAACGGTTTTATCCATGCTGCTCACCGTGATGTCTTCCGCCCATGCGTGCTTAAGCGGAAAGACCCGCATGACGATCTGCTCCGTCTGCGAGGATTCAAAGGCGGCCATGGCGCTTCTTATCTGGGCAAGGTATTCCGGCGGACCGGAAACGGAAATGACGTCGCCCGAACCGTCCAGCGAAGGGGGGAGCTGCGGGGAAAAGACGCCGGACTTGCGGAGCGCTTCATAAAGCTGCTTCGCCGTACCCGTATGCGGGGAAAGGAAGATGCGCTTGCTTTCGCTTGTGTGATAGAAATAGATGGTCTTGCCGAGAGTGTACCAGTTCACGTCGAAGGCGCTCTGCATGCCGGAAAGGAAGGTGAGCGGTTCCACCTCCTGGAAGCGCCCGCTGACCTTGCCCTTGACCTGCGGGGAAAGGGAGGCCGCGTAGCCTTCAGCCCGCGCGAAATTCATGAGTACGGTGCCCAGTTCCTGGCTGTCGGCATAATAGGAAAAAGGCTGGCGGAATATTGCCGCCTGGGCGCTGCCCGCCATAATCATGACGAGACAAAGGCAGACCAGAAAGGCCTGCCGGAGAAAAGCGGGGGTAGAGCATGGGGCGGCAGAAAAGGAAGGGAATTTCCGCATACACTGTCCTTGAGAACTATCAGCCGGGGAACCAGTTGCCGAAGGGGAGGCTGAAAGGAGAGGAACTTTTGTTCATTGAAGCCCCTCCACCGGAAATCTGCCGCTTCCACCACGCAAGGTCGTTGAGAAAATCGCGGACTTCCGGGATAAGAAAACTTTCGGAGGCGCTGGAAAGAGGGAAAGCCCGATGAAGTTCCAGCCCGTGTTCCCCTATGCTGAACACAGATCTGCGCTTTTTCAGGCATCCGGCGGCAAGGGCGGCGAGGCGTCTGACTTCTTCATCGCTTTCAGGGGCCTTGCCGAGGGAGGAGAGCAATATTCCGGTCCTGTTTTCCGGGGAGAACAGGGAGAAGTCCAGCCCCCCTTCCAGCGAGAAATGGAAGCATCCTTCCTCGTCGGGAGTGGCGTGTTCCCAGCCCGCTGCACGGGTAATGATGTCGGCCGTCTGCTGAAGAGGCGATGCCATGGCGTTCTCCTGAATTTTTTTCACTCTAGTGACTTTTGCCGTGTACTGTCAAATGTCTTGTTCCGGAGAGCGCTTCGTCCTTTGGACACGGCGCTCAGCCGGAACAGGGGAGGTCGGTCTCCCGCCGGAAGATCAGCCCAGAATTTTCGTTCTGGTCTGATTGATGTTCTGCTGTATGGTATCCTGGGTGCTCAATGCCTTCTGTATGAGCGCCTTCAGGGATTCATCCAGGCTTTCCAGCTGTTGCTGCTGGGCGCGGATGCGCTCCACGTCCGCTTCGGATTCCTTGAGTTCTGCGTCGTACATGGTGCTTACGCACTGGCCGATGCTGCCGAGTATGCCGCTCGATCCGGTCATCATGGAATTGAAGGCCTGCACTCTGGAGTTCAACAAGAGGTCGGCCTGCTGACGGGCCTGATTGGCGGCGCTGTTCGCCTTGTTCAGCACGGCGTTCATGGCCCTCTCTCCCCGGATAGCCTTGGTGCCGTAGCCTGTGGACTCGTCGATGGACTTGGTGAACGCCTCGTTGGCCGTCTTTTCGTTGGCCGCTATGCCCTTGGCCGTTATGCTGATGGAGGCCGCGCCCTGGGCTATGCTGAGGGTGCCCGTAATCACGCCGGTGACGAGCTGGGCCACGGCCTTGTTGCGGATGGTGTCGGCCTGATCCTGTATCTTGTCGACCATTTCTTCCGTCTGCAGGGCGCGCATCTCGGCGTTCTGGCGGCGTTCTTCCGACGACAGTTCCGTTATCAGGGCAAGGTAGGTGCTGCCGAAGGAGGGAATGGTGCTGGGGCAGACTATCGAATCCAGGGGTTTGGGAAGCATATCGAAAACTTCGCCCGTAACATCCTGGAAGCTCAGTGTGCCGTCTTTTGAAAGGCTGATGAGAAGGTTGTCGAAGTCGCTATCCGTTTTTCCGGTGGCGCTGGTATATTTGGTTTTCAGGTCATCGTACACGGTCTGATTGAAGCCGACGAGATTATTGACGCTGAGGGACATGTCGATATCCTTTTTTAGAAGAGAAGTGTCTCACACGGGTGGCATGCGGCTGGGAGAGACGGAGCCGTGCGGGAAGCGGCGCATTGCGTGCTTCAGGCCATGGAAGGCGCGACGCCCAGTATGGCGGCCTGCGTGTCCACACATTCGCCCACGATTTCCTTCACCTTGCTCATGAGGTCGTTGGCCCGTTCCATTTCCGCTTCCACAAGATCCTGATCCATCTTGATAGCCTCGCGCAGGCGTTCCAGAATAGCTTCAAGTTCCTTGCTGTCGGCCTGGCTCTGGGAGATGTTGTAGTCGAAGACCGCGCCTGCGATGGTGGCAGCGCCCGTGCCCATGCTCGTCACACCGGAGGCGATGTTCGCCGCCTTGGAGGCAATGGACGAGATCTGTGCGGCCTTTTGCACGGACTGGCTGGTTATGTTGGCGATGCTGCCGGCACTGGAGGCGAAGCCTGCGCCGAAGCTGACGCCGATGGAGACCACCATAATGGCCATGTTCATGGCGAAGCCGAACCACTGGGCGGCCTCGTCGCTCATGCCCATTTTCTTGCCGAGCTCAGTGAACCCTGCGGCAATGCTGTACTTGCCGTCCGAGGCGAGGGAAACCACGCTGTCGATGGTCATGGCCATGCCCACGACGCCCGCGGCGATGAGCAGGGGATTGCCCGTCAGAGCTCCGGCTACGATGCTGGCCGCAGAGGCGATGGCGCCCACGATAGCCCCGATGATCTGGAATGCCTTGAGAAAGCCGTTGGCCACGGACTTCTTCTTCATTTCTTCGAGACGGTCGGCGATTTCCTGGAGTTCCTTCTCGTTGATTTCCGCCTGTTGCTCGCCCTTGAGCTCCAGGCTGGCCACGCCGTCTCGGCAGGCCTGACGGCGCACGTCGTCGCCGATGGCGTTCAGAAGAGTATCAAGGGAAAGCGAACTGGAGGAGATGGGCAAATCGGGAAGGCCCAGTTCGGCGAGCAGTGCCTGAAGGGTCTGTTCGTCGGCATCGGGAAGGGGAGCGGCATCGGAAGTGCCGGCGCCTTTGGTTGTACCGGCAGTCGGGGTGGTGTAGTCGGTTCTGTTCGCACCGTAAATAGGATTAAAGTCAACCATGGATTACTCGCTTGCGTTGAGCATGGTGAGGAGGGCCCGTGCCTTTTTGTGGCAGTCGGCGTGGGCGGGATTCGACTCATCCCCTAGGGTGAGCAGGCCTTTGAGCGCGCCCACGGCGTTTTCCTTGTCGCCGAGCTGAATGTAGCATTTGGCAGCGAAGAGGAAGGGCACGGGGTTGCGCAGAAGATCTGCGGTGCCTGCCATGGCGTAGGCGTCGACGGCGCCCTTCAGGTCGTTCTGCGCCTGGCGGCAGCCGGCAAGGCCCATCCAGAAGCGCACTTCCTTGTGCCTGTAGAGGCACAGTGCCTGGAACACGGTACCGGCATCGGCAAAGTTGCCGGAGGAGTAGAGGTTGTAGGCAAGTGCGTACAGGCCTTCTATCTGTTCGTCCGAAATGTTGCATACGTCGCCGATGCTGGCGCCTTTGTTCAGGGCGTTGATGATGGCGGCGATTTCGTTGTCGTTGAGGGGGGTATTGTCTGCCATGGTAGTTCCATCCTGAAGAAGTTTGTCGTGAAGAAGGGCCTCGCTGCAGAAAGGGGTCTGCCTGCCCTATTGTCCGCGGGCGAGGTTGGTGAGAGTCTGGTTGGCGTTGGCAATCTGGGTGTTTGCGCCCTGGAGGTAGGAGTTGTACTGGCCGATGAAGTCCTGCAGGTATACCATGAGGGTCTGCGTCTTGTTGCCGATCTGTTCCTGATAGTTGGTCAGGCTCTTCAGGTTGTAGTCCCACTCGTCGGGGTTGTTGGCGAGGTCGTTGCCGGTGGTGTCGTAGCTCAGACCGCGCTCTTTGAAGTAATCCGCCATTTCCTGGGGCATCATGGATGCGTTTTTGTCCCAAGGGCAGTCGCCGGTTCCGTTTTTGGCGTTGTTCTGGAGTTCTCTGGCCTGCTCGATCATCTTGGCGCACTCTTCCTGCTCTGCCTGAATCTGTTCGATCTGATTCATGTAGGATTCAGCCTGGGACTTGCAGATTTCGGACTGGGCGAGCTGGAGCTTGGCAAACATCATCTGTACGCTGCCGGTGGGGCCGAGGTCGATAGTGTCGAGAATGGCGGAAAGGGAAGTGCTGTTGTTGACCTGTGACATGGAT
>NZ_DYZA01000021.1 GCF_020741395.1 Mailhella massiliensis | reverse complement strand
TAGGTTCAGGACTCATTAAATATAAAAGATGACAATGGCAGCGAGACAAATAGCCGAAAAGAACGTGTGGGCACAACGGTCATAACGCATGGCTATTCTGCGCCAATCCTTGAGTCGGCCGAACATGATTTCTATCTTGTGCCGCTGCTTATAAACCTCCTTGTCATAGGCCACCGGAGTTTTCCGGCTGTGTCTGCCGGGAATACACGGCGTGATTCCTTTACGGGACAAGGCATGACGAAACCAGTCGGCATCATAGCCTCTATCCGCCAGAAGCTCCCCGGCCTGCGGCAGAGTATCAAGCAGGACAGCAGCGCCTTTGTAGTCGCTCACCTGACCGCCGGACAGATGGAAGGCCAACGGTTGACCGAAGGCATTGCAGACAGCGTGGAGTTTTGAATTCAGGCCGCCTTTTGTGCGTCCGATACATCGGGAAAGGCCCCTTTTTTCAGCAAACTTGCTGCTGTCCTGTGTGCCTTGAGATGTGTGGTATCAATCATCAAGCGTGTTGTGGAGCCGTTTTGCTCAACAAGCTCCGCAAAAATCCTGTTAAAGACACCCAATCGGCTCCAGCGGATAAAACGATTGTAGAGAGTTTTGTATGGTCCATACTCGCGCGGGGCATCTTTCCATTGCAGGCCGTGCTTGATGACATAGATAATGCCGCTGACGACACGCCTGTCATCAGCCTAGGGCATGAAAAAAGGCCGCCTTTTCAGGCGGCCTTTTTTGTTTCATGTCACGGGCGGAGCGGCGTTTCCGCCGGTTTTCTTAGTAGCGGGGCTTTCTCTTCAGCTTCTTTCCGAGCCACTCCGTGGTGGAGCAGATGACGACGAAGAAGGTGGGGATGAAGAAGATGCCGAGGGCCGTGGCGCACACGGTGCCCCAGAACACGGCCGTGCCTACGGCGTGCTGGCTGGCGGCGCCCGCGCCCGAGGCGGACATCATGGGCAGCACGCCGAGGCCGAAAGCCAGGGAAGTCATGAGGATGGGGCGCAGACGCAGGCGGCAGGCCTCCACCGTGGCGTCGATGAGGCTGCGTCCTTCCTCCCTCAGGTTTCGTGCGAATTCCACGATGAGGATGGCGTTCTTGGACGAGAGGCCCATGACGGCCAGAATACCCACCTGGAAATACACGTCGTTGGTCAGCTCCTTGAAGTAGGTGCCGAGCACGGCGCCGAGGATGCCGAGCGGTATGACGAGCAGCACGGCAAAGGGGATGGACCAGCTTTCATACAGGGCGGCGAGGGCCAGGAACACCACGAGCACGGAGAGCGTGTACAGCATGGTGGTCTGGGAACCGGCCATTTTTTCCTGATAGGAGAGGCCCGTCCATTCCATGCCGAAGTCCTTGCCGAGCTTTCTCACTTCCTCTTCCATGATGGCCATGGCGATGCCGGAGGCCACGCCGGGCACGGGTTCGCCCTGATATTCGAGGGCGGGCATGGCGTTGTAGCGCTGGAGCACGGCGGGGCCGAAGGTCCAGTTGGTGGAGTACACGGCGTTGAAGGGTACCATTTCCCCGTACTGGTTGCGGAAATGGATGCGGTTCAGGCTTTCGGGATTGCGGCGCACGGAGGCGTCGCCCTGCACATACACCTTCTTCACGCGCTCGTTGTGCACGAAGTCGTTGACGTAGGTGCCGCCCAGCATGGTGGACACGTCGGAGTTCACGCTCGCGAGGGTCAGGCCCATGCTGGTGGCCTTGGCGTTGTCGAGGTTGATGTTGAATTGGGTGATGTCGTCCATGCCCGTGGGGCGGATGTAGGCGATGCTCGGGTTGGCGAAGGCCGCGCCCATGAGCTTCTTGCCCGCTTCCACCAGCTGTTCATGGCCCACGCCGCCTCTGTCCTGGAGTTCCATGGTGAAGCCGTTGGTCATGCCCAGCGAGATGATTGCCGGGGGGATGGAGGCGATGAACTGGCCGTCGAGTATGCCCGCGAACTTCTGGCGGATGCGGGCGGCCAGGGAGGCCGCGTCCTGCCCGGGCCTGGTGCGTTCATCGTAGTCCTTGAGCTTTACAAAACCCATGCCCGTGTTTTCCGCCACGCCGCCCATGCCATAGCCGGCCACGAACATGTAGGATTCCACGATATCTTTTTCATCGTTGAGCACATAGTCGGCCACTTTTTCAAACTGTGCCCTGGTCTGTTCCAGGGTAGCGTTGGGAGGCATCTGCAGCATGGTGATGACTGCGCCCTGGTCTTCCGAAGGCAGGAAGGAGGAGGGCAGCTGTTTATAGACGAGGCCGAGGCCCGCGACGAGGGCGACGTAGATGATCATGAGCCTGCCGCCGCGCTGCACAAGGGCGTGCACGCCGCCCGCGTAGCGGTGCTGGTTCTTGGTGAACATGCGGTTGAACCAGCCGAAGAAGCCGTGCTGCGCTCCCTGGGAGTGGGGCTTCAGCATGCTCGCACACAGCGAGGGGGTGAGGATGAGGGCCACGAGCACGGAGAGCGTCATGGCCGAGACTATAGTCACGGAGAACTGCCGGTAGATCACACCCGTGGAGCCGCTCATGAAGGCCATGGGCAAAAACACGGCGGAGAGCACCACGCCGATGCCGATAAGCGAGGAGCTGATCTGATCCATGGATTTTTCCGTGGCTGTGACGGGGTCGAGATGTTCTTCCTCGATCACACGCTCCACGTTTTCCACGACCACGATGGCGTCGTCCACGAGCAGGCCTATGGCGAGCACCATGGCGAACAGTGTCAGGGTGTTGATGCTGTAGCCGAAGGCGAGCAGTACGCCCATGGTGCCGAGAAGTACGACGGGCACGGCGATGGTGGGAATGACGGTGGCGCGGAAGCTCTGGAGGAAGAGCCACATGACGAGGAACACGAGGATAATGGCTTCCACCAGCGTCTTCACCACTTCCTCAATGGAGGCTATGACGGGGGGGGTGGTGTCGAAGGCCAGCTCATAGGTCATACCGTCGGGGAAGTAGCGGGAAAGTTCCTCGATTTTGGCCTTCACGAGGTTTGCAGTTTCGAGGCCGTTGGCGCCGGGGGCCAGGGTGACGCCTATGCCCGAGGCGGGATGCTTGTTGTAGTAGGTGGTGATGCCGTCCAGTTCCGTGCCCATGGCCACGCGGGCCACGTCGCGGATGAACACTCTCTGGCCGTCTTCCGTCACCTTCAGGAGGACGTTTTCAAATTCCGTGGTGTTGCGCAGAAGGCTCTGGGCCTTGATGATGACGTTGAGGGCCTGGTCGTTCTTGCCCCCGATCATGTTGGCGCCGAGCTGGCCGGCGGTCACTTCCATGTTCTGGGCGGAAATGGCGCTGCGCACGTCGGAGGGGGTAAGCTTGTACTTGGTCAGCTTGTCCGGGTCGAGCCAGATGCGCATGACGTACTTGCCGCCGAAGACCTGCACCGTGCCCACGCCCTGGGTGCGGCTGATTTCGTCCTTGATGTTGGTGCTGATGTAGTCGGCAAGGTCGATGTTCTCCTGACTGTCGTCGGGAGAGTAGAGGGTGATGACCATGAACATGTTGTCGTTGCCCTTGGACACGGACACGCCGTAGCTCTGCACGGCGGTGGGCAGCTGCGACTGCACCTGCTGCACCTTGTTCTGCACCTGCATGTGGGCCACGTCGGGGTCGGTACCCACTTCAAAGGTGAGGGTGATGGTGGACATGCCCGAGGAGTCGGACTTGGACTGCATGTAGATCAGGTTGTCGATGCCGGTCATGTTCTGTTCAATGACCTGCGTGACGGTCTGGTCCACGGTGGTGGGGGAAGCGCCGGAGTAGCGGGTGTTGATGCGTATGGAAGGCGACGCCACTTCCGGGTACTGCGATATGGGCATGGTGAATATGGCCAGCACACCGAAAAGCATGGTGACTATGGCCAGCACCCATGCGAAGATGGGGTGATGGATGAAGAAACGGGAAAGCATTACTCAGCGCCTCCGGATTCCTGCTCGGCCTTCATCTGTTCTTCGGAGATTTCCTGCACCTTCATGCCGCTGCGCACGTTGTGCACGCCGTTGAGCACGATTTTCTCGCCGAGAGTGAGGCCGTCGGTCACATACCAGTCGTTGCCGATGGCGTGGCTGATGGTAATGAAGCGGCGTTCGGCCACATTGTCCTTGTTGAGCACATAGACGTAGGGCTTGCCCTTCAGGTCGCGCAGCACGGCCTTCTGCGGGGCAAGAATGGCCTGCGTGTCCTCGCCCATGACGATGCTCACGCGCACGAACAGGCCGGGCAGGAGCATTTCGTCGGGGTTGGGGAATTCCGCACGCAGGGTGATGGTGTTGGTGGTCTGGTCCACATTTACACCCGTGAAGTTGAGGTGCCCGGCCGAGGGGTAATATTCGCCGTCGTGCATGGTGAGCAGGGCCTTGATGTGGGAGGGGTCCACGCTCTTCATGCCTTCACCCTTCTCAAACTGCTTCTTGAGCGTGTAGAGGTCGTCGGTGGACTGGGAAACCTCCACATACACAGGGTCGGTCTGGTAGATGGTGGCGAGCGGCGAAGCCTGGCTTGCGGTGAGCAGCGCGCCCACGGTGTAGTTACTGAGGGTGATGCGGCCGCTGATGGGCGCGCGCACCTCGGTGCGGCGGTAATTGATCTCCGCCGAGTCCACGGCCGCCTTGCAGGCCTGCACGGAAGCCTGGGCCTGGCGCAGGGTGGCCTTCACGTCGTCGTAGTCCTGCTGGCTTACGGACTTTGTCTTGAGCATGCTGGCGGTGCGGCGTTCGCGCAGCTTAGTCACGTTGAGGTTGGCCTCGGCGCTTGCTAGGTCGGCGCGGGCCTTGTCCAGCGCGGCCTTGTAAGTGTCGGGCTCGATGCGGTAGAGCACGTCGCCTTCCTTGACGAGGGAGCCTTCGGTGAAGCAGCGCTCCTTCAGGATGCCGCCCACTTCCGGGCGCACTTCGGCCCATCGGTAGGAACTCGTACGGCCCGTGAGCTCGCGCTGAATGTCCACCTTGTGAGGCGTCAGTTCCACGCAGGTCACGCGCACCACACGCTCCTGGGGGGCCTGGGCGGATTCCTTTTTGGAGACAAGGCCGCTCAGCTGGTCGCAGCCTGCAAGAAGGAGGGGAAGCGCCAACAGGGCGGGCGCGAAAATATGGAGTCTGGCCATTATGTTCTGCTCCTTAATATATGGAGTGGTGATAGCTTGTTATTCCTGCCAGCCGCCGCCGAGGGCAAGGCAGACTTCGGCGATGCTCACGAGATGGTTGGCATGGGCCGCGGCAAGGGACTGCTGTGCGGTGAAGAGATTGCTTTCCGCAGTGAGCAGGTCAAGGTAGGAGGCGAAGCCGTTGTCGTAACGGGCACGCGCGTGCATGACGGCGCGGGAAAGATAATCCACCTGGCGGGTGAGCGCGCTCACGGAGTTGGCGTATTCAAGCTGGGAAACCAGCGCGTCGCGCACGTCCTTGAAGGCGTTCTGCACTGTAAGCTCATAGGTGGCCACGGCGGCCTTCTTGGCGGCTTCGGAGCTGTCCACGGTGCGCTTGATGGTCCAGAAGTTGAGCGGCAGGCTTATGGCCCCGCCGAGGTTCGCATACTGGTTGGAGCTTCTGAGAAGTTCGTTGAGCTCAAGGCTCGCCCCGCCGAGAAGTCCCGTGAGGGAGAAGGAGGGGAAGAAGGAGGCTCTCGCCGTGCCTATGTCGTAGTTGGCAGCCTGGAGATTGGCTTCGGCCTGGCGTATGTCGGGCCGCTGTTCCAGAAGCTGGGAGGGGATGCCGGAAGGCAGGGCGGGCGTCTTGTCCAGTGACTTCATGAGGGAAGGCTTCGCCGTGATGCCGTTCTTCTTCAGGATTTCCGCAGGCGAGCGGCCGAGAAGCACGGCAAGGGAGGTTTCGGCCGCGTTCTTGGCTATGCGGGCCGTGGCCAGGGCGTTGCGGGCCGTTTCCACATTGGCGCGTATGCTCAGGATATCGAGGTCGCTGATCTGGCCGTTATCGAAGCGGTTTTGGTAGATCTTCAGGGAGTCCTCGCGGTTTTTCAGAACATCCTGCGCGATTTCTTCCTGCCAGGTGTAGGCGCTCAGCCAGAAATAGGATTCCACGGTGCTTGCCGCCACGGTGAGGATCACGTTGTCGCGCGCGGCTTCCGTGGCCACCAGGGTGGAGCGGGCCGATTCGGCGGCGTTCCAGTATTTGCCCCAGAAGTCCAGCGTCCAGCTTGCGGCGAGCGCACCGGCGAAGGTGTTCGTATTCTTGCCGCCGCGTTGCAGGGCCGTGGGCGAGGTGGAGGAACGCGCCATGGTGCGCGAACCTTCCGCAGAAACGGAAGGCACGGGCAAGAGCGCATCGCGGGCGATACCGAGCCCGGCCTGAGCCTGTTCCACATTGGCCATGGCCTGGGCGATGTTCCTGTTGTTTTGAAGCGCTTCTTCCACCAGCGCATTCAGCGTTTCATCATGGAAGCGTTCCCACCATTTCGTCTGGAGAGCCTGCGACTGCGACTCTTCCCACGTCTGGGGAATGTCCATTTCCGGGCGCTGATAATCCGGGGCGAGGCTGCACCCCGAAAGGATCAGCATGAGGGCCGGGGCAAGAAGCGACAGCATTTTGATCATAAAGAGCTCCTGTATCCTTTATGATGTTCAATATGTTGAAAATTATAGAAAATCTCCAAAAAATACTCAAAAAAGATCCTGTCGTACCCTGGGGAAAACCGTTTTTTACGGTGGGTATTCATCAAATATGTCGTGTGGACATACCGTATATTTCTTGTTATAAAAAATCAAGAAGCATCAAGATTTTGATACAAAAAGCTAGCTATGTTTTCATTGGGGAGGGAATGTGAACTGGACCATAGAACAACTGCGCGCCTTCATCGCAGCGGCGGAAAAAGGCTCGTTTTCTGCTGCGGGCAGGGCCATGGGCAGGGCTCAGTCGGTGGTGAGCACGCACATTGCCATGCTGGAAGACAGCCTCGGGCTGGAGCTTTTCGACCGCTCTTCCCGCTCGCCCATACTCACGGAAGCGGGCAAGGCGCTCCTGCCCGAAGCCTATGCCGTGCTCAGGCAGAGCCACCGTTTCGATTCCTGCGCCGTGGCCCAGTACAAGGGCGACGCGGTGCGGCTGAACATCGTGATCTGCCACGGCATCCCCTTTCAGGGTATTTCCGAGGGGATAGCATCTCTTTCGGAGCGTTACCCCTTTGTGAGCGGGAGTTTCCTCATCATCTCTCTGGATGAGGTGTGGAATCAGGTAAGCGAGGGCAAAGCGCATATAGGCGTGGTGCTGGGGCAGCTGCCGGAGATAAAGAAAAACTGCGAGATGATGTGCCTCGGGCAGATGCGTTACTGCCTCGTGGCCTCGCGTCATTCTTCACTGGGGCGGAAAAAACATGTGAATATGGATGACTTGGCTGAGGAGAGGCAGATAGTGTTCAACAGCTCCCGCGCCCAGCGCTACCTGCTCAATTCCCAGTACTGGGAGGTGAACGACGTGCTCGCCGCCATGTACTGGGCTTCCCTCGGCATAGGCTGGGCGGCCGTGCCCCTGGGGCTGGCCAAGCGCATCGCGCGCGATGAATCCATGAAGAACCTCGTTATTCTGGACATGGATACCATGGCCCTCGCCACCCATAACATTTATTTCATCTGGAACAATTCTTTCAGCCGGCGCGACGTGCTGGAAAGCCTGTGCCGCGATCTGAAGGCCTACTATCAGCATGTGGGCGAGCAGGACAACAACATATTCTAGTCCGAGTCTGCGCAAAGGCCCGTCCCTCGGGGCGCCTTTTTTCTGTCTCCGCCTTTTCGTGCGCCCTGCCGGGGAGTTTCCGCCTTCCTGCGGAAGCTCCCGGTACTTGGAGGGAAAAGGCGCGTTTTCTCCCTTCCCCCCTGCCCCAAAGGCAGGAACAGCCAAGCTCTGGCGTGCGGAGCCCCGGAGCGCTTCATTTATTCCGGCTCTTCCCGAAGGGGGAGGGCCTTTCCTTTAATTAAGTAATTAAGGAAAGCCTGCCCCTGCTGCCGGGAAAAGGCGGGAAGAAAGGTGTCCCGGGAGAAAGCGGCGAGGAAAAAAGGCGATGTTCACAAGGCCGGGAAAGAGGATGTGTACGGCGTTTTCAACG
>NZ_DYZA01000020.1 GCF_020741395.1 Mailhella massiliensis | reverse complement strand
CCAAACGCCGCGGTTCGCCGCGGCGTTTCTTTTTGGTTAAACGAAAAAACCCGGCCTAGCCGGGAGTTTTCGTTTATCCCAAAAGGCCCCTTCACAGGAAGGGGCCTTTTTTCATTCATGCCTCACAAGGGCTACATTTCCGGGGGCAGCTCGTTGAGCTGGGCCTGCGAAAACACAGGGCCGTCCAGACACACGAACTTGCCGCCCAGGTTGCAACGCCCGCAGATGCCGATGCCGCACTTCATACGCCGCTCCAGAGTGGTGATGATGTTCTCATCCTTGAAGCCCATCTCGCGGAACGCCGCCAGCGTGAACTTGATCATGATGGGCGGGCCGCAAAGCACGGCGATGGTGTTGTCCGGGCTGGGGGCAAGCTCCTTGAGCACGTTGGGGATCATGCCCACGCGATGCGGCCAGTCCGGCGCTTCGCGGTCGATGGTGAGCGTGGTGTGCAAAACGTCGCTCTCCAGCCAGCCGGGAAGGTCGGCCTTGTAGGCCATATCCTCGGGCGAGCGCGCGCCGTAGAGCAGGCTGAGCTTGCCGTATTCGGAAGCGTGCTCCATAACGTGCAGCATGATGGTGCGGATGGGCGCCATGCCGATGCCGCCGCCCACGAACACGATATTCTTGCCCTTCCACTGCTCGTAAGGGAAATAGTTCCCCAGAGGAGCGCGCACGCCCACCTTGTCGCCGGGCTGCAATTTATGGATAGCGGTAGTCACCTCGCCCGCGCGCATGACGGAAAACTGAAGGTAATCCCTGCACGAAGGCGGAGTATTGATGACGAAGGTGGATTCCCCCACGCCGAACACGGAAAGCTGCCCCACCTGGCCGGGCTGGTAGGTGAAGCTGTTCCAGGCCTCTTCATTGTCAAAGCGCACACGGAACGACTTGATGGTGGGCGATTCCGTGATGACTTCCAGAACCGTGGCGACTTCAGGCAGGTAAGGATTCTTGCTGCAGCCGCAGTTATGTTCGCTCATACTCTCTCCTTACCTTTTCTTGGCCTTGTTCTTGGAAGAACGGGAAGACTTCTGCACGTTTTTCGGAGCAGGCGCCTTGGGCTCTTCCGGCGCGTGAACTTCGGCAGGAGCGGACTCTTCAGTCGGGGCTTCGGCGACTTCCGGCGCAGGAGCTTCGGAATCGGCTTCCTCAACCGCGTTTTCTTCCGCAGGGGCAGGAACTTCTGCTTCTTCAGGGGCTGTGCTTTCCGCAACCGGGGCTTCAACTTCTTCCACCGCCGAAGCGGCAGCTTCAACGACGGACTCTTCCACGGGAGCCGGAGCTTCAACCGCAGAAGCCGCACTTTCTACAGGAGCGGGAGCTTCCACGGCAGAGGCTTCCGCAGGGGCCGCCTCTGCAATTTCTATGGTTGCGCCCTCCACGGCAGCCTTCACCATATGCCGGATATCCAACGACACGGGGCAGCTCACCACGCAGCGGCCGCACCCCACGCAGGAGAAGAAGCCGTCGTAGCGCTCGGGGTAGAAGCTGAACTTGTGGCTCACGCGGTTGCGCATACGCGCAGCCTTGCCGGAGCGGGGGTTGTGCCCGCTGGTCTCCAGCGTGAAGAGCGGTGACATGCAGGAATCCCAGCTGCGCAGACGGCGGCCGTTGAGCTGCGAGCCTTCATCGGTAATGGTGAAGCACTGGCAGGTGGGGCAAAGGTAGGTGCATGCGCCGCAGGAAAGGCACTTCACCGTTTCCTTTTCCCAGAACTCCGTATCGGTGAAGCGCGAAGCCACCTTTTCCATGACATGGGTCAGTTCCGGCGCAGGGGAAAGGGACGCTGCGGCAGCGGCATGCGCCGTTTCAACATCGGCGGCTTTTTCGGAGGCATCGGCAAGGCCCGCGCCTTCCAGAAGCGCCCGTCCCTTTTCCGTGACGACTTCCAGAACGAAACCGCCTTCCACGGCGGTGAAGAGGATATCCGAGCCTTCCTTGTCGGAAGGGTTGCTCCCCACCCAGTGGCAGAAACAGGAAGAAAAGGCCGCGGGGCATGCCTGTGTGACGATGACGGTGGCCTCGCGGCGTGCGCCGTAGTACGGATCCTTGAACTTTCCTTCCAGATAGGGGCGGTCGAGCACCACAAAACCGCGTGCATCGCAGGGGCGGCAGCCGAAAAGCACCGTGGGTTCAGCCTTGCAGGGATTCTCCAGCGTGGTGGTCAGCTTCGAGGCGTCCGCCTCGTCCTTCACGGACTTGAAGGCAACCAGAGTTTCACACTGGGGCAGCATGGCCTGCTTGGGGGAAGCGGTGGCGCGGCGAAGCAGCGCGTCCATATCTGCGGAGGCGAGCTGCCCCGCCGTCCAGGGGCGATAGACCACGCTGGGGCCTTCCTTGCGGGGAGCCAGCACGCGATAGCCTGAGGCAAGCTTTGCAAGCCAGCCCGTCAGCTCTTTCGGTGTTGCAAAAAGGAGACTGCTCATGCCAGATCACGCTCCTTGATAGTCGGTTCTTCCACCTGATAGGTGAGCAGCGGAGGCGTGGCGTTCACATCAAGGCCCGCGCCGTAGCTGAAGATCTTCTTAATCATGCGGCCAAACTGCTGCTTGAGCGCGAACACGGGGATATCCATGGGGCAGGCGCGCTCACATTCCGTGCAGCCGGTGCAGCGCCCGGCAAGATGCTGGGCGTGGATGAGCTGGAAGAACAGCTTCTGCTGCACGGTGTCTTCCTGCGTGAGCCACGCGGGATCGCGCGAATCGGACACGCAGTGGTCGCGGCACACGCACATGGGGCAGGCGCCCCGGCAGGCGTGGCAGGCGATGCAGCGTTCCATCTGTCCCTTCCAGTACCCCATGCGTTCCTCAAGGCTCAGAGAGTCAAGGAAGCGCAGACCGGGAAGACGCCCGTCGGCAGGTTCCTCGGGCTCCACGGTGGGCTTGCCCACAAATACGTCCGAGACTACAGCGTTGGGTTTGGTGCAGAGGCGGCACTTATCCTGCGCCACTTCCGCCATGGTCATTTCGTATTCCTTGCCGGCGGCGGTGACGATGAGCTTGCTGCCCTTGCCCGTGAAGGATTCCACCTTCGCGCCTTCGGGAAGCTTTGCAAGGATGCGGGACACGTTTACCGTGCCGTTGCAGCCCATGCCGAAGATCTTCACATCTTCGCGGGAAATGAGCTCTTCGGCCAGAAGTTCCACCACGCCCTTGCTGTCGCAGCCCTTGACCACCACGCCTATCTTGCGGCCCTTGTACTGGGGCAGATACACGGCGAGGTTGTGCACGTTGAAGGGGCCCCAGATAAGGGAATCCACTTCTTCGGGTGTGGTCATGAACACCGGCTCCGCATGGACGGCGTCAAAGCCCTGCTTCCAGCCGAGCACGCCTTCCAGGCCTTCCGCCAGAGCGTCTTTAATGGCCTGCTTGAGTTCGGGCAGGGAGGGATGGTCGCCGCAGCCCAGAGGCCGGATCGCTTCAATGAGTTCTTCAGGGCGGTCATAACGGGCGGGCACGTCCTCCCAGCGGGGAGCCGGGCCGAGGGCGTGGATGCGGTTCGTGAAGTTGGTCACCACGTCCTTCCAGCGCTGGCCTTCGGAAGCGGAAACCCAGGTGTACTCGAAGCGGTCGGGGTTGATGCCTATGACGGGCAGGAACTGCTTGAGCAGCTCCAGACGGCGGCGGGCATAGTAGTTGCCTGCGGAATAATGGCAGTCGCGCGGATGGCAGCCCGACACCAGCACGCCGTCAGCCCCGTTGATGAGGGCCTTCAGCACGAAGAGGGGATTCACACGGCCCGAGCAGGGGACGCGGATGATGCGAAGGTCGGTAGGCTGGACGGCGCGGGCGGTGCCTGCCGTGTCGGCGCCGCCGTAAGAGCACCAGTTGCACAGAAAACCTACGATACGGAGCTCCTTGCCGGCTAAGACAGACATAGGGCATTCACCTCCGCGAGAAGCTGATTGTCAGTGAAATGGGCGACCTGAATGGCGCCCTGCGGGCAGGTGGCCGTGCAGACGCCGCAGCCCTGGCAGACCGTCTCGATCACATGGGCCTTCTTCTGGCCGCGGATCTCCACTTCTTCAATGGCCTGATAGGGGCAGACCTTGATGCACTTGCCGCAGGCCACGCAGCGCTTGATATCCACCACGGACACCTGCGGATCGTTCTCCAGCTTGGGCTTAGAGAAAAGAGCCATGACCTTGGCCGCAGCGGCGCTGCCCTGCGCCACGGAGGCGGGAATATCCTTGGGGCCCTGGCACACGCCGGCCAGATACACGCCTGCGGTATTGGTTTCCACAGGGCGCAGCTTCACATGGCTTTCCATGAAGAAGCCGAAATGGTCGTAGGAAATGCGGAGCTTTTCCGCCAGATGCCCTGCGCCCTTGGAACCTTCCACGCCCACGGCGAGCACCACCATGTCGGCATCGACCTCCACGGATTCGCCGAGCAGCGTGTCGGCACCGCGCACGATGTAGCCCACCTTGCCGTCCTCCCGCACCGTGGGCTGAATGGCCGAAACGCGGCCGCGTATGTACTGCACGCCGTACTCTTCCTGGGCGCGGCGGGTGAACTCGTCATACATTTTGCCGGGCGCGCGTATGTCCATATAGAATACGAACGCTTCCGCGTCGGGAAGATGATCCTTGGTCATAATGGCCTGCTTGGCCGTGTACATGCAGCAGAAGCCCGAGCAGTAGGGGCGGCCTATGGAGCAGTCGCGGGAGGCCACGCACTGGATGAACACGATGTTCTTGGGTTCCATGCCGTCGGACGGGCGATGGATATGGCCGCCCGTGGGGCCGGAAGCGGACATCATGCGTTCGTACTGGAGGCTGGTGATGACGTCGGGATAGGCTCCGCCGCCGTATTCCTTGTAGATGGTCCAGTCCACCAGGTCATAGCCGGTGGCCGCGATGATTGCGCCCACCTTTTCTTCCACGATCTCATCCACCATGTCGTACACAATGGCGCCCGTGGGGCAGACCTTGGCGCAAACCCCGCACTTGCCTTCCTTGATCTTGCGGCAGTAATCGGGATTGATGGTGGCCTTCTTGGGAATGGCCTGGGGGAAGGGAATATTTATGGCACGGCAGTTGCTGATGCCTTCATTGAAAGCATCGGGCACATTCTTCGTAGGGCATTTCTCGGTGCAGGTGCCGCAGCCTGTGCACTTGCTCCAGTCCACATAGGTGGCGCGTTTTCTGATCTTTACGGTGAAGTTGCCCACAAAGCCGGAAATGCTTTCCACCTCGGAATGAGCGTACAGCGTGATGTTGGGATTCTGGGCCACGTCCACCATCTTGGGCGCGAGCACGCAGCTTGAGCAGTCGATGGTGGGGAAGGTCTTGTCGAGCTTGGCCATTTTGCCGCCGATGGTGCTCTCACGCTCCACCATGACTACGCCTATGCCGGACTCGGCTGCGTCCAGAGCAGCCTGAATGCCCGCCACGCCGCCGCCTATGACCAGCACTCGCTTGGTCACGTCGAACTGCTTGGCGTAGAGGGGGGTGTTGCGGCGCAGCTTTTCCACGGCAAGGCGCACCAGTTCGGCGGCCTTGTTGGTATTGGCTTCGCGGTCGCGGCCGATCCACGAAACATGCTCGCGGATATTGGCCATTTCAAACATGTAGCGGTTGAGACCTGCGCGCTCCACCGTGCGGCGGAACGTGGGCTCATGCATGCGCGGGGAGCAGGAAGCCACCACCACGCCGTCGAGACCGTGCTTCTTGATAGCCTGGACGATGTTTTCCTGCCCGGGTTCCGAGCAGGTGTACATGGTGTCCTCGGAGAACACGACATCGGGGTAGGTCAGCGCGATCTTGGCAACCGTGGCGGTGTCCACCGTCGCTTCGATGTTGCTGCCGCAGTGACAGACGAATACGCCGATTTTCATGATGCGGCTCCTGCGGCCTTCATGGATTCAAGTTCGGCGGCAACGCGCGCCTTGCGGCGTTCGGCGATCTTGTCCAGAAGGGGATAGGGATTGACGGCCAGCTTGTCCAGACGCATGGCGTCCTTGGGCAGGCCGAAGGCGAGCGCGATCATCTGGGTGTAGTAGAACACCGGCAGTCCGAAAAAGCTCTTCTTCGAAATCCTGGCGGCCTGACGCTGGCGCAGGTCGAGATTCATATGGCACAGAGGGCAGGCGGTAATGACGGCTTCCGCGCCCACGGCTTTGGCGGTATCAAGGATGCGGCCGCTCAAAGAACCGGGAACCCTCACATCCGGGATACCCATGGCCGCGCCGCAGCACTCCGTCTTCAGGGCGAAGGGCAGAACCTCGGCTCCGAGAGCTCTCATAATGTTGTCGAGAGACACGGGGTTTTCCGGGTCGTCGAACTGCGCCACCTGAGCCGGACGGCTCAGAAGGCAGCCGTAATAGGTAACCACCTTCAGTCCTTCCAGCGGATAGGTCACACGGGAAGCCACGTTTTCAATCCCCACATGCTCCACAATGGCCTGAAGCACGGAGTAAGTTTCCATGAGGTCAGCCCCGCCCTCGGCATTGGCCGGAGTGGGTTCATCGAGCAGTTCGTCCACTCTGGCCTTGAAGTCGGGCTTCTGCATGCGGTAGCGGGCCATTTTCAGGTTGGAAGAGCAGCTCGGGCACGGGGAAATCACGCAGTCCGCGCCGGTTTTTGCAGCCTGAGTGAGGTTGCGTGCGGCAAGCGCGCCGGAAAGTTCATGACTTATGGAGTGGGCGGGAGTGGAACCGCAGCAGTTCCAGTCCTCAATCTCCACAAGGTCCATATTCAGCGCATTGCACACCGCACGGGTGGACACTTCATACTCCACAGAGGTGCCGTGGCCCGAACAGCCGGGATAATAGGCGTATTTCATGGGTCAGCTCCTCTTTTCCGCGTAACGCTTGAAGATGCGTGCCACTTCCTCGCGCCCGTGAATGACGGAGGGAATGAAGGGCATTTTCTTCTTCATGAGCGCAGTGGGGGCTATCTCAAGGTTGCCCCAGCCCCGCAGCGTGCGCCCCATGTAGTCGGCCATGACGCCAAGCTCATACGAACGACCCGTAGCGTGCACGGTATCCAGAAACGCCTTCCAGAAGGATTCAATGGGCCGATCCTGCACCCACCCCTCTCGACGAGCCATCATGCGGAGCGTTTCCATCACCGCGGCGACGTCGATATTGTTGGGGCAGCGGGCGCTGCAGGTCGAACACGACAGACACAGCCACAGCGAACGGTTTTTAAGGGCTTCTTCCTTGAGGCCCATCTGCACGGCGCGCATGATCTGACTGACCTGCCGGTCATAGAACTGGGCGCCCGGGCAGCCTGCCGTGCACTTGCCGCATTGATAGCAGGCCGACAGGTTCTGACCGCTCTCTTCTTCGACCTGATGCTTGAACTTCAGGTCCCTGGCTTTATCAAGCCTTGTAATGTTCATAGAGACTCCCCTTGAAGACTTTTTCACAACCATAGGGAATCATAGAGATTTCCTGCATGGCGAGGAGAAAGCCTTTCAATGTCTGACAAAAAAGGACAATGTGGAGTAGAACACACTTCTGAGGGCAAGTCCAGAAAGATTTCTGAAAAAGATGCAAGAAAAATCTCCTACTTTTCCAACCCGCGGCATACAAAAGCGCAACTGCATCCTCTCCCCTGCGCAAAAAAGCACGTCTTTCGAAATGCGGGAGACAAGGTTCCGCCACCCTGACCGGGCCTTCGGCACGTCACGGCCAAAGTACGGAAAAGTACCGTTCTTCGGCAGCGGGGAGGAGTAGGAGCCGGGCCGGAAGAATCTTCTCACGCAGAGGAAGGCGCTCCTCCGGCAGCGGCGGGCCCTATGGGCATAAAAGCGGGCGCAGACCGGCGCGGCGCATGAGGGCGGAGCACTCCTCTTCCGCCTCCCTCAGCGTGCTTGCCGCGTCAAGAGTAAGGAAGGCGCGGTCGCGGTAGAGGAATTTCCCGTCCGCCATGGTGTGCAGCACGTTTTCATGCGTGGCCTGATACACCACCCTCTGTACCACGTCGCGCCCGCCGGAGGGCAGAGAATGGGGCATGTCCATGTCGAGCACCACGAGGTCTGCCTTTTTGCCCGGCTCCAGACTGCCGAGCTCATTCTCCTGCCCCAGGGCCGCCGCACCTCCCAGCGTGGCTATTTCCAGCGCCTGCATGGCGGGCAGGGCCTTCGGGTCATGGGTGAGCGCCTTCTGGAGGAGGGAGGCCCGGCGCACTTCCTCCAGCGCATCCATGTGGTTGTGCGCGCCGTCGAGCCCTATACCCACGTTCGCGCCGAGTGCGGCAAGCTCCGTCACGGGCGCGATGCCCGAAGCGAGCTTGAGGTTGGAGGAGGGGCAGTGCGCCACATGGGTACCCGTTCCGGCAAGAATGTTCTTTTCCTCCTCGTCCAGCCAGATGCAGTGTGCGAGAATCACATCCTCTCCCGTGTAGCCGATGCGGTCGAGGTACCGGACGTTGCGCTCGCGGCAGAGCTTCTCCACCAACGCGATTTCCCCGAGATTCTCCGAGGCATGGGTGTGCAGGCGAAGGCCGTTCTGTCTGGCCATATCGCGCGCTGAGGCAAGGAGTTTTTCCGAGCAGGAGGGGACGAAACGAGGGGCCACGGCATAGCGCAGGCGGCCCCTTTCCGCCATGTGCCAGCGACGAACGAGGCGCTCCGTTTCTTTCAGACAGGCGGCCGTATCCTCCTTCATGAGAGCGGGAAGCCCCTCCCCCCTGTCCATCATACATTTGCCGAAAAGCCCGCGCAGGCCCGTTTCGGCCATGACTTCAAAAACCGCATCCTCATGCAGGGTGGTACCCATATCGATGAGCGAAGTCGTTCCGCTTCGGATAAGCTCCATGGCTGCAAGGCGCGCAGAAGCGGCGTTGCTCTTTGCCGTGTGCGCGGCCTCCAGAGGCCAGGTGCGCCTTTGCAGCCAGTTCATAAGGGAAAAATCATCGCAAAGCCCCCGGAACAGGGCCTGCGTCACATGCATGTGCGCCTGCACAAGGCCCGGGATCACCACCTTGCCTCGCACGTCCACCACTTCCACGCCCTCTTCAGGGCGGAATGTCTCCTCATGCGGAGTAATGGAGACGATGTGGTCGTCTTCCACCAAAATGTCGGCGCACAGCACGCGACGCTCCCCGTCCATGGTGACGGCCGTGCCTCCCCGGAGCAGGATCTTCATGCCCCGTTCCCCCTGCCGCGCGAATGCAGCAGAAGCCAGAGGCCCGCGGCAAGAAGCGGCAGACAGAGAATCTGCCCCATGGTGACCCAGCCGCCGAAAAGATAGCCGAGCTGAGCGTCGGGCATGCGGAAGAACTCCACGAAGATGCGGCTTGCGGCATAGAGTACGCCGAAAAGCCCTGCCACTGCACCGCGTGGCCTGGGCTTTGAGGAGTATATCCACAGGATCACGAAGGTGAGCAGGCCCTCAAGGCCCGCCTCGTAGAGCTGGGAAGGGTGCCTCGGCAGAGGCCCGGCCCCGGGGAAGACCATACCGAGAGGTGAATCCGTCACCTTGCCCCAGAGCTCGGCGTTGATGAAGTTACCAATACGTCCGAAAAAAAGGCCCGTGGGCACGAGCGGGGCTACGAAGTCGAGGATATCCACCAGCCCCTTGCCGTTCCTGCGCCCCCACAGCCAGCTTGCCGAGACAACGCCGAGCAGCCCTCCGTGGAAGGACATGCCGCCGTTCCACACGCGCACGATTTCCACAGGGTCAGCCAGGTAGGCGGAAAAATCGTAGAACAGCACATATCCGAGCCTTGCCCCGACGATGACGCCGAGCATGGCCCATGTAACGAAATCGTCCACCTGCGCTTTTGTCCATGAGCTCCAGGGACGGGATGCCCTGAAACGCCCCAGGAGCCACCCCGCAAGAAACGCAAAGACATACATGAGCCCATACCAGTGCAGCTGCAAAGGTCCTATGGAAAGAGCCACAGGATCAATGGAAGGATATTGCATCGAATTCTCCTTGTTCCCGCGCTCCTTACCATAAAAGGAGCGGACAGGCCAGCGCGGAACCTGCGGGGAGAAAGGCTCCCTTCTCCCTACGCGGAAGGCACCCTAAAAAAATATTCTCGGCATTGTCCGGCCCCGGCCTTTCTTTCGCGCCCTCCCCGGCATGAGAATCTCCGCCCCGGGAAAGCACTGTGCATAAAAACTCTTTACGCGGCCGGATGACTACGCTACTTCCGAAGAAACGATCATCACGGAGCCGCCATGCTCAAAAGCACCCGTCCTTTTCCCCTCGTCGCGGCCGCAGTTTCTTTTGTCGGCCTTCTCTTCTGCATCTGGGTATTCTTCACCGGAGGCGAGGCCCTCTGCCTTACCGACGGCTGCGCATTGTTTCAGGATTTCCGTCTCGCCGGAATCTCCCTCTGGCAGGCAGGGGCCGCCTTCTTCTGCTGCCTCCTGATCCTTGCGCTGCTTCGCCTTGTGCGGGCGGCCTGTTGCTGCGCCGCGCTGGCCCTTGCCGCAGACACAGCGCTTCTTTGTGTCATGCTCTTCACCGCCCCCTGCGTGAACTGCCTCATCGTCGGCTCTCTCATCGCTCTTTCCTTCCTGGCTTTCCGCAGCGAATCCGAATACGGAAAAAAAGAGCGCTCAGCCCTGGCCCTCGTCTGGTTTCTCCTGCTCCTTGTGAATGTGGGCAGTGTCCTGCGCGATACCTCCGAGCCCTGGTCTCCCCTGCCCGCTCAGAAAGAAGCCTCGGTGCACATTTACTTCTCCCCCAGTTGCCGCGCCTGCCGGACGCTCCTTTCCCGGGCCGATGATCTGAAGGGCGCGCAATGGTTCCCCGTGCCCGAAGACACACGCGATATCTGGGTCATCTCCGCCATGACGAAAAACCTGGAGAAGGGCATGTCCCTCGAGTTAGCCGTGGAAGAAGCTCAGAAAGCCGTGCCCGCCCTGCCGGATTTCAAAGACGACGCCTCCTTCCGCCTCGGACTGCTCAGGCCGGGCATGCTGCTGCTGCAGTTCCGTCTCTGGCAGAATCACGCCCATGTGCTTTCAGCCGGAAACGACCGCCTGCCCTTCCTGGAATTCAAGGGCCTACCCACCTTCCTGACCGAGCCGCCCGCGCCGGTGCAAAGCTCCTCTCCGGCTGTCGACGGGCCACCTTCTCCTCTCATCCCCGAAATCGGTGTGGCCGGATTCTGCGACGGTACGGCCGAATCCCCTTGTGAAAACGGCGAGCCGGGAGAGGCTCCGGCTCCCCTTATTGATACAAGCGCCATGCTGCCCTAGACTTCACAATCCGCCAAATTTTTTCAATCCGGCGACTTTGCAGGAGAAAACAGCGCAATCGGCAATAATGCCGACTTGTCTCCGTCCGAAAGTTAAGCTAATCTCAGGCAAATTAGCGGCCTGTCTGGGCCGGGCCGTTTCACCATTACTCACACAAGGCATACATGGATATCACAGAACTGTGCAGCAACCGGCGAGATGTGCTGGTAGACCGCTGGGTAAACCGGTTCTTTGCCAGCTATCCTCTGGACAGCAAGGGCTTCATGCGTACGAGCCGCGACCGCTTCGCCAACCCCGTGGGGGAGACGACGCGCATCGCCGCGGGCGTGCTTTTCAACGCCGTCGTCGGCATGGATACCGACCCTGAAACCGTAAAGGGAGCCCTTCACGACCTTATTTGGATACGCGCCGTACAGGACATGCCCCCATCCAAAGCCGTGGGAGCGCTGTACCTGCTCAAGGATCTGCTGCGTGCGGAAGTGCTGCCTGAATGTCTGAAACCAGAACATGCCGGCTCCGGGATACTCAACGAATACCTCGCCATGGAATCCAGGTTGGACACCCTTGGGCTCATGGCTCTCGACATGTACTCGGAAGCGAGAGAGCGCGTGTTCAGGATCAGAGTGGAGGAAGTAAAGCGAAGCCAGTCACAGGTGATACGGCTGGCCAAGCTTCGGAGGGAGCAGGAGGACTCTGCTCCTGAAACTGAAAATCGAGGGGTAGAGGAATGACCATCGCATTTGCGGCAACTCTGCTTATCCTGTGCGTAGGATGGGCGGGGTCAGCACTTGGCCTGCAGTATCTGCTCGGCGTGATCTTACCGCTGACAGCGGGTGCTGTGTTCATCATCGGCTTCATCTGGAAAATCATCCGCTGGGCCAAATCGCCTGTACCGTTCGCCATCCCCACGGTGGCGGGCCAGCAGCGCTCTCTGGACTGGATCAAGCCAAACCGCTTGGAATGCCCCTGGACCACGCCCGCCGTCGTCGGCCGCATGATCCTTGAGGTGTTCGCCTTCCGGTCCCTGTTCCGCAACACGCGGGCCGAGCGCACCACCATCGACGGTACTCCGCGCGTCACCTATTTTTCCAACAAGTGGCTGTGGGTGTTCGCCCTGCTGTTCCACTACAGCATGCTCGTCATCATCATCCGCCACGCCCGCTTTTTCCTTGACCCCGTGCCTGTCTGCATTGCCGTCATCGAATTCGTGGACGGTGTGTTCCAGGTAGGCGCTCCCCGTTTCTACCTGACCGACGCCTTCATCCTTGCCGGTCTTGCCTTCCTGCTGCTGCGCCGCGTGTGCACGGAAAAACTCCGCTACATCTCTCTGCCCGCCGACTACTTTGCGCTGTTTTTGCTCATTGCCATCGCCGGTTCCGGCATCTGCATGCGTTACATTTCCAAGGTGGATATCAACCAGGCCAAGGAAGTCATCATGGGTCTCGCCATGCTGCAGCCTGTGGATCCCTCCGGCCTCGGCTCCATCTTCTTCATCCATGTAACACTGGTGAGCGCACTTCTCATCTACTTCCCCTTCTCCAAGCTCATGCACATGGGCGGAGTCTTCATGAGCCCCACCCGCAACATGAAGTGCAACACCCGTGAAGAGAGACATGTGAATCCTTGGAATCCGCCCAAGCATTATCACACCTACGAAGAATATGAAGATGATTTCCGCGAAGCCATGGTTGAGGCCGGCATCCCTGTAGACAAGCAGCCTGAACCCAAGACGGAAGCCTAAGGAGTTACTGGTCATGGCAAAAATGCCCACACCCGAAGAATTGCTGGCGGCCACGCCCACTTCCTTCCCCAAAGAGGGATGGATGGACACCAAGCCGGATTTCCACCCCGGCAGCTTCTGCTATCCCGCCAAGACGGAAATACTGAAGGGCCTCGGCTTTGAAAACGCCCACGACTGGGCGCCCGACAGCGAAGACTGGGAGCTTCCCGAGAACTGGGAAGAAATCCTCCACAATTCTCTTGAGGACGCCCTGAAGAAGCACCGTTCCCTCAAGGTATTCATGGATTGCTGCGTGCGCTGCGGCGCCTGCGCCGACAAGTGCCACTTCTTCATCGGTACCAACGATCCCAAGAACATGCCCGTGCTTCGCGCCGAGCTGCTGCGTTCCGTGTACCGTAAGGACTTTACCACCGCCGGCCGCCTGCTCGGCAAGTACGCCGGTGCACGCAAGCTGGACAAGGACGTCATCAAGGAGTGGTTCATCTACTTCTATCAGTGCACGGAATGCCGCCGCTGCTCCCTGTTCTGCCCTTACGGCATCGACACTGCGGAAATCACGGTTATCGTGCGCCAGATGCTTCTGGATCTCGGCCTCGGCATTCACTGGATCATGAACTCGGTCAACGACTGCAACCGCACCGGTAACCATCTCGGCGTCCAGCCCCATTCCATGCGTGAAATCGTGGAATTCCTCTGCGACGACATTGAGACCATCACCGGCATCCGCGTGGATCCTCCGTGGAACGAAAAGGGACATGAAGTCATCTTCATCACCCCCTCCGGCGACTACTTCGCCGACCCCGGCATCTACACCTTCATGGGCTACCTCATGCTGTTCCATGAAATCGGCCTGGACTACACCCTTTCCACCTACGCCTCTGAAGGCGGCAACTTCGGCTCCTTCGTCTCCTTCGACGTGGCCAAGCGCCTCAACGCGAAGATGTATGCGGAAGCCGAACGCCTGGGAGTGAAGTGGATTCTCGGCGGCGAATGCGGTCACATGTGGCGCGTGGTGAACCAGTACATGGCCACCTACAACGGCCCCACCCCGCCGAACATGGAAGTGCCCGTTTCCCCCATCACCGGCACAGTGTTCAAAAACGCCGCCGCCACCAAGATGGTGCACATCGCGGAATTCACGGCCGACCTCATCAAGCACAACAAACTTACCCTGCGCCCCGAGCGCAACAACCACATCATCACCACCTGGCACGACTCCTGCAACCCGGCCCGCGCCATGGGCCTTCTGGAAGAGCCGCGCTACATCCTCAGGCACGTCTGCAACAACTTTGTGGAAATGCCCGAGCATACCATCCGCGAGGAAACTTTCTGCTGCGGCTCCGGTTCCGGCCTGAATGCCGAAGAAATCATGGATCAGCGCCTGCGCGGAGGCTTCCCCCGCGCCAACGCTCTGCGCTATGTGCACGACACCAAGGGTGTGAACTGGATGGGCTGCGTATGCGCCCTTGACCGCGCTGCACTGCCTCCGCTCGTCGATTACTGGGTGCCCGGCGTCACGGTGAGCGGCCTGCATGAACTCGTGGCCAACGCTCTGGTGATGAAGGGCGAAATTCCCCGCACCATGGACCTGCGTCAGGAAGATCTGCCCTTCCCCGATGAAGATCCCGCCGCCTCGGAGGAAGCATAAATGTATAACGCAAAATTCGTCATCCCCGGCATCATCGTCTTTGCCGGGCTGTTCACCGCGCCCTTCTGGATCAATATGCTTTCTTCCGGTCAGCAGAAGGTTGAGGTGGTGCTCCCCACGGAACCTGTCACCTTCTTCGGGGAAGCACGCACCGGCTGCGTGGAGCCCAGGGAATGGATGGCCGCCAATCACATGGAACTGCTCATTGAATGGCGCGACCAGGCTCTGCGCGAAAATAAACGCATCTATGTCGCTTCCGACGGCAAGAAATGGGAAACCAGCTTGCAGAATACCTGCATGGCCTGCCACAGCAACAAGGCCGAATTCTGCGACAAGTGCCACGATGCCAACAGCGTGAACCCGTACTGCTGGGACTGCCACGTCATCCCCCAGGGGAACAATCATGAATTCGAGTAGACGTTATTTTCTTAAAGTTGCAGGCCTTTCCACCTTCGCCCTGGCCGCCGGAGCGGCACGGGCAGAAGCCGCCGAGGCCTCGTATGAAGCCTATCCCGAAGGCCTGAAGGCCCATCGTTGGGCCATGGTCATCGACACCCGCCGTTTCCAGAAGCCTGAGGACATGCGCCCCATCATGGAAGCCTGTCACAAGGTGCACAACGTGCCCACCATCCCCGCTCCCCGGGAAATCAAGTGGATCTGGGACGACACCTTCGAACATGCCTTTGCCAACGACCCGGATCCCAGGCTTCCTGAAAGCATGGAAAACCGCCGCTTCTTCCTTCTGTGCAACC
>NZ_DYZA01000019.1 GCF_020741395.1 Mailhella massiliensis | reverse complement strand
GAGCCTGTCGACATTTTTTCTTGTCTGGCAAATGGACATGGGAAATAAAATGGGCTATAGCTGAAAGGAAGAATACATGCATCTTGCGGCCAGGCGGGATGTATGTATACAACCATTCAAAATTATTACCTTTTTATTCACCTGCATATTTTAAGGAGCAATACTCATGGCGTGTACACGTAGAGGATTCCTTAAAATGGTCGGCGCGGGGGCCATGTGCCTCACGCTGGCTAATTTTGGATTCGACCTGAAGGAGGCGAAGGCTTATGCCACGTCCCTGAAGATTGAAGGCGCGAAGGAAGTCACCACGGTGTGCCCCTTCTGCGCCGTATGCTGCCAGGTCATCGCCTATGTGAAGGACGGCAAGCTCGTCTCCACGGAAGGCGACCCTGATTTCCCCGTCAACGAAGGAAGCCTCTGCGCCAAGGGCGCGGCTCTCTTCACCATGTACACGGGCGAGCACAGGCTCACCCGCCCCATGTACCGCGCCCCCTACAGCGACAAGTGGGAGGAAAAGGACTGGGGCTGGACTCTTGAACAGATCGCCCGCCGAGTGAAGACGGCCCGCGACAACGACTTCATCGAGAAGAATGCCAAGGGCCAGACGGTCAACCGTCTGGAATCCATTTTCTGCATGGGCACCTCCCATGCTTCCAACGAAGAGTGCGCCGTCATTCATCAGGCGATGCGCAGCCTGGGGGTCGTGCATATCGACCACCAGGCACGTGTCTGACACAGCCCGACTGTACCGGCTCTGGCAGAGTCGTTCGGACGTGGGGCTATGACGAATCATTGGATCGACATTAAAAATGCCGATGCCATTTTGATTATGGGCAGCAATGCTGCGGAACATCATCCCGTATCCTTCAAGTGGATCATGCGGGCCAAGGACGCCGGGGCGGCGCTCATGCACGTCGACCCGAAGTTCTCGCGCACGTCGGCACGGTGCGATTTCCATGTGCCGATCCGCTCGGGTACGGATCTCGCCTTCCTGGGAGGCATGATCCATTACATCATTGAATCAGGGAGCTGGTTCAAGGACTATGTGGTGAACTACACCAACGCCACCTACGTCCTGGCAGACTCCTACGACTTCCAGGACGGGCTCTTCAGCGGATACGACAAGGAGAAGCGCATCTACGACCGCTCCTCCTGGGCGTTCAAACGCGATGAAGCGGGGGCTCCCGTGCGCGACTTCACGCTTAAAGACGAGAGGTGCGTCTTCAACGTGATGGCCAGGCACTATTCCCGCTACACGCTGGAGAACGTATCCAGCATCACGGGCGTATCCCAGGAAAACCTCATGAAGGTCTACAAGACCTTCTGCGCCACCGGCAGGCCGGACAAGGCCGGGACCATCCTGTACGCCATAGGCTGGACTCAGCACACTGTGGGCGTGCAGAACATCCGCGCCTCGGCCATTATCCAGCTGCTGCTGGGCAACATCGGCGTGGCGGGCGGCGGCATCAACGCCCTGCGCGGGGAACCCAACGTGCAGGGGTCTACCGACCATGCCCTGCTCTACCACAACCTTCCCGGCTACCACAACGCGCCTCTCGCGCAGTGGCAGACGCTTGCGGAATACAACAAGGCGAATACTCCCGTCACCCACTTCAAGGACAGCGCGAACTGGTGGGGCAACCGCCCCAAGTACATCGCGAGCCTTCTCAAGGGCTGGTTCGGGGATGCGGCCACGGCGGAAAACGATTTCTGCTACGGCTGGCTTCCCAAGTGTGAGGACGGAGAGGACTACTCCTACATGTACGCCATGGACCGCATGCTGCACGACAAGATGCGCGGCGGCTTCGTGTTCGGCGTGAACCCCATGAACAGCTTCCCCAACACCAACAAGATGCGCGCCGCCCTGGACCATCTTGACTGGCTGGTGGTGGGCGAGCTGCACAACTCCGAGACTTCGGACAACTGGCGCCGCCCGGGTGTGGATCCCTCCACCATGAAGACGGAAGTCTTCCTGCTGCCCTCCGCGCACCGGGTGGAAAAGGAAGGCACCATCAGCAACAGCGGCCGCTGGCTCCAGTGGTTCGACAAGGCTGTGGAGCCTGCGGGAGAAGCCCGCTGCTTCGGCGATATCTATGTGCCGCTCATCAACACCATCAGGGAGCTGTACAAGAAGGAAGGCGGCGTCTTCCCCGACCCGATTCTCAAGCTGAACTGGGCGGAGAAGTTCGACGCGTCCGACTGGGCGAAGCGCATCAACGGCTTCTTCTGGAAGGATACCACCATCAACGGCAAGACCTACAAGCGCGGGCAGCTTGTGCCGGCCTTCGGCAATCTTCAGGCCGACGGCTCCACCTCGTCGCTCAACTGGCTGTACACCGGCAGCTGGACGGAGGAGGAGGGCAACAAGTCCAAGCGGCGCGACCCCTCACAGACGGAAATGCAGGCAAGGATCGGCATCTACCCCAACTGGTCTTGGTGCTGGCCCATCAACCGCCGCATCCTGTACAACCGTGCGTCCGTCGACCTTGAGGGCAAGCCCTGGAATCCCGCGAAGGCGGTCATTGAATGGAAGGACGGCGCATGGGTGGGCGACGTGCCCGACGGCCCCTGGCCTCCCATGGCGGACAAGGAGAACGGGCGTCAGCCCTTCATCATGAACACCGACGGCGCGGCGCAGATCTTCGGGCCCGGGCGGCTTGACGGCCCCCTCCCCGAACACTACGAACCTGCCGAATCGCCGGTGGCTGCGCATCCGTTCTCCAGCCAGCTGACCTCTCCGTGCTTCAAGTTCCACACGAGCGAATTCGACAAGTTCGCCGCTCCTGCCGACCCGCGCTACCCCATCGTGCTGACGACCTACAGCATGACGGAGCACTGGTGCGGCGGCGGCGAGACCCGCAACGTACCCAACCTGCTGGAAGCCGAACCTCAGCTCTATGTGGAAATGAGCCATGAACTGGCCGAAGAAAAGGGCATCAAGAACGGTGACGGCGTCATCATTGAAAGCGCCCGGGGCCAGGTGGAGGCCATAGCCATGGTCACCATACGCCTCAGGCCCTTCACCATCATGGGCAAGACGGTGCACCTTATCGGCATGCCCTTCGCCTATGGGTGGACGACTCCCGGCTGCGGCGATTCCACCAATCGCCTCACGGTGACGGCCTATGACCCCAACACCACCATTCCTGAAACCAAAGCCTGCTGTGTGAACATCCGCAAAGCCGGCAAGCTGACCGAAATAGCCTGATGAGGCGGGGGCGCGCCGTAAAGGCGCGCCCCTCAAGGAGTACGCGATGCCCAAGACATTTCTCATAGACACCACCCGCTGCACGGCATGCCGCGGCTGCCAGCTGGCGTGCAAGGAATGGCACAACCTGCCGGCCAATGCCACGAAGCAGCGCGGTTCCCACCAGAATCCCCCGGATCTGAACCCCAACAATCTTAAAATCGTCCGCTTTCATGAGCATCTGGACGACAAGGGCAACGTGGTGTGGAACTTCTTCCCCGACCAGTGCCGCCACTGCCTGACCCCCATCTGCGTGGACATGGCCAATCTCGCCGTCCCCGGCTCCATGATTCAGGACAAGGCCACGGGCGCCGTGCTGGTCACGGAAAAGTGCAAGGAACTTTCCGCCGCCGACATTGCGGCCATCATCAAGGCCTGCCCCTACAATATCCCGCGCTACAACGAACAGACGAAAATGCTGACCAAGTGCGACATGTGCATCGACCGCGTTTCCGCCGGCCTGAAACCCATGTGCGTGAAAACCTGCCCCACGGGAGCCATGGTCTTCGGGGAACGCGCCGAGGTACTGGAAGAGGCGAAAGCGCGTCTGGCCAAAGTGAAGGAACGCTTCCCCAAGGCCCGCCTTGTGGATACCGAAGAAGTCAACGTCGTCTATCTTCTGGCTGAAGAACCGAAATTCTATCACGAATTCGCGAGCTTCGGCTAAGAAACGTCCCCGAGTCGTTTTGGAGCCCATACCCTTTCCACCCGTATTCCCGGGCCTGCCGCATCCAGCCTTTCAGGAGTCATCATGGCCATTTCCCGTCAGACCGTATCCGAAACCCTCTCCGACATAGCCTCGCAGAGGCCCGTGCTTCAGCCGGTGTTTGCCGCGTTCACGCCCCTTCTTGAGGCGCGGGCGGCCCTGCCGGAAAGGCTGGCCCCCATGCTGGAGGAAAGCGGCTTTTCCCTGCCCGCGTGGCGGCCGGAAAGGGCGCAGCAGGGGGTGCAGCTCCTGGCCGGAGCTTCGCTGGACGGGCTTTTCCCCCTTCTGCGGGAATCGGCGCGGGTTCTTCTGCCGCTTCTGTCCGCCCTGCAGGGCATGGGAGGACACGCAGCCGCGCTGGAGGCCTTCTTCCTCAGGGAAGAAGAGGCCATGAAGGCCGCGCAGGCCCTGCTCGACGGCAACGAAACAGGCCTTGTCCGGCTTGCGGAAGGCGCAAAGCTTCCCGCGCCGGTGCTTGTTTTCGCGCTGGAAACGTGCCTTGGGCCCGTCATCCGTGCGGTAGCTGCGAAGTACCCCGCCCCCTGGGATGAGCGCCCCGCCTCGTGGATGCAGGGGTTCTGCCCCGTATGCGGTTCTTTTCCTTCCATCTCCTACCTGGAAGGGCGCGTTTTCGATGAGAAAAACGCCTATCTGGCGGGAGGCGGCGGGAAAAAGCACCTGCACTGCGCGTTATGCGGCACGGACTGGCATTTCCGCCGGGGGGCATGCCCCTCCTGCGGCAAGGAAGGCTCCGGCGTCATGGAACTTCTTCGGGAAAGCGGCGGCAGCCTCGGGGAACGCGTCGACTGGTGCACGAAATGCAAAAGCTACTGCCCCTCCGTAGACCTCAGGGAACGGGAGGCCGTCCCCGACATGGACGCCATGGCCCTCGGCATGATGCACCTTGATATCATCGCGGCCCAAAAAGGCCTGCAACCGCTGAAGCCCTCCTTCTGGAACCAATTCTAGCCACCTCTCCGGGCATTGTCCCGATGGACTGGGAGACTGCGCATGAGACCGCTTTTCATCCTCACCCTCCTCATCTCCCTGGCCTGGTGCGCCCCCGCAGGCGCGCAGGACTTCAAGGGAACGATCAAGTATCCTAAAAATCCCATCGTGCTCGGCGGCGAAGAAACGCCCCGCCTCGCGGTGACCTTCAACCACAGCACCCACGGCGACGTCACCTGCGACACCTGCCACCACAAGCCGCGCTGCGCCATATGCCACTACAGCCCTACGCTGGAAAAGTCCCCCTACGCCTCGTGCAGCGCCAATGACGGCTGCCATGCGATCAAAGGCAGAAGCAACGACGCGAAGAGCCGCTTCATGGCCTTCCACAGCCGCGACTCCCTCCATTCCTGCTTCGGCTGCCACAACAGCCTGAAGGCGGAACATCCCGAATTCCAGGGCTGCCGCCCCTGCCATCCCAACCAGCCTGTGGAAGAAAAGTAATTTCCCGTGCCGGTAAACAAAAGCCCATGCTCCCCCGTCGGAGCATGGGCTTTTGCCGATTAAAAACAGCCGGGCCGAGAGCTGAAACTTATGATGCAGAGCAGGGAATAAACGCTCCTTTGGATTTGCCGGGAAAGGGCCCTCAGCAATTCAGAATAACGTCGCGACAAGTGACGGTAAGAGCTTGACGCACAGCAGCCGGAACGGCCGGGACCACAGGTATCGGCCCCGAAATCCCGCAGGCCGATGTTCCCTGGTGAGAAGAGAAAGGCCATGGGAAAATGGTTGGAGCGGAAAGGGATAAAAAAAGAAGCGGCATGTCGCCCCGACCTCATCCCATGCGGCTTGGGATTCCCCTCAAAAAATGAGCGGGCGGCGTGGGTCGTTTTTTGAAAAGGGAAACGCCGCCCGACAAGATATAGGCATCTTATGGAACTGACGTTCCGATACCGCATCGTGAGTTCTGCTCCGCGGTTGCACTGTCGATACGGCAGGCAAACATATCCGGGAAGGGCAGGCCTCATGCTGCCGAGAATGTACCCGGCAAGCCGTGGCATCTCCCGGACTCCCGTTGTACGAGTCGCCGGAAACAGGCAACCAGAGCCTGTCAGGGGCCGCGGCTGAGAGAGCCTGACAGATGCATGGGAGGAAACGCCCCGCTTTTATCCGGCCTCCCCAGGACTCTGAAGCGGAAAGAGAGCATCGGCAGCGCTCCGGCTTCACCCCGTTCCGCTCTGCCGCCGCTGATGCCCGGGAGGAGCCTTTGCCTCTCCCCCCAGCCGCCGGAACAAGGGCTTCCGGGCTTCCCCCTGGAGTCCGGCCGAAAGAAGGCAGGCCTTTCATCCGACCTCCGGGAGGCCGAGGCTGGCTCATGCTGCACGGCAAAGGGAATGGGCGGCGGGAATGACTCCCCCTGCCTGAACGCCGCAGAGTGCGCCGTCCGCAGGATATAAAAAAAGAGCCGCATGACTGCGGCCCGAAATTTCTGTGGTGCCGAGGGACAGAATCGAACTGCCCACACGGGGATTTTCAGTCCCCTGCTCTACCAACTGAGCTACCTCGGCACAACGGAAATCAATCTACTTCAACGAAAAACAAATGGCAAGTATTTTTTTCTGCTTTCCGCTACTCCGTAAGGTTGCCCGGCCCCTTGGGGATGGATGCTTCGGCGATGCGCACCTTGTAGTCGCTCGCTCCGGCGGGCGGATTGATGAAGACCACGGTAAAGGGCACTTCGCTGCCCGGAAGCACGTTCACATTGCTGGAAATCACGTCCAGCGTACTGTTCAGCGCCTTATCCAGCTCCTCCTTGTCCAGCGCTTCCAGCTGGAAGGAGCTGATGCTGCTGCCGGCAAGCTGCTTCTGGGAAACAAGCATGGTTCCCGAAGCGTCATAGAGTTCCGCTTCGAGGCGGATGAGTTCCCTCGGCGTGGGGAAATTGTTCATCACCTTGCCTTCAATGATGATAAGATTGCCGAGCTTTTCATTCTTCACCTGATACTGGCGGACATCCCGAAGTTCCAGCTTGCTCACCAGGGAAAGCGGGTCTGAGGCGTCGGCCGTTTCCAGCCCGAGGTAAGGGGCGACAAGGCCCTTCAGGCCGTCCAGATAGGGCGTATTCTGCCACATCCACCAAGCGCCCCCGCAGAGGGCCGCGCAGAAAACGAAACTCAGGAAGCCGGGAAGGATAGAGCGCTTTTTGCGGGGCATGTCCAGCCCGCCGAAGGCTTCGGCGCTGCCCGCACCCTCCAGACGCAGGCCCTGCATCCCTCTTTCCGCCGTGCTCCGCTCCCTGCGGGACTCCTCCATGGAAAGGGAAAGCGAGGAGCCGGGAGTATCGCCTCCCAGGGAAAGGGCGCCGCTTCCGCCGTGCTCCTGAGCGGAGGCACGGCGCGGCTCCCGACCGAAATCAAGGGGGCCGCCTTCGGGGGCCGCCTTTTCCTCACGGGCGGGGGCAGGTTCCTGCCTCTCCAGAAGAATCGGCGCCTCCTCCAAGGCAAGGGGGAAAATATGGCGACAGACCGAGCAGCGGAGCTTGACTCCGGGCTTCACTTTTTCATCGGGCAGGCGATATACCGTATTGCACTGGGGGCAGGTCACATTCATGAGATATTCTCCATCCTTGACTGGAGCGTTTTACTTCTGGGCATACGCGCAGAAAAGCGGAAGCAGGCCTGCGTACCGAGGCACGGGGTACACCTTTTCCCCCTTTTTCCGGGCAGGGAGCTTTCAGGGAAGAGTTTCCCGCTCCGATCCGCGCAAGGCGACCATACACCGGCTGCATCAACAGTCAAGCAGCTCGTAGATAGCCGGAAGATTGCGATATCTTTCCGCACAGTCAAGCCCGTACCCCACAATGAAGCCGGCAGGCAGATCGAAGCCCACGAAATCGGTATGGACGACGAATTCCCGCCGTTCCTTTTTATCAATGAGCACGGCGATGCGCACGGATTTTGCGCCGAGGGCGGCCAGGTGCCGCACCAGCACGTTCATGGAGCGGCCCGAATCCACAATATCCTCGATAATGAGCACATGGCGGCCGGCCACGTTGACTTCAACATCCTTGATGATGCGCACTTCCCCGCTGCTGCTCTGTCCCGCCCCGTAGCTGGCAAGGCGCACGAAGTCGACGACGGTTTCCGTCTTCATGGCCCGGACAAGGTCGCTGAAAAAGAAAAACGCTCCCTTGAGCACGCAAACGGCGATCACGCTCTCGTCCCGGTACAGCTCGTCGATTTCCTCCGCCATGGCCGCCACACGCTGCCTGATACGCTCTTCTCCCAATATTTCCCTGAGCATGCCCATCACCGCCTGATAAGGCTCATAAGAAACTGTTTCATTTCCGGGGCTGGGACATAGCCCGCCTCGCTCACCTCGATGTGCCCGTCCCTGTTGTAGATGACGTTGAAGGGAATGGCGTCGATGCGATAGGCCCGCGCCAGCTCCTCACCGCCGTAGTACACGGGGTAGGCTCCCAGCATGCCCATGGACTTCACGAAGCTGTCCGCCTCGCGGATATTCTCATCAATGGCGACTCCGATGATGAGCAGCTCCTCCTCGGGGATTTCCTTGCGCATTTTGATAAGCTCCGGTATCTCCCTGCGGCACGGGCCGCAGAAGGCGGCAAAGAAATTCACCAGGATCACCTTGCCGTGATTGGCGGCAAGCTCATCCAGGAGCTCATAGGTATGCACAGGCTTCAGGTGCCTTCCCCCCTCCTGCGCCGGGGCCTCGCCTACAGGGCAGGCCAGGGTAAAGGCAATCATGCCTGCAATCACCACTCCGGTCAGGCGGCGAAAAAAGCCCGACGGTATTCCGACCATAGAACAACTCCTTCCTTTTCCTCAAAATGCGCCGCAGACATCTTTTCTGCCGCGAACTTTTTTAGGTGTACTGAAAATCGTTGAAAACGCAAACCTTAAACTATAGGATACATTCCGGCAAACAAGCTTCCATCCCCGGAAGAGCTGCCGAAATAAGGATGACTTCATGACAAAAATTTCTGACGCACGCGAAGCCGAACTTCTTGCCTCCGCAGGGGCCGGGCATGGCCGCTCCTCGACGCGGGGTAAAAAACGCAAGATATCCAAGGATGATATGGATATCATCGACATTTCCGAAAGCTTTGCTTCAGAAATTCCTTCCGGCGAGAGCTCTCCGGCGAAAGCCGCCTCCGGCAGCGCGGAAAAAAATCCGAAAAAACGCACCGCTTCCCGGAAAGCCGTTTCTTCCGGCGAAGAAGAAACTCCGCAGCCCGACGCCCCCGAAGGGGAGGATTCCCCGGAGCTCATGGAGGCGGAACTTGAACAGGCGCAGGAAGGCGAACTCGTACCCGACGAGGATTTTCCCGCCTTCGATGATTTCGACGAGGGCGGAAAAGTCATAGACCTCGGCAGCAATCTGCCCGCCCTGGCACAGGACAGACTGCCCAGCGTGCCCGTACGCGACAATCTCCAAAGTTACCTGCGCGAGGTGAGCAAATTCCCCCTGCTGGAACCGGAAGAGGAAACGGAGCTCGCAAGGCGCGTACGCGATCACGGCGACACGCAGGCGGCTTTCCGCATCATCTCCTCACATCTGCGCCTCGTGGTGCGCATTGCCATGGACTTTCAGCGCCGCTGGATGCAAAACGTGCTCGACCTCATTCAGGAAGGCAACGTGGGGCTTTTGCGCGCGGTAAACAAGTTCGACCCGGACAAGGGCATCAAGTTTTCCTACTACGCTTCGTTCTGGATCAAGGCCTACATACTCAAGTTCATCATGGACAACTGGCGCATGGTGAAAATAGGCACGACGCAGGCCCAGCGCAAGCTGTTCTACAACCTGAACCGCGAAAGGCAGAAGCTCATCCTTCAGGGCTTCGATCCAGATACGGCGCTTCTTTCCGAGCGCCTCGGCGTCACGCAGGATCAGGTGGTGGAGATGCAGCAACGCCTGGACGCGGGCGACGTTTCCCTCGACCTTCCGGTGAGCGATGAAAACGGCAGCGCCTCGCGCATGGATTTTCTGCCCGCCCTCGGGCCCGGGGTGGAGGAAGGTATTGCCGATTCCGAAGTCTCCCGCCTGGTGCGCGAGAGCATCGCGGAGCTTGTCCCCTCCCTCTCGGAAAAGGAAATCTACATTCTGGAACACCGTCTTCTCACCGACGAACCCGCCACGCTCCGGGAAATCGGCGAGCGCTACAATGTCACTCGTGAACGCATACGCCAGCTGGAAGCGCGCCTGCTGGAAAAACTGAAAGAACATCTCGGGCGCGAGATCAAAGACTTCTCGGAAGAGTGGATCCAGCCCTGACTCTTCCGCCACAGGGATTTCCATGTTCAGTCATTCCAAGCCACGTTTCCGGGCAGGGCGGCATGCCGCTTCCTCAAGGCGGGCGCGCCTGATGCTGGCCTCCACCCTCGCTCTCATGCTGCTTCCCGCAGGATGCACGGCCACGGGCAGAAGCGCCGACCTTTCCGCCCGGCAGGAACGCTTCCTGGCCCCCACCCTGCTCATGCCGCAGGAGCCTTCACAGCGGGCGGAGCTTATTTTCGCTCAGCTCAAGCTCGACGCCGCGCTGGACAACAACGACAAGGACGCCGTGCTCGACGCCGCCGAAAGGCTGCTCAGGTTCGGCACGGGCCCCTACAAGCTGCCCTCTTCCGCTCCCATCATCGACGCCGCAATCTGGCTGCTCGCCCACGACCATGAAAACGACGCCGTGCTGCTTATCCAGAGCGCCTCGGAGCAGATGCCGGACGAGCTTGCCCTTGTTTCCCTTCAGGCCGACCTGCTCATCCAGCACAACTCGCGCGAAGAGGCCATAGAACTTCTGCGTTCTTTTGCCGCGGGCCATCCTGCGGACGGGCAGGCCCAGGCGGAGCTCGCTCTCGCCCTTCTTCGCAGCGGCCGCACGGAAGACGCCATGACGGTGTTCCGCCGCATCCCCGAAAAGCAGCTCACGCCCCAGATACGCTTCGCCTACGCCCAGGCCCTGAACGTGTCCGGCCGCTTTGCCGAGGCCAGAGTCCAGCTCAATGCCGCCGTGAAGGAAGACCCGGAATATTCCGAAGCCTGGCAGCTGCTCGCCCTTACCCTGGAAGAACTCGACCGGAAAGCGGAAGCGAAAAAGATTTACCGAAATCTCCTAGACTCAGACCCGGACAACCGCAGCGCCCGGCTCTTTCTCATCCGCCTTCTGCTTCAGGAAAACAATATGGACGCCGTGGTCGCAACCATATCCGAATCCCACGACCCGCTGCATTTTTCCGTGGCCTCCGCGGCCATGCTCATGGATGAAAAGCTTGCCGACCAAGCGGAAAAACTGCTCTCCCGGCTGGAAAAGCAGCCCGGCATGCCCGAAGGGATCTATTTCTATCATGCGGCGCTGCTTTATGAGACGGGCATGGACCCTGAGCGCGCCCTTTCCCTGCTGGATCGGCTTTCCCGGGGCAGTCCGGAATACGACAAGGCCCTGCGCATGAAGGTCCGCATTCTCTATGAACGGAAGCGTTTTCCCGAGGCGCTGCAAGCGCTGGACGACATGCGCCGCCTGCGCCCCACGGATGTGGAGCCCCTGCTTCTTACCGCGGAACTTCTCACGCTGCAGAAGGATTTCAAGGCTGCGGACAAGGTCCTTGCCGAAGCCCTGCATCTTCAGCCGGACAACGAAAACGCCGCATTCCAGCAGGCCTATCTTCAGGAAGTCATGGGCAACCGGCCGAAGGCCATGGCGCTCATGGAAAAAGTGGTTGAGAAATTTCCCGACAACGCCCTCGCGCTCAATTATGTGGGCTATAATCTGGCCGACGGCAACCGGGAGCTGGACAGGGCCTATGCGCTTCTTCAGCGCGCCGTGGAGCTTGAGCCTGAGGCGGACTTCATCCTCGACTCCCTGGCCTGGGTGCATTTCCGCCGGGGGGAACTGGAGGACGCCTGGGAACAGATACAAAAAGCGCTGGACGCTTCCGACAAATCCGGCCCCGGCGATCCCGCCATGTTCGAGCACTACGGCGACATAGCCTTTGCCCGGGGCGACGGGAAAAACGCCCGGCAGGGCTGGCAGAAGGCCCTCGAGCTGTTCCAGGGCATGGACTTCCCCGAAGACGCTGCCAGGGTGCGGCTCAAACTGGAAAAACATAGATGAAAAAAATCCCTTCCCTCCTCCTTGTCTGTCTGATCCTTCTCGCCCTGCTCGGGGGCTGCGCCCCCAGGGGGCAGCTGCTTGTTCCTGAGAGCGAAGCGGAAAGCCGCTGGCAGGCCTTTATGCAGCTTTCCTCCCGCCCTGCGGAAGACGACATGCTCTCCGGAAGCCTGCGTTTCGGCCCGGAAGGCGACACCCGGCGCGTCACTTATGTGCTCTGGACCCGAAGCGAGGTCGACCTGTCCGCCGAAAAGGACGGGCACGGCCCCGCAGGACTGGATACGGCGGACTTCGGTTCCGACATGCCGGGCGACGCGCGGGCCATACGCCTTGAGGTCAACGCGGGCGTAGGGGCTAATGTGGCCAAGGCCCTCTTCGACAACGGGCGCATGCTCGTGGTACTGCCCCGCGATCAGAAGGCCTACGCCGGAGTGGAGACGGCGGAAAACCTGCGCCGCCTGCTGGGCCTGCCTCTGCCTTTTTCCATGAACAGGCTCAACGACTTCCTCGCCGGGCGCTACCTGTCCGCTCTTGACGTCACGGCTCCGGAGCGATACCTCAGCGGAGACGACGGCAATATCATCTACCTCTGCCGGAGCGAAGGCCGCGCATGCGAGCTTGAGCTGAACGCCGAGGCCCGGCCTGTGCGCTGGAGCATGTCGGGGCGCTGGACGCTGGATATCGCCTACGGCGACGACGCCCTACCCTACAAACTGGACGGCCGCATGGAAGGTGAACAGCCTCTGCGCATGGTACTGCTCGTCAAGGAGCGCCGGAGCGCGGGCACGCTTCCCGGCCTGAGCATGGAGTTGGAAGTTCCGCAGGATATCGCCGTCTATTCGCTGGACCAATAAACGCGCCAATGGAGAGAGTCATGAGCACCATTTACATCGCGTCCGATCACGGGGGCTTCAATCTTAAAACTTTTCTTGTGCGTCACCTGAAGGATCAGGGGCATGACGTGCACGATCTCGGCCCTTCCGATCCCGCGAGCTGCGATTATCCGCTGAAGGCCCAGGCCGTCACGGACTGCGTCCTCAGGGATGAGAGCTCCTTCGGCGTGCTGGTATGCGGCACGGGCATAGGCATGAGCATGGCCGCCAACCGCGTTCCGGGCATCCGTGCGGCGCTGTGCACCAGCGAATTCCACGCATCCTTCGCCCGCGCCCACAACAACGCCAACATCATCTGCCTCGGGGAGCGCGTTTCCGGCCCGGGCATCGCCGCCAGCATGGTGGACGTATTCCTCAGTACCCCGTTTGAAGGCGGCCGCCACCTGCGCCGCATCAACCTTTTCAACAAGTAAGCCCGGCCTATGGCGAAACTTCGGGAAACCTATGTCTGCAGCGCCTGCGGCGCTCAGAGCGCCCAGTGGCGCGGGCAATGCCCGAAATGCCGCGAATGGAACACCCTTGAGCTTGTGCGTCTCGCGCAGTCTGCCACAGGCAGGCCCCTGTCCGCCGAAGCCCGCACGGGCGTGCGCATACAGCCCCTTGCCGAAATTTCCGGCAGCGACCATGCGGCCTTCGGCACGGGGTTGGACGCGCTCGACCGTATTCTCGGGCACGGTTTCGTGCCCGGAGCCGCCATTCTGGTGGGCGGGGAGCCGGGCATAGGCAAGTCCACTCTCCTGCTGCAGCTTGCCGGAGCCGTGGCCCGCGAGGGAAAAACCGTCCTCTACGCCAGCGGGGAAGAATCGCTCCCGCAGATAAAAAGCCGGGCCGAGCGCCTCGACGTGCTGCACGATTCGCTGCTTGCCGTGGCCACCAGCCGGGTGGAAGACCTTTTTCCTGCGCTCGAACTCCCTGAGAAAGCCCCTGCTCTGCTTATCGTGGATTCCGTGCAGACCCTCGCCTCCGACAACGCGGAAGGCCTGCCCGGCAACGTCAGCCAGGTGCGGGCCGTGGCCACGGAACTTGTGGAGCGATGCCGCCGGGCCGACACCACGCTGGTGCTCGTGGGGCACGTCACCAAGGACGGCACGCTTGCCGGGCCCCGCCTTCTGGAACATCTGGTGGACACCGTCATTTCCCTGGAAGGCGACCGCCGGGAAATGTTCCGCATGCTCCGCGTGCTGAAAAACCGCTTCGGCCCCAATCAGGAACTGCTCATCTTCCGCATGGCCCGCAGAGGGCTGGAACTTGTGGAAGACCCGTCCACCTTCTTCCTCGGCGCGCGCGACACTTCCCTGAGCGGCACAGCCGTAGTCATGGCTGTGGACGGGCAGCGTCCCTTTGCCGTGGAAATACAGGCTCTCGCCGCCAGGAGCTACCTTTCCATCCCCCGCCGTACCGGCCTCGGCTTCGACGTGAACCGTCTGCATCTCCTGCTCGCCGTGCTGGAAAAACGCCTGCACCTCAACTTCGGGCAGGCGGATATCTACGCCAAGGTAGGCGGCGGCATGCGCCTTCAGGAGCCGGGGCTGGACCTGGCGCTGGTGGCCGCCCTGCTCTCTTCCTTTTACGATATTCCCCTTCCCGAGCGTTGCGTGCTCTGGGGCGAGGTGGACCTCAACGGACAAGTGCGCCCCGTATCCGGCCAGGACATACGCATGAAGCAGGCGATGCGCCTCGGCTACAGCCCCATTCTCTGCCCGGAGAACGCCAAAAGCCGCGGCATCGCCACCGTGGCCGACCTGCAGCGCGTCCTTTTCCGCAAAGGAACGGCGAAAGACGGCAGAACCGGCCCCGGAGACGACGCTCCGTTCTGAAACGCCCTCCCCGCAACCGGCGGCCGCTTCATAAGCACCTGCCGCCGGGCCCGGGCTTCGATATCTTCCGTGCTGGAACCTGCGTTTTCCCTTCTTCACCGCGCAGCCGGAAAACGCGGCATGATGCAGCAGGCAGAAACGCACTCCGTGCCTCTTTGCATACGCCCTCCCGAAGGCTCTCGCCTTTCTTTTTGCGGCCCTGCGCGCCCCATGCTCCCCAAGCTCCGCACGAGGATGCCGGGCACGTTATCCTCATGTTCCGCCTATTGCGTCGCGTTTGCCCGATATCCGACGGAAACGGATAAACGCGACGCCGCAGGAAACAGGTCTCCGGCGCTCTTATTTTCCGCTTTTCACAAACTCAGAAAATCTTCTCAGCGCGTTGACGACGGCCCCGTGGGATTTCCTTCCCGTCTCCTGCATGATGCCGCCCTCATCATAGCATGGCAGAATATCATCAATCTTCTCCGCCAGCTCTTCCCAGGTGAGATTTTCCTCCTTCGCCACCTGTCGACTCTGCGGCAGTAATCATACACGGTACTGGGATTGCCGCTTCCGGTCACCTGACGGTATCCGTTCTTTATCAGATATTCCTCAAACGCCTTCTTCATGGTACAGCTCCTTATTTTTTATATTTTATGATGAAAATCATATTAAAAGTCAAGAAAATATTTATTAAAATGCCTTTAT
>NZ_DYZA01000018.1 GCF_020741395.1 Mailhella massiliensis | reverse complement strand
GGCTTTGCCACGGCTTCTTCCCGTACCGTCTTTCTCAGACTCTAAAGAAGACATATTTCCTTAAATAGCAAACATAATATCTGCTGTCGCTTTTTATTCTGCTTTTTGCTGAGTAACGGCATCTGAAAATGTTCCATTTCGGAACAAGTCGTTCTCGGAAAAGGCCGTAACAAAAAACGGCCCGAGACTTTTCCTTGAAAGTTTCGGGCCGCTTCGTATGCACGGGTCAGGGAATTGTTTATTCTTCCGTGTAATAAACTGCATCCCCAATCTTCATAGGCATGAGAATAACGGTATACTGTGCGTCTTCAGAACCGGTGATGCCGCAGGGGCCTTCAGCTCCGGTGAAGACATAATGAAGGCTCTGAGACTGGAAATGTCCGAGTATGTCCATAAGGCTGCGGGTGGGGAAGGCTATGAATTCCAGATCGCCCGAGAACGCTCCTTCCAGGTGTTCCGTAGCGGAACCGGTTTCCTGCCCCTGGGCGGAAAGCTCCACTTCTTGGGGAGAGAAGCGGAAATAGGTGCAGCGGTCGCTGTCATTGTTGAAGATGAGCAGGCGATCCAGCGCGTTCAAGGTCTCGCGGCGGTCGACATCAAGCTGTGAGGTATGGTCGCCGTCCAGCCTGGCAAGGAAGCTCAGGTGGTCGGGATAGCTGAAATTGGCACTTCGCGGAATGCTCAGTGTCTCACTGCCGGAGCCCGTGCGGACATGAAAACGACGTTCGCTGATGTTCAGCATGACTTCGTCGCTTCCCAGCCACTTACGTAGCTCATTGACGTATTTTTTTTGGATGAGCAGGCCGTTTTCAGGAAGAAGGCGAGCCAGTTCATCATTGATAAAGCGTACCATGGCGAACTGATGGCCGTTCAGGCCGCACACATCCACGTTCCCTTTCTCCCCGGCCTTGAGGTACAGGCAGGCCAACCCTTCGGCGCTGTCGTCGTCGCTGATACAGAAGGCCACCCTGTCGATGACGTCCTGGAAAAAATCGCCGGACCAGAGGACTGCACCTTCTTCAGGAAAGGGCGGCAACGGCTGGAACCATACCGGATCCACGGTGGGCAACTTGTAGGAGCGCCTCCCCTGTTCCACAGAAAGAATATGGGTGGCCTCGTCCAGCTTCAGGCTGATCTCTCCTCCAGGCAGGCGGCGCAGAAGCTCCACAAACGCCCGTCCGTTTACACCTGCAGTGCCCTCTTCTTGGATTTCGACGGGGTAGGTGCCGGTGAATTCGATGTTCACATCCGTAGACATGATGGTAAGCCTGTCCCCTTCGGGGCTGCGTACGGCCTGAAGCCAGATGGAACGAAGATACGCCGCCCCCGCCTTACTGGGGATAATGGACGCGGCTTTCTGAAGGCCTTCGATGATCTGTTCCTTTTTGACGGTTAAATACATGCTTTTTCCTTATAGTAGAAGGTTAAGAGTCGACACTTTGTTCCTATCCATAATAACTATCTGTTTTTGTTCTTTTTTATAGGAACAAAAACAGGAACGGAAAAATTTCTTGCGTACATTCCGGCGCGAAGAAGCGGCTGTACGCGCTGTTTGCGCACCTTTTCGTCAGCTTTGTGCCGTCTCTGTGCGCATCATTGTTCGTAACTTTATTTTGGTCAATATTCTCCATAGGATATATCCCTGTCTTACGAGGTGTTCTGCCATAGGCTTCTGCACGGCGACAAGAGGCCTGGGGAGGATGATCAAGCTTTTCTTCCCATATGGAAATTTCTAGTATCTTCCATAAATTCATAGTGTTATATTACAAATCCTTCCTGAAGAATGACGGCTTTTCCAGAAACTGAGACAGAGAACAGAGTCTGTTTCCGAAAAGCAGGGCCCTTTTTTGGTTCATAACTTTCTTTTCCGCCGCGGCGTCGAAAAAAGGTGAAGTGTCGTTCCCGGTATTCCCGCAGAAGAACGGGCTGAAGCGGAAAGCGGAGGGATCCCTCAGACAGGAAAAGGGGGGCGTGTCGTGGATGGAGGAACGGGTTTTTTCTTGGTAGGAGAGATTTTTCATCCGTTGCGGAGGGGGGAGAAAAGTGGGGAATACGGGCGGATAAAATTTTTTTTCTTTTTGCGCCCTGCCCGGAATGATGTGTATAACATATGGTGATTTCATAAAAAATACATCACTGAACAAGGGGGTGTTTCTGAGTGGGCAGAATGCCGGGCATAATTTTTTTACCAGAAAACGCTTGCATAAACAAGCGGTTTTTTGGTTATATACCCCCTAGACGTTCCCTTTTTTCGTATATTTTCTGCGTCGTTCAGCTTTTAGTGTCGGTTATTATGATAAAAAAATATCAAGTATTCCGCGCGTTGCCCGCGTGTGCTCTCTGTATTGTCCTTCTTGGCGCGGCTGTGGCTGCGGGTGTGTTCTTTTCCCGGGAAGAGGGGGCGAACGCTTCCTTTTCTGCCGACAGCGCCCTGTTTTCCCATGCCGTAAAGCCGCATGATTTTTCCTTGGGGATGGACGTGCCCGAGCAGGGGCCGGAACAGCTCGCTTCACTGGGCAGCGGCCTTTCCTTGATGAAGGATTTGTGGGGTGAGGGGGGGCTTTCCGGTGAAGAAGAGAGCCCTGCTCCCCGTTACGACGATTCCCTGCACGCTTTTCTTTCGGCTCGGGAAGGTATGTGCATCCCGAACTATTCCGAAGCCGTGCCGTGGGAAAAGGATAAGCGCTACATGGTGGAGGACTCGGGATGCGGCACGCAGGTTTTCCGCAGCGCCATACGAAGCGGCGATAACGCGGGAGCGATTCTTCTCACCTGGCTGGACAATAATGAGACGGATCAGGCAGTAAAAGCGGCTTCCTCCGTCTATCCTCTGACAAGACTCATGCCCGGGCATCTGTTCAGTGTGGAGCGTCGTGCGCAGGATGAGCGCGTGACGCGTTTTGTCTACGATATCGACGAGGAAAGCCGCCTGGTGGTGGAACGCGGGGAAGAGGGCTTTAGCGCCCGCGTGGACGTTCTGGAATTCGATATAAAAATGGTCAAGGTGAGCGGCGTTATACGTTCTTCGTTGTTTGAAGCCATGGCCGATGCCGGGGAATCCGCCAACCTGGCAGTGCGTCTGGCCGAGGTGTTCAGCCATCAGATCAACTTTGTGAAGGACGTACAGGAAGGCGATACGTTCGAGCTGGTGGTGGAAAAGAAATATCTCGGCGACGAATTCCGCCGTTACGGCGATATCATCGCCGCGCGTTTTACCAATGACGGCAAGGCGTTCGAGGCATTCCGCTTTGTGGAAGAGGGCGGCAGGGCAAGGTATTTCGCCGCAGACGGAAGTTCTCTGGAAACGCAGTTTTTGAAGGCCCCGCTTCATTTCACGAGAGTAAGCTCCGGTTATACCATGCACCGCAAGCATCCCATCTTCGGGAAGGTTCGTCCCCATCAGGGCGTCGATTACGCCGCCCCCAAGGGTACGCCCGTCAAGGCCCTCGGCGCCGGTACCGTGACGTTCCGCGGCTGGAAGAACGGCTACGGCAATACCCTCATTCTCAGGCACAGCGGGGGCATTGAAACGCAGTATGCCCACCTTTCCCGTTTCGCCTCTTCCTTGAAGGTAGGGCAGAAGGTTGAACAGGGCGAGGTGGTGGCCTTTGTGGGCGCTACCGGCATCGCCACAGGGCCGCATCTTGATTTCCGCGTCAGGAAGAACGGCAAGTTCGTCAATCCCGATACTCTTTCGGGCGCACGTTCCGCTCCGGTGGCGAAGAAAGCGCGCGGACGGTTCAACATTGCCGTGTCGCAGGCCCGTATCCTGCTGGACGGCGATATTGCCGTTGCGGAGAATTGATCCTCACAGTCTATCATCTGCAAGGGCTGGCTCCTTCCGTTCCGGAGGAGCTGGCCCTTTGATATTGTCCTTTCATGCCCGCGCAGGGCAAAAAAACGATGTGAACATGATGAACGAATCCGACTTTCAGCTGTCGAGCTATGATTACGAACTGCCGGAAGAGCGTATCGCCCAGTACCCGCCGAAGGAGCGAGGAGCGTCCCGCCTCATGGTGCTGGATCGGGAAAGCGGCAGAAACATCCATACCACCTTTTCCCATCTGGCCGAATTTCTGCCGGAAGGAGCGCTGCTTGTGGCCAACAACTCCTGTGTGGTGCCTGCGCGTCTTTTCGGACACAAGCCTTCCGGGGGTAAGGCCGAGCTTCTGCTGCTGACGCCTCCTCCTCTTCTCAAAGCCTGCTCCGTGAAAGAGGGCGATTGGAGCAGGGCGCAGGCCGAAGTCTTGCTTCGTCCGTCCCGCAGTATCCGCGTAGGCGACCGCCTGACTTTCGACGACTGCATCGAAGCGCAGGTTTTGGAGAAAAAAGACTTCGGCCGGCATGAGGTCATGCTTTTCTGGAAGAACGACCTTGTTGAATGTATGAAGCGTATCGGTCGTCTGCCGCTTCCGCCCTATATCAAACGTGAACAGAGCGGTGAGGATATCGCCCGCTACCAGACCGTGTACGCCGATAGGGAAAAGTCCGGCAGTGTTGCAGCACCCACAGCGGGGCTCCATTTCACTGAGGAGATGCGCAAGATTCTTGCCGGGCAAGGTATAGGATGGGCCGAGGTGACGCTTCATGTGGGCTACGGCACCTTCAGCCCAGTGCGGGAAAGCGACATACGCGAGCACCCCATGCATAGCGAATATGTGGAAATATCACCGGAAAGCGCCGAGGCGGTGCGCAGAGCGCGGGAGGAAGGCCGCCCCGTCATCGCCGTGGGTACGACCTCCTGCCGTACTCTGGAAGGCTGCGCCGCACAGAGCGGCGGAGAGATTCCCGTCGGCGGGTGGCACGGCTGGACCAATATCTTCATCTATCCCGGATATGAGTTCCGGGTGGTGGATCATCTCATCACCAACTTTCATCTTCCGCAGTCGTCGCTCATCATGCTGGTGGCGGCTCTGTGCGGCAGGGAGCGCATCCTTTCCGCCTATGCCGAAGCCGTGCGTGAAGAGTACCGTTTCTTTTCCTACGGCGACGCCATGTTCATACGCTGAGTGTCGGGTGAAGGGAGGGGACGTGCATGAAAAAATGTTCGTCCCCAGCTTCATGCTCTCCGGCTGCGAGTCCCGGAGAAGCGCGTCCGCGCGGCGGAAAGTACGTTGTTCCGGCCGGGCGGACGCTTTTTTAATCGTTGTCCGTCGGAAATTCAGATTTCCTTGTGGCAGAACCACCAGTCGAACCCTTCGTATTCCTTCAGCCTTGTTTTTGCGGCCTTTGTGTCGCAGGCGGGCGGAATGATGACGCGGTCTTCTATGAGCTCATTGTGCGGCCAGTTGGCCGGCATGGCGCAGCCGTGGCTGTCGGAAATCTGCAGGGCCTTCAGAGCACGGAGTATTTCATCCATGTTTCTGCCTACTTCCTGAGGGTAGTAGAGCATGAGGCGCACCGTGCCCTGAGGATCTGCCAGAAAGACCGCGCGTACCGTGTTGCTGCCCTTGCCCGGGTGTATCATGCCGAGTTTCCGGGCTATCTCGCCCCGGTCGTCGGCGATGACGGGAAAGTCAATCTCCACCCCGAGCCTGTCCCGTATCCATTCCATCCATTTGATATGGGAAAAGACCTGGTCGATGGAAAGGCCCACCAGCATGGCGTTCAGCTCGGCGAATTTCTGGATTCTGTGCTGAAAGGCCACGAATTCCGTAGTGCATACGGGAGTGAAGTCTGCAGGATGGCTGAAAAGGACAAGCCATTTTCCCCGGCTGTCTTCCGGCAGGCTGAGAGGGCCGTGGGTGCTGGAGGCCTTGATTTCCGGGAGAGGCTGTCCCAGCATGGGCATGGTGAAGGTTGCTTCCATGTTTTTTTCCTTTTTTATTGAAAATGATTTTCATTTTTATTTTTAAAAGCTTTGTTCTGTCAAGCCCTGCGGTTATACTCAGCTTGGAGGGGAACATGCCGGGTGGACGGGAAGGAAAAAGGCGGCCTGCGTTCTGTTCCCGGATGCTGCTTTTTCCTGTGCGGCAAGAAGAGGCCGTTCATCTTTTTTCCCGTAGGAGAGGAGGGGGCATCTCCCCGGGCCGCAGGGGAGATGCCCCCTATGCAGGTCTCCTGTTTCTCATTCGGGGGAAAGCCTGTTGCTTCGTTACGCAGTGTTGTCCGGCGTGCTTTCATGGGGCTGCGTGGCGGATGACGGCAGGAAAAAAGGACGACGGAAGGAGAGCGACAAATATGAAGCAACTCATCCTGATCAACGGCCCCATGGGGGTGGGGAAAAGCTCCGTCTGCACCGAGCTTCTTCCCCTGCTTTCCCCTGCCGTGTTTCTCGACGGAGACTGGTGCTGGAACATGTCCCCTTTCATGGTGACGGAGGAAACCCGTACCATGGTGCTGGATAACATCACCCATCTTCTGAATAATTTTCTGCGTTGTTCGGAGTATCGTTTCATCATTTTCTGCTGGGTGATGCACACGCAGGCTATTGTGGACAGTGTGCTGGAGAGGCTCGACCTTGTCGGAGTGAAGGTGACCCTTATCACGTTGACGGCTTCTCCGGAGGCTCTTTCCGCGCGGATACTGGCTGATATCGCCCGCAAGGTGCGAAGTGCGGGGGTTCTTTCACGCAGCCTGGAGCGCCTGCCCCTTTACCGGGATATGGCGAGCGTGAAGATTGAGGTCAGCTCCATCACTGCAAAAGAGGCCGCAGAGAACATCGCGGAGATGCTTTTTAAAAAAAGTGAGACTAATCTTATATTATAAGATTGGTCTCACTATAAAATATCCCTATTCAGGCTTTCCCGGGCGAATGTTCCGGCAGATATGCCTGAAAAAGGGAGCTACTTTGCGATTTCCCAGATGGAGACGGGCACGGGCACGTTCTGCTCCGTAAGCGGGGAAATGGGGAGAGAGCACAGGCGGTTGTGGCGTAGGCCGCAGCGGGGGATAACGTCAAGAAGATGATGGAAAATGTCTCTGCCGGGTTCCGCTATCCAGGCGCGGCCGCCTTTTTGCAGCATGGCGGCAAGGAAGGCCGCGATAGGTTCGGCGAATTCTTTTTCATACATGATATCCCCGGCCCAGATGCGTGAGAAGCTTTCCGGCGGGAATGTGGGCTTTCGCCAGTCCATGACCGTGAAGTTCACACCTTCTATGCCGTTGAGGACGGCGTTTATCTTCGCGTACTCCAGGGCTTCCGCCTCATAGTCCATGGCCGTGACCTTCGCTCCGAGCCACTGCCCAAGAAGGGCAGTGAAGCCCAGGCCGCAGCCCATGTCGAGGCAGGCCCTGCCCTTGATATCGTCCTGCATTTCCGCAAGCCATCCGGCAAGAGCCAGGGAGGACGGCCATATTTCGTTCCAGTAGGGTGCCTCTTTGCCTTCCTGGCCGTCCATGGCGGCCCAGAGTTTGTCCATGTCGGCTCGGCGTATATGCCAGAGGCGTCCGCAGGACTGAAAAAGTCGGTCGAAGGGTGTAAAGCGTTCCATGCGTCTTCCTTGTGTCTTTCTGCATTTTCGGACAATGTGCCCGAACGGCGGCAGTATATGCCGCTCTTCCCCCGGGGGGAAGGGGCGGGGTAAAGGGCTTGCCGGGCATGTCCAATAGGGGTATCATGCCCCTTCACCTTGGCTTTCCTGTTGTGGAAAAGCCATGTTCATGGTGTCCGTCCGGGGCGTCGGTCCGCTTTTCTGCCCCTTTTGAAACGCCGTGCGCGCTGCCGACGCGCCACGCACAGAGCAAAGCAGGTTTGACATGGATAATAGGGGTGAGGACAGAAAGGATTCCGCGAGGCGTCCCTTCAGGAAGAACGAGGGCGAACGCAGCGAGAACCGTCGCCGGGATTATGCAGAGGGCGCTCGTCCGCGTCGTTTTGAGCGCGGAAACGACGAAAAGCGGGAAGGACGCAGGGAATTTCGGAGTGACCGTCCGCGTACGGATCGCGCAGCTTCACGCGGCCGCGACCTTGGGGCGCTCATGGATCTGGATAATGATATCCTGCATCTCGTGGTGCGTCGCGCTCAGATGCTCGCCCGCCTGCGCAGCGGCGGCCGCCTTGCTCCTGAAACGGAAAAGGCCCTGCGCACGGCATGGGAAAGCAAGGCCGCTCGCCTTGCCCGCGACAACCGTCTCTCCCGTGATCTCTTCGTTCTTCTTCAGGCCATTGAGCCCATGACGCGCATGGAGGAAGAGCAGGGGTATTACAACCTTTCCCCTAACGGCGAAGCCGTGGATATCCATATTCCCGCTCCTTCCGATACTGTGGCCGCCCGCTGCTGGCTGGCCATGGCCGCCGCCTCCGGCCAGGAGACCTCTCTTTCCCGCGTGCCCCTTACCGATGCCGTGGTCAGCTCCGTGAAGGTGCTGAATCAGCTCGGCGGTCTGCTTCGCTGGGAAGAAAACGGCGAGGTGCAGAGCCGCCCCGGCAAGGGCCTTGCCCGCAATATGGACAAGGTTATCCATGTCGGCGACGACGTTTTCAATCTCTGGCTCGTCATCGCGCTCTGCGTAGGCATGCCCGCGCGGCTCAAGCTTACGGGCGACAGCTCCCTGCGTTTTATCGACATTGCACCCCTGCGTCATTTCCTGCCTCAGCTCGGCGTGCGCCTGACCAACGTCATTCCTTCTCAGGACGGCTTGCCTGTGCGTATGGAATGTTCCGGCCTCATGCCCCGCGAAGTGCGCATCACGGACGATCTTCCCGAAGACTTCGTGGCCGCGCTGGTGCTCGCCTCTCCCTTCTGGGAAGGGGATTGCCGGCTTGTCCTGCCAGAGCAGGAACCTCGCCTTCTTTCTCTCGTTCTGGACGTACTTTCCGGCTGCGGCGTGAAGTTCGCCCGTAACGGGCGCGAGCTCACCGTGGAGCGCGGCTCCATTGCCGTGCCTGCGCATCCCGTGGTGCCCATGGATGCCTCCGTTGCGGCGACGCTCCTCATGCTTCCCGGCTTCAACGGCGGTACGGCCGAGCTGGAAGGCGTGTGGGGAAGCGGTGCGGCCTTCTCTCTGGTGGAGAAGATCCTGCGCGGGGCCGGGCTCAACGTGAAGTACGGCGCGCAGAAGGTGACGTGCACGGGCAAGGAGCGTGAAACCTCCGCGCCTGCACCCGAAGTCATGGCCGACGTGCTTTCCCTCAGCCCTTCGCTTCTGCCTCTCTGTGTGGTTCTTATGGCCGCCGCAGCCCATGAAGGAGCTTCTGTTTCCCTGCCTGCGCTGCCGGAAGAAGACAGACATCTCGTCACGGCTTTCCTCGCCCGCTGCGGCGTGGAGGAGAAGGACGGCGTGCTTGTGCCTGTGGAGGAAACCGTCCCCGGTTCCTGGGTGGCACCTTCCGCACACTGGGCCATGGCCTATGCCCTCGGCGCTTTCCTGAAGCCCAATCTGCATCTTTCCAATCCGGGCATCATGACCGGACTCTTCCCCCTGTTCTGGAACCTGTATAACACCCTTCCCCACCCCGAACTCAGGCGTAAATCCGAACAGGAGGTAGAAGATGCCAAGCCCGCGAGAAGAAGAGTCATCGCCCAGGGAGTCTATGGAGAGCTTCCTCCTGAACCCGCTTCCGGAGACGATTTCTGAGCTTGAGGCCCAGATGGATATCATCGCCGCAGAGCAGAAGCGTTGCCATGAGGCGATACGGCGCTTCATGGATGCGGAAGATGTAGAAAAGGGCATTGTTTTCCCGCAGGAGATTCACGAACTGCATCAGCGGAAGAACATGCTGGAAACTCACATGCAGTACCGCCGGGTGCGCGTCAACCGCCTGAAAATGTGGAAGGGCGTCAGGTAACCCTTTATGCTCCCGGACATGTTCATGAAAAAGCCCGGCCCGCGCGGGAAGCTGTGCCTTCCTGCGGGAAACGGGCTTTTTCCTAAAGTTCCAGTGAGGATATCATGAGCGAACAACAACAATGCCGCCAGTGCGGAACCTGCTGCCGCAAGGGCGGCCCCGCGCTGCATAAGGAAGACACTCCCCTTCTGGTGGAGGGCGTGCTTCAGCTGCAGGATCTGTGCACATTCCGCGCGGGCGAACTCGTGCGCGACAACTCCAACGACCATGTGGTACCTCTTCCTGAGGAAATCGTGAAGATAGCCGCGCCCTTCGGTTCCCGCCCGGATGACTGGACCTGCCGCTTTCTCATGGAGGACAACCGCTGTTTCATCCACGGCAGGCATCCGGCAGAGTGCCGGGCGCTTTTCTGTGAAAACCCGAAGGCTCTCTTGTCCATGCAGGGTGAGGACAGGCTGGATCGCCGGGCCATTCTTGAACTTCTCCATGCTCCTCAGTGGCTCATGGAATCTGTGGAAGCCCATGAAGAGAGCTGCAGCTATGCCGCCCTTACCGACATAGCCTCCCGCCTTGAGGAGGAGGAAGAGGCGCGCCGCGCTCTGGTGAAGGTAGTGGAATACGACAGGGCCTTCCGGGAACTTGTCATGGAAAAAGGCAGGGTGCGCAAGGAAATACTGGACTTTCTGTTCGGCCGTCCGCTCATGCACACTGTCATCATGTTCGGCATCGACGCCAGACACAACGCCGACGGCGGCATTACCCTTGTGCAGACCACCAAGGCCACACTGAAGAGGCACGCATGATCATTGTAACCGGCGGCGCCGGCCTCATCGGCGCGAACATGATATGGGAACTGAACCGGCAGGGCGAAGACGACATACTTGTGGTGGACAATCTTGCCTCCACGGAGAAGTGGAAGAACCTTTCCCACCTGCGCTACAGCAACTACATGCACCGCGACAGGTTTCTTGAGGAACTCCGTTCCGGCAAGAAGCTGGAAGGCGTGGACTGCGTGATCCACATGGGTGCCTGCTCTTCCACCACGGAACGGAACGCCGATTTTCTCATGGAAAACAACTTTCACTATACGGTGGAGCTGTGCCTTGCTTCTCTGGAGGCCGGTGCGCGGTTCATCACCGCGAGCAGCGCCGCCACCTACGGCGACGGGGAACTCGGCTTTTCCGACTCCCTGGATATCATGCCGAAGCTCCGTCCTTTGAACATGTACGGCTATTCCAAGAAGCTTTTCGACATGTGGTGCCTGCGTCACAAGCTGCTCGGCGAAGTGGTGAACCTCAAGTTCTTCAATGTCTACGGGCCGGATGAATATCACAAGGGCAGCATGATGAGCATGGTCTGCCGCGCGGTTCCGCAGGTAAAGGAGACAGGGAAGATCCGTCTTTTCAAGTCCGACAATCCGCATTACGGCGACGGGGAATCCGTGCGCGACTTCGTGTATTCCAAGGACTGCGCTGCACTCATGTGCTGGTTCATGGAAACGCCCTCCTGCAACGGTATCTTCAACGTGGGCACGGGCCGTGCCCGCAGCTGGAACGACCTTGCGAAGGCTGTGTTTTCCTCCATGGACAGGGAGGAGAACATCGAATACTTCGACATGCCCGAGCATCTCAAGGGCAAGTACCAGTATTTTACCGAGGCCGATATGTCCTGGCTGGAGCGCGAGAACTGCCCTGTGAAGTTCCATTCCCTGGAAGAGGGCGTGGACGACTATGTGCGCAACTATCTCATGCAGGATGATCCGTATCTCTGCTCTCTGTAGAGATTGATGATCCACTAAGCGGCGAGCCGCCTTTCCGTATTCGGGAAGGCGGCTCGCTTTTTAGGGATCTTGCTGCATAATGTGTTCCGGAAATTGTGGATTTACCGGGGATAACCGTGCGTTGCCGCAAGGCCCGGTTTGCCATAGGTCAGACATGGACAGTAAGGTTCCGGCATTTACATTTCCACGGCTTCAAACACGGCGATGATATTGTTTTTAGCGCGAAATTCCAGCATGGAACCGTTGATGTTCCATTCATCCACTTTGGGGAACATTTCCTGGATAGCGCGGGCCTGCTCTTCACCCTGGGGGCAGAGGCGGAGCGTGGAGCCCCCGCCGGAGAAGGTCAGGCGCTGATCTTTTCTTTCCCAGTCCATAAAGAAGTTGTTGCATCCGTCGGAGCCGCTGGCCTGCCCTTTATCGCGCAGGATAAGATGGGGTTCGGGTTGATCTGGGAACTGTTCCACGGCCTTGCCGTTGATTTCACGCATGCGCCAGTAGGTTCCGAGCAGGGGTGCGGAAGCGTAGTTTTCCGTGGAGCAGACACCGCCTTTTTTGACTACGAAGACATTGGAGGCCTCAAGCGCACCTTCCTGCATGCGGCCTTCCAGCACCACGGAGGCATTACCGGTTTCCTGCATGATATGGCTGAGTTGCTCATAGCCCTTGCCGGAAGGCAGAAGGGGGATATCCCGCTGGGAATTACATTCGGAAAAAACGGGTTTGCCGCCCTGATTCCTGATTTCCCCTTCGATAAGGAAGCCTTTGGAAGGCCAGGGGAGCTCGGCAGGCTGAAGTTCCACCCTCTGAGAGGAAAGGCCGCTCAGTAAAAGTCCGCCCCCGGCTTCGCGTGTGGCAGTCACGGGTTTGAGCGCCCCACGCGTGATTTCTATGGTGCGGTTTCTGTCCTTTTCCATCCAGGTGCCCATGTACTGGTTGCGGTCGCCGTCCTGTGTGAGCAGGGCGAGGCCTCCGGCTTCCAGGTAGAGGTGCACGGTGCTTTCCTTGCCGGAAACGCGCAGCGTCCCCTTGTAGCTTGCCGGAGTCTGGAGCGGCGGAAGCTGATGTTCGCCGGGCATGGTGCGGTAGAGCAGTATGCGGGGGGTAGAGGGCAGGGAAAGGTTTTCATCGTTCTGCGTGGCGAAGAGCGTTTCCCCACTGTGCAATATGGCGGCGGCAAGGCGCACCTCTTTTCCCGTGATCTGTTCCAGATAGTAGACACGGAAGCCTATTTCTCCGCTCCCGGGAGCAGGCGCGATGGATACGCCCACGGGCATCGAGGAATGAAGGGGATAGAGCTGGACATATACCACCACCTGCGGCGGCAGGGCCATACGTTCGCGGAAGAACAGCGTCCCTTCCAGCTTGCCCACCTTGGCGCGGCTTTTTTTCCATATCACGGTCGCGCCGTCGGCATCGGTAAAGGTCAGGCTGCCTGTGCGGGACTCTTTGAGAACGAGCTTTTTTTCCAGAACCTTCCCGCCGGGAGTGTCCATGAAGGAAAGGGTGAGCACTCCGTTTTCCACATGCCAGTGCACGCCGGAAAGCGTTGCCTGGCCGGGAAGACCAAGGGAGCCGTCTTCATCCAGAAAATAGAGGCGTTCCTGCTCGTCTACCCATACGCCGCTGAGGTCGCTCTTTGTTCCCGAGGTGGCGACACAGGCGGCGAGAAGAAGCGAACAGAAAAGAAAGAGCAGTAGTTTTCGCATGATGTTTCCTTGTTATGCCAGGGCGATCAAATCATACTCCCTAGTTTCCACAATGTCGGCTTCCACCATGGCGCCTTTTTCAACACCAGGGCCACTGACATAGGTCAGACCGTCCACATCCGGGGCCTGGAACCATGTGCGGCCGGTGTAAAGGCCCGGCCATTCGTCGGAACTTTCGTCGACCAGTACTTCCATACGCTGCCCGGCGTATGCGGAAAGAATATCCTCGCTGATGGAACTTTGCAGCTCCATCAGAGCATCCCTGCGTTCTTCTTTGATATCCTCGTCGATCTGGTTCGGCATGGAGGCGGCTTCAGTGCCTTCTTCAGGTTGGAAAGCAAATACTCCCATGTGGTGGAAGCGGTTTTTTTCCACAAAATCCATGAGCGTGCGGAAGTGCTCGTCGCTTTCCCCGGGGAAACCTACCATCATGGTGGTGCGCAGGGCCGCTCCGGGGAACACGTCGCGTATGCGGTCCACCGCTTCCTGCGGGTTGCCGGAGAAGGGGCGACCCATACGCCTGAGCACGTCCGGGTGGGCATGCTGTAGAGGCATGTCGAAATAGGGGACAAAGGGCTTGCCTGCTTCCTTGAGGAACTGCAGAAGATCGCGGGTGAGCCCGGCCGGATACAGGTAGAGCAGACGCAGACGCCTGAGTCCTTCAAGGGAAAGGAGTTTTTCCAGCAGGAAGCGTGGATCTTTGCCGAAGTCTGTACCATAGGCTGTCACGTCTTGGGCCACGAGGATGAGTTCTTTCACTCCATCCTGCACCAGGGCGGAAGCTTCCATAATGAGTTTGTCTGCGTCTTCAGAGGTGTATTTGCCGCGTATGGAGGGAATGGCGCAGAAGGAGCAGTTGTGGCGGCAGCCTTCTCCTATCTTCAGCCAGGCATAGGAAGGGCCGGTGCTGAGCAGACGTCCGGAGGCGGGGGGGTCCAGTTTGAGGGCCCGGGCAAGTTGTTCCGCCCAGGTACCGATATCGTCGGTATGCAGCCAGAGATCCACTTCCGGAAGTTCCGCCTTGAGATCGGCAATACCATAGCGGCCGGGCAGGCAGCCGGCTACGGCGAGGAAGGGCCTTTTTCCTCCGGGAAGGGAGCCTATGTCCTCTATCATTTCCACGACGGCCTGCACGGATTCCTGCACGGCGGGAGCGATGAAGGCGCAGGTATTTATGAACACAAGGTCTGCCTGTTCGGGCATATCCACGGTGACGACGGGCCCGAGAGATCCCAGCAGCCGTTCGGTATCGACGCGGGTCTTGGGGCAGCCAAGGCTTTGGGAATAGATACGGAGCATACTACCTTCGGAGCAGACCTGGACTTGTCAACAGGACTGGCCTGCGATATCTCTTTCTGCCATGAAAACCGCCTTTCGGCAAGGAGACCCCATGGCAGCTTCCTGCACGCTTATTCTCGCAACGCATAATCAGGGCAAGGTCAGGGAACTTCGTGCCCCCCTGGCCCGGTTCGGCTTCCATGTGGAAAGTTTGCCCGAGGGCTTTCCCGATATAGAGGAAACAGGTGCGACCTTCGAGGAAAACGCCCTCATTAAGGCCCGCACCGTGGCCGATATGCTGCACCTGCCCGCCGTGGCCGACGATTCCGGCCTGGAGGTGGACGCCCTGGGCGGCGCGCCCGGCGTGTATTCTGCAAGGTACGGCAGGGACTGGCCTCTTCTGGAGGGGGAAAGCAAGGATGAGCGTAACAACAGAAAGCTTCTTGCGGAGCTGGAAGGAGTGCCGGAAGAAAAGCGCAGCGCCCGTTTCCGTTGCTGCATGGCCATGGTCTATCCCTCAGGATGGAAGGATTCTCCCGCCGATATTGTAGCCTCCGGCGCGTGGGAAGGCGTGATAGCCCGGCAGCCTTCCGGGGAAAACGGCTTCGGCTATGACCCGCTTTTCTTCGACCCTGAGCTCGGCTGCACGGGAGCGGAACTGTCCCGCGAGGCGAAAATGGCCCGCAGTCACAGGGGCAAGGCCCTTGCGCGGCTGCTGGAGGAACTCGGGAAAAGGCAGGCCTGACGCGAGGCTGAGAGGATAAGGCCATACGTTGAATTATCTACTTATTTCCCGTACGGCACATATCGCGCAATCCTTCTCTGTCCAGTATTTCCAGTTTTGTTCTGGTGAACTCCCCAAGGATACCCCGCTCCCGTAAATCGTGCAGAACACGGCAGACAGTGCTTCTGTGCAGGCCCAGGGCAAGAGCAAGGTCGGACTGGGAGAAGCGGGGCCTCAAATGGCCCGAACCTTCTTCTTGAAGGCGGAAAAGATAGCGGCAGACCAGATTTTCCGGAGAAAGGCCTACCCTTTCCTCTATTTGTCCGAAAAAGGCTCCGGCCTTCAGGATAAGAGACTGCACAAGGTTCATCATGAGCTCGGGGTGGAGCAGCGTGAAGGAACGGTCTTCCAGAAGGCTTTTGGGGAAGAGATAGACCTCGCAAGGCTCCATGGCCAGAAAAGAGGCTGTGCTGAGGGGCGCGACGTGCATGCAGCTCAGTTCACCGAAAATACAGCCTGCCCCGATATGCAGGAAAATCCTTTCACTGCCGTTTTCTCCCAGTGAGGAGAGACGTATCAGCCCCTTGTCCAAGAAGGCGAAGCGGTCGTTGCCGGGACATTCTGTCCAGCACCGTCCCTTGTCGAGAGGGAGATATTCTCCCTGTGAGAGAATGCTGCGCCATACACTGTTCTGCTCAAGCATGGAAATGACGTTGTTTTCCTTCCATACGCTGCCTGTACCGAAAGACGCGCAGAGGGGACCGGGGCGTTCCATGGTGTTTCCTGCCTGAAGAAGGTGGGAGAGGTTTCCATGGTAGTCCTGAACATTATGTAACACAAGAGCCGCCCCGCAATGCGGGACGGCTCTTGTATGCCGGGCCTTACATGCCCATCATGGGCCAGAGGAAGGTTGCCGTGATAAGGACGGCGAAAGAAACGAGGAACATGCGCAAGGTCATGAGCACCAGCACATAGCGTATGCGCACATAGCCGGTGGCAAACATGATGAGCGCAGGCGCGAGCTCATAGGGCAGGAAGAACTGATCCAGCCCGTACAGGAAGCTGTAGAGCACGGGCTTGATGGGCATGCCGAGGCTGGTGGCGATTTCCGCCATGGGGATGCTGAGACTGGTGGCTGCAGCTACGGGCGTGAGCACCAGGTTGGAGAGCACGCCTACCCAGTAGGCGAAGAACGAGGCCAGGGGCAGGCTCTGTATTTCACGCAGTATGGGCATGAGCTTTTCCGAGAGCCATGCGGGTATGCCGAGGCTGCCTGCGATGATGCCTATGGCCATGCAGCCTGCGATAAAGAAGAGGATGGAGAACTGTACCTTTTCGATATCGTCGCCGGTGAGTAGTTTGAAGAGCGGAGTGAATCCGAGAAGTACAATGGAGCAGAACACATAGTAGCCGGGAATATGGTGCAGCGGTTCGGAAACAAAACCTATGAGCGCGGCCACGGTGAGCAGAAGCGTTTTCTTTTCCTCGCGGCTCATGGAACCGAGTTTGCGCAGTTCATCCGAAGCCACGGCTCGGCAGCTTGCAATGTGCACGGCAAGCTCGCGGCTTCCGAACACATGGAGGATGCCGTAAGCCACGAAGGCGTGGAGCGCTTGGAACCCCATGTTTTCAAAGGCGAAGCTGAGCCAGGTGAAGGGTACGCCCATATCCTTGACCATGAGCAGGCCGATGATGCCCGTATTGTTGGGCAGATACATGGCCGAAGGAATGGCCGCGCCGAAAAAGGCCGCGAGAATGATGGTGGCGGAGGAGCGGGAATTCTTGTCCAGTTTGAGACTTGTGCACATGCCCTGGGCGATGGTCATGAAGATGATCATGACGGTGATGATATCGGGGATGATGGCGGCAAGTACGAGGCCCGCCAGCAGAAAGGCCGCGTACAGACGTACCGGAGTGGTGCCTATGCGTGTGAGCAGCACCAGGGCGATGCGGCTTGCAAGATTGCACTTGTCCATGAGAACGCCGAGCAGCATGCCGCACAGGCTGAGCCACGGGATGGGGGCCGTCCAGCCGACAAAGGCCAGTTCCGGGGCGGCCACGCCCGTGATTACATAGTACATGAGCAGCAGAACGACGGTGGCGAAGTTCGGCAGCAGGCTGGTGGCGAACATGGCAATGGCAAGGATGGTGCCGAACCAGTACAGGTTCACCTGCGGCTTGGCCGCGTCGTACAGAAGAAAGGTGGCCGCTCCGGCGATGGCGAAGCAGATGAGCCAGCTCAACAGCTTGCTGTTTTTTAAAGAGAGGACCGAGGCAGAGGGCATGGTTGCTCCTTGAGGTGTTTGAGGTGACGGTATCCTGAAAGCTCCAGCCGGTTTTTTCTTTCTCAAACCACAGGGAATGATATGCGCGATTTTTTCTTCCATGCTGTCCTTTTAAAGACATTTTTTACAAGCTTGGGGGAAAAAGTTTTTTTGCGCGAAAATATTCCGTTGTTTTGCATGCAGACGGGGGAAGAAAACGTGTAAACAGCGGCG
>NZ_DYZA01000017.1 GCF_020741395.1 Mailhella massiliensis | reverse complement strand
ATAAGCCTGAATTCGCTCCCCACATGGACAACGGCGACTTCATCGTTGTGGTCAACTGCGAAAAGATTCGCGTGACCGGCACCAAGATGCACGACAAGCACTACTACAGCCACTCCGGCTGGGTTGGCGGCCTCAAGGAAGTCAGCCTGGAAAAGCTTCTGGCCACCAAGCCTGAAGAAGTGCTCCGCAAGGCCGTCCGCGGCATGCTGCCCAAGAACCGTCTTGGCCGCGCCATGCTGAAGAAACTGAAGATTTATGTGGGCGCCGAATATCCCCACGCCGCTCAGGCCCCCAAGCCGCTGACCTTTGAGAAGTAGGAGCCACGCCATGTCTACCTCTTTTGATTATGGTACCGGCCGCCGCAAGACTGCCATTGCCCGTACCCGCCTCTATCCCGGTTCCGGTCAGATTGAAATCAACGGCCGCCCCATGGATCAGTACTTCCCCCGCAAGACCCTGCAGATGATCGTCCGTCAGCCTCTTGCCCTCACCAAGCTCACCGAACAGTATGATATCAAGGTCAATGTGTGCGGTGGCGGCATTTCCGGTCAGGCCGAAGCCGTCCGCCTCGGCATCTCCCGTGCCCTGCTTCAGGCCGATCCCGCTCTGCGCGGCGCTCTGAAGCATGCCGGCTTCCTGACCCGTGATGCCCGTAAGAAGGAACGTAAGAAGTACGGCCTGGCTGCTGCCCGCGCCCGTTACCAGTACTCCAAGCGTTAATCTTCCGATTCTCGCAGACAAAGAGGCCCGCCTGTCCGGCGGGTCTCTTTTTTTATCCCCGGGGTGCATGCTGCCCGGGATTCCAGGATACGGTTCTCCGGCGAAAGTGTGCTTACGGGGAGGAACAGGAAAAAATGTTGCATGTGCGCCAGAAATGTTCCGTGAAGAGCGTAGGCTGAACACAGATCATTTTCTGGAGGTTCGCCATGGTGTTTTCGCCGCGCATGGTCATGCTGCTGTTGACGTTCTGCTATGCTTTGTGGGGCGGCGGCATGATAGCCATGAAGTATGCGTTTGAATCGTTTGCCGTGCTGCATGTAGTGTTTGCCCGCGTAGCCTTCGCCGCGCTGTTCTATCTGGCGCTTTTCCCGAAATGGCGGCGCCTGCCCTATGAAAAGGGGGACTGGAAGTACCTGCTGCTTCTTGTCTTGTTCGAGCCGTGCCTTTTCTTTCTGTGCGAAACTTTCTCCATGAAGTTCACCACAGCTTCCCAGGGGGGCGTCATCGCCGCGTGTTTTCCTCTCTGCACGGCCGTTGCCGCATGGATATTCCTGAAGGAAAGGCTTACCAGGCGTACTATAGCCGCCATCATTCTCGCGGTGCTCGGCGTGGCCGGTTCGTCGTATTTCGCGGAAGGGGATGCCAGGGCCTCGCATCCGCTTCTGGGGAATCTGCTTATGTTCGGCGCCGTGCTTTCCTCCACCGGCTATGCCGTGTGCGTGCGCTTCATTTCCCGCCGCTATTCCTTCCTGAGTATTTCCGCCATTCAGGCCATAGGGGGAAGCGTGGCTTTTCTTCCCGCGTTGTTTTCCGCTCCCGTGCCGCAGTCCGTCACCCTGCCGGCAATGGCGGGCCTGCTTTACATGGGCGTAGGTGTGGGCATCCTGGCCTATCTTCTGCTCAACCTTTCTCTCAGGTATCTGGAAGCGGGCGTCGTGTCGCTGTTCGGCAATCTCATCCCCGTATTTACTCTGATCTTCGCCTATGTTTTTTTGGGAGAAAGGCTCAATATGCCCCAGGTGGCATGCGTGGGACTCGCGCTTTTCGGCGTCGTCATTTCATCCACGGAAAAAAGGGCCTGACGCGCTATTCGGCAGGCCTTTCTTCTGTGCGGCGCGGGAAGAATTTCCCGCGCTTTTTTGTGCGCAGGGCACTTTTTTTGCTTCGGAAAAGCCGTTTGCAATCCTTTCCCGTGCGGCGTATGGTTAAGCTCATGAAAACAGCGCTTCCTGCGCTGGAGATACGGGCTTTGCCCGGAAGGAAATGTATGAGCGCACCTTTGTCCGAGCAGAAGAGTACGTTTTCTCTGCCTCGTGTGCCCGAATCGGGCTGTATTACGTTCATAGGCATGGCCGGAGCAGGCAAGACCACGGTGGGCCGCATGGTGGCCCGCGCTCTGGGCTGGGCCTTTGTGGACAGCGACCACATCATTGAGGCCGCTTTCGCCGCGCCGCTTCAGCGCGTAGCCGACGCCATGCCCAAGGAAGCCTTTATCGACATGGAAGCCGAGATCGTGGGTTCCCTGCGTCTTTGCCGCGCCGTCATCGCTACGGGCGGCAGCGTGATCTACCGGCAAAGCACCATGGAGCACCTGGCGAAGCTCGGGCCCATCGTCTACCTTGAGGTGCCCATGAAAGTCATTCTTGAGCGTATCGCCCGCAACCCTGACAGGGGGCTGGCCATAGCTCCGGGCCAGACGCTGGAAGAGCTCTTTCTTGAAAGGGAGGAGCTGTACCGCCGCTATGCCACGATAAGCGTGTCCTCCTGCGGCATCTCTCCCTCGGAGAGCGCGCGCCTTACGCTGGAGCGCCTCGCTCTTTTGTGAGCCTGTGCCGGGCGGTCCCTGTGCCGGAGGGATTTTCCGTGCGGATCCGGGGCTTAAATCATTCTTGACGCCCTCATGCCCTCAAGGGTAATCTTTGCCGATGCCCGCGCCTTTTCCGGCGTGTCCATTATGCTACTTTTTCCTTATTAAGGAGTTTCATCATGCTTCGTCGCACTGTCATTGCGCTGACTGTGGCCCTTTTCTGCACCGCCGTCATCCTGCCCTCCCAGGCTCAGGCCGCGGGCAAGATCGGCGTTGCCAACCCCCTGCGCCTCTCCGCCCAGAGTGATCCCGGCAAGGAAGCGGAAAAACAGCTGACTGCTATGTTCGGCAAGGAGCGCCAGCAGCTGGAAAAACAGAATGCCGACCTGACCAAACAGGCTGAAGATCTGCGCAAGCAGGCCGCCGCTCTTTCCGAAAAGGCCCGTAATGAGCGCGCCCAGAAGATCCAGAAGCAGGCTCAGGAGCTGGAAACCAAGGGTACCGCCTACACCCAGCGTCTTTCCCGCGTACAGCAGGCTATCAATTCCCAGATGAACGACGTGATGCGTACCGCCTGCGAAAACTATGCAAAGAAAAACGGTTACGACATGATTATCGATGCTTCCGTCGTCATGTTCTATGTCCAGGCCAATGACGTGACGAGCGGCCTGATTGAGGAAGTCAACAAGGTCTGGAAGTCCAAAGGCGGCAAGTTCAATCTCAGCTCCGCGAAATAACAAAGGAGCAAGGAATGCCCAATCCTTCGTTCAAGCTTTCCGAGATTGCGGAAAAGCTCGGGGTTCGGCTGGCGCTGAAGACTCCCGAGGATGATATCGTCATCACCGGGATCAATACGCTGGAGGAAGCCGGTCCGACGGAACTGAGTTTCCTGGCCAATCCCAAGTATGTTTCACAACTGTCCACCACCAGAGCGGGGGCCGTCATTGTGCGGCCCGAACATGAGAATGATGTCGAGCGCGCGCTTGTGACGGATAACCCCTATCCCATGTTCGCGCAGGCCCTGACGCTGTTCGTGAAGCCCCAGGGCAGCTTTACAGGGATAAGCCATATGGCTTGCATCCATCCTGAGGCTGTGCTTGGCGAGGATTGCACTGTTTATCCGTTTTGCTACATCGGTCCCCGCACCGTACTGGGTAAGGGCTGTGTCGTATTTCCCGGCTGCTACATCGGAGAGGATTGCGAGCTGGGAGAGGGATGCATCCTGTACCCCCGGGCCGTGCTTATGGCCGGAACGAAACTCGGCAAGGCCTGTGTGCTTCAGCCGGGGGCAGTGCTCGGAGGCGAGGGCTTCGGCTTTGTGCGGACTTCGGAAGGCATCAGGAAGGTGCCGCAGATCGGCCATGTGGAACTGGGCGACCATGTGGAAATAGGTGCCAATGCCACCATCGACCGCGCGGCTCTGAGCGCTACGCTCGTGGGCGACGGCACCTGCATCGACAACCTTGTCATGGTGGGGCACAATGTGCATATCGGCAAGGACTGCCTCATCGTTTCTCAGGTGGGCATTTCCGGATCCACTCATGTGGGCGACAATGTGACTATGGCCGGGCAGGCCGGTATTTCCGGGCACCTGCATATCGGCAACAATTCCACTATCGGACCGCAGGCCGGCGTTGCCAAGGATATTTCCGAAGGCCAGGTGGTCGGCGGCTCTCCTACCATGGACTATAATACCTATCTGCGTAACGCCACGCTCATGCCCAAGCTGCCCGAGCTTTTCAAGCGTGTGGCCAGGCTTGAGAAGGAAATGGGGCACAAGCCCATGGCCAGCGACAAGACGGATCGTTCCCTTGTGGCTATGTGGAACCGCTGGATGTCCATGATGCATCATCGTTGATACGGCTCCGGCGGCCTCGCGCCGCCGGCTGCCGCCGTTCCCGCCGTTCGTATCTCACGGCGGGAGAACGCGGCAGAGCCTCACTATAAACCGTTAAAAGGCAATACACCATGAGCGAGTCCATTTCCCTCGGCATCAAGGAAATTCTGAGCATTCTGCCCCACCGCTATCCTTTTCTTCTGGTGGATCGCGTGGACGAGCTGGTGCCCAGCGACCATATCCGTGCCTATAAGAATCTTACCTTCAATGAACCCTTCTTCCAGGGGCATTTTCCGGATGTTCCCGTCATGCCCGGTGTCCTGATCATCGAGGCCATGGCCCAGACCGGAGTCATACTCGTGGCGCACAGTTTCCCTGAGTTCAAGGAGCACCCCAACCAGATCTACCTGTTCACCGGCATCGAAAAGGCGCGTTTCCGCTCGCCCGTCCGCCCCGGGGACAAGCTGGTTATGGAATGCACCAATCTGACGCATAAAATGCAGCTCTGGAAGATGGACACCAAGGCCTATGTGGACGGCAATATCGTTGCCGAAGCGCGGCTTACCGCATCCGTTCTTCCCAGGGAGTCTTTCTGATATGGCAGCACCTCAGATCCATCCGAGTGCGTTTGTGGCACCTACGGCGCAGCTTGGCGACGATGTCGTCGTCGGCCCCTGTGCCGTCATTGAAGATGATGTGGTTATCGGCGCGCGTACGCGCATCGATGCCTTTGCCTCCGTCAAGCGGTACACTACCATGGGGGAAGACAACCATATCTATTCCTATGCCGCCGTGGGAGGAGAGCCTCAGGATCTGAAATTTCACGGCGAGGTAAGCAGCCTCGTCATCGGCAACAGGAACAATATCCGGGAATTCACCACGCTGCACCGCGGTACGGAATCCGGCGGCGGCATCACACGAATAGGCGACAACAACCTGCTCATGGCCTATGTGCATGTGGCGCATGACTGTACGGTAATGAACAACATCGTCATGTCCAACAACGCCACATTGGCCGGGCATTGCTTTGTGGACGACAACGCCATTATCGGCGGCCTGTCCGCCGTGCATCAGTTCGTGCGTGTGGGCAAACATTCCTTCGTGGGCGGAATGTCCGGCCTGGCACAGGATCTGCCGCCGTGGATGCTCGCCGTGGGCAACAGGGCCACGGTGCAGTCGCCCAATATTGTGGGCCTGCGTCGCGCCAAGGCTTCCATGGAGCTGCTTTCCGGCTTCAAGCAGGCCTACCGCATGACGTGGTATTCCGGTATTCCCCGCCCCGACGCGCTCATGCAGCTGGAGGCGGAGTATGGCCATCTGCCTGAGATAGTGGAATTCATCAATTTCGTGCGGGAGAGCAAGCGGGGCATACTGCCCGGCGATGAACGCAAGAAAATTATGGATCTTGCCTGAGCGGCCGCCTTTTGGGCCGCAGGGAAAACATCTTATCGTGACAAGAGAAAAGGGTCGTTTGCTGGCAGACGGCCCTTTTTTTATCGGAGCTGCTCTTGAAGCCGTTTTCCGGCAGGCGGGCGATTTGTAGGGCAGGTTCGGCAGAGGAGGGTTTTATGAAGAATTTTGCGTACTATACTCCTACCCAGGTTGTGTTCGGCAAAGCCGTGGAAGAGGAAACCGGCCGCCTGATACGGGAAGCCGGCGGCAGCCGGGTGCTTCTGCATTACGGCGGCGGCAGCGTGGAGCGCTCCGGCCTGCTTTCCCGGATCAGGGCTTCTCTGGAAAAGGAAGGCCTTTTCCGGGTGGAACTGGGAGGCGTGGTGCCCAATCCCCGCCTTTCCCTGGTGCATGAGGGCATTGCCCTGGGCAGGAAGGAAGGCGTGGACTTCGTGCTTGCCGTGGGCGGCGGCAGCGTCATTGATTCCGCCAAGGCCATAGGCTACGGCCTGGCCAATGAAGGCGAGGTGTGGGACTTCTATGAAAGGAAGCGCAAGGCAAAGGGCTGCGCGCCCATAGGCGTGGTGCTGACCATCGCGGCTGCGGGCAGCGAAATGAGCTCATCCTGCGTGATCACCAACGAGGACGGCTGGATTAAACGCGGCTACTCCAGCGAATACTCCCGCCCGCGCTTTGCCGTGATGAATCCCGAGCTGACCATGACTCTGAGCGCCTATCAGACGGCCTCCGGCTGCGTGGATATACTCATGCACACCATGGAGCGTTATTTCTATCGCGACGGCGGCATGGAGCTGACCGACGGCATCGCGGAGTCGCTGCTGCGCACGGTGATGAAGAACGCCCTCATCCTCAGGGACGATCCTTCCTGCTATGATGCCCGGGCCGAGATCATGTGGGCGGGGAGCCTTTCACACAACGGCCTTACCGGCTGCGGTACCGACGGAGGGGACTGGGCCTCGCATAAGATAGAGCATGAGCTGAGCGGTCTTTTCGACGTAGCCCACGGCGCTGGCCTTGCCGCCGTTTGGGGAAGCTGGGCACGCTATGTGTACCGGGAGGATGCTGCGCGCTTCGCGCGCTTTGCCCAGAACGTCATGGGCGTTTCCGGTGCGGGCACGCATGAGGAAATGGCGGAAAAAGGGATTAAGGCCATGGAGAATTTCTTCCGCGCCCTGAACATGCCCACGTCACTTGCGGAACTCGGCGTCAGCCCCACGGAGGAAGAGATCCGTACCATGGCGGAGAAGTGCGTCCGCGGCGTGGGCGGCCCCGTGGGAGTGGTGCGCCCGCTTGAAGTGGAAGACATTGAGAATATCTACAGAATGGCGAAGTAACCGCGCATAGCCATGCGCCGTTTCGGGTAGTCGTGGGGGGGCGCCAGAGAGACGGTGCGTTCCGAGCGGAAAGGGCGGGTTGCGGGTGATTTGAAGGGAATGGTGTCCCGGACGGGGAGGAGCGGAAACGGATCGACAGGCGTTTTCAAGGACCAGAGCACGGAGAGAACGGCCTGCCGCATGCTCTTCAGCAGAAGGGCATAGCCGCAATATGCCGGGCAGGCGTTCCGGTTCATGAGCAGGGAAGCCTGCAGATCAAGGGGGAGGAATGGCAAGGTCGCAGAGTTCGAGTGCTCCTCATGCCGTGCTGATGAAGGGCTCGGCGGTGGGCAGGCTCAATGCGCCGTGGAAGCGTGTGCTTCATCTTGCGGAGCGGAAAACCATACGCAAGGGGCAGAGCGTGGATATCGGCATGGGCCTTGCGGGCCGTGACGGCAGGCCCTGCTTTTACTATGTCGTTTCCGGCAAGATACGGCTTTCCTATGTGGGCAGGAACGGAGAGGAACGCGTGATTTTGTACGCCGGGCCGGGGACTCTGATGAACGTGCCTTCCGTCCTGGTCGGCGACGTGGAAAACACGCTGGTCACCTGCACGGAAGATGCCGAAGTCGCCCTGTTCGATTCGGCCCTGCTGTCGGATGAGTCCTTCGTCGCGCAGTACCCTGAGCTGATGATCAATCTGGTGCGGTCGCTGTGCGTGCACATGGTCATACATTCCCAGCGCCTGGCGGAGTCCGCTCTTTCCGACTCCATGTCGCAGGTGTGCAGGATCATTCTTGAACTCTCCGAAAGGCATGGGGGAAAAGCGAAGTTTGCCCCGGAAATGACGCAGCAGGAGCTGGCGCTGCTTCTGGGCATGCACCGCACGACGCTGACCCGCATCCTGTGCCGGTTGAGGGAGGGGAAGGTGCTGGGAAGGTTTACCCGGCATGAGCTGGAGATTCTGGACAGGGCGCGTCTTGCCGAGCTGGCAAAAGCGTTTTGAGAAGCATGCTTTTTCTGTGGGGCCGCCCCCGGAGCAAACCTGTAGTGCAGGGCTCCGGGGGCGTTTTTTCTGCCTGAAAATGTGGGGAGAAAGATCATGAAAAGTGAAAAAAAGTGCAAAAATGACGCAAACGCACTACTGCAGTTTTTTCTGAAACTTCATAACCGGGATGAAAGCAGGAAAGCTGGAAAGGAGGTCTTTCATGCACGATACTGGAGAGATTGCGGTCATGAACCATGAGACCGACGTGCTTGTCCTCGGTGCGGGCGCATCCGGCTGCGGCGCGGCGCTCGCGGCGTGCGGCAAGGGCGTTCGTGTGCTTCTGGCGGACAAGGGCAAGCTGGAAAGCTGCGGTTCGCTGGGAGGCGGCAACGATCATTTCATGGCGGTGCTGAACAGCGGAGCTCCCGGCGATGACGCGGCTACGGCCATAGATTTTTACTGCACGCCCATGACGGGCTACACGCCGGCACAGGTGAAGCAGTGGCTCGAGGTCATGCCCCGCATGATAGAAATGCTCAAATCTCTGGGCATCGAGTTTTTGCATAACCCCGACGGCAGTTTTTACCGCACGACCGGTTTCGGTCAGCCGGGCAGCTGGTGGACGCATATCAACAACGGCAAGTACATCAAACGCAGGCTCGGCGGGCTCATTCGTTCCAAGGGTGTGGAAACTCTGGAATATTTTCAGTGCACGAAGCTTTTTGTCGAAGACGGCCGCGTAGTCGGCGCGGCGGGCTTCCATGTGCTCGACGGTTCTTTCCATGTGATTCGTGCCCGTTCCGTGGTGCTGGCGCTCGGGCGTCTTACCGGACGCGTGACGGTCAACTCATCCCTCAATCCCTTCAACATCGCCTTTTCCCCCTTTGTTACCGGCAGTCAGATAGCCCTGGGCTACGAAGCCGGGGCGGAGATCATCACGCTGGACACCGAGCAGGAGGCCACGCTGATTCCCAAGGGATGGGGCTGCCCCGGCATGAACGGCATCACCTCCAGCGGCGCGAAAGCCGTCAACGCCCTCGGCGAGAGGTACATGGGCAAGTACCATCCCATGATGGAAGTCGGCCCCCGCTGCCTTCTGGTGCGCGGGACGGCGCAGGAGCAGTCCGAGGGCAACGGGCCGCCTTTCGTGCTTGATCTCACGCATATCGACAAGGATATCCTGCACCATCTGCAATACGACAGCATGCCCGGCGACAAGGAAACCTGGAACGACTACTGCGCGCAGGCCGGCATAGACTTCAGCCGCAAGCCCATGGAAGTGGAGCTTTCCGAAATCTATATCAACGGCATCATGTACCTTGCGGACAATTTTGAGTCGCGCACTGTGAAGGGGCTGTTCGGCGGGAGCATGTTCCACGATTTTTCCGGTTCCCTGTGCAGCGGCTACATTGCCGGGGCGCATGCCGTGGAAGCCTGCTCCCGCTATGCCCTCGCCGACATGGACGAGGCGCAACTTCTTCAGGAAAAGGAAAGGGTTTTCCTCCCCCTGCATACGGAAGACGGCATACGGCAGGAAAAGTTCGAGGCCGCCATACGACAGGTCATGAACTACTACATGGGCTATGTGCGCAGCGGCCGGGGCATGAGCATAGCTCTGGACAAGCTGACCTACATTGAAAGCCGTATGAACGAAGTCATGGCCGCCGATCTGCATGAGCTCATGCGGGCCCATGAATCCTTCCACCTTCTGCGTACCTGCCTTCTGACCACCATGGCCACTCTTGAGCGCAGGGAGACCAGATTCGTCTACAAGCGCACCGACTATCCCGAAGAGGATCATTCCTACGACGACAAGCTGCTTGTCGTCTTCCAGATGGACGGCGTACCCCGCTGTGAATGGCGCATGCCCGTCGTCCGGTAGAAACGGCGCGTCTTTTTTCGATATCATTTTTCAAGGAGCTGGAGATGCCTCCTGTTTTCAGTAAAGAAACCAATGTGGTCTATGTCCGCAACGACGGGCGTTCCGGCCAGGGGCGGACATCCCCCTGTGAGAACAAGTGCCCTCTCGGCAATCCCATTCAGAAGATGGAACGGGCCATTGCCGAGGGCGATCCCGCCCGCGCGCTGTATCTTCTTCGTGCGGTCAATCCTTTTCCCGGAGTGACCGGCAGAGTGTGCCCCCATCCCTGTGAGGCCGCGTGCAATCGCGGCCGGTACGACGAGGCCCTGTCCCTGCGCGCCTTGGAAAGGTACGCGGCGGATGCCGGGGCCGCCGACGTGCGCAGATTGAAGGTTCTGCCTGCCAGCGGCAAAAAGATTGCCGTCATAGGTTCCGGCCCCGCCGGACTGGCCTGCGCCTATTTTTCCGCGCTGCTCGGCCATGAGGTCACGGTGTTCGAGGCCTCGCCCGTTGCGGGCGGCGTGCCGCGCCAGTCCATTCCCGATTTTCGTCTGCCCAAGGACGTGGTGGATCACGAAGTGGGCATGATTCTTGATCTCGGCGTGCGTATTCTCACTAATACGGAAGTGGGGCGCGACATCAGTCTCGACGAGATCATGTCCCGCTACGACGCCTGTCTGCTTGCGGTGGGCAACCGTAAAGGCCGCATGCTGAGCATTCCGGGCATTGAGCATGTGCTTCCTGCCGTGTCGTTTCTGAAGGACGCCAACCTGAGCCGCGAAAGCCTCAAAGGCCGGAAGGTGGTCATTCTCGGCGGCGGCGGCGTGGCTTTCGACAGCGCCTTTACCGCACGCAGGCTCGGCGCAGCCAAGACCAGCCTGATCTGCCTGGAAGACCGTGAGCATATGCGCGTGCCCCGCGCTGAAATCGAGCAGGCCGACGATGAGTCCGTCACGCTTCACACCGGCTATCTGGCAGCCTCCATCGAGGTGGAGAACGGGCGAGTGCGTGCCGTGACGGCGGACGCCGTTTCCTCCTTCTCCTTTGACGAGTCTGGAAGCCTGCACGCTGAATTCATCCCGGGCGGCAGGCTGCGCGTGGAAGCGGACGTGGTCATCTGCGCAAGCGGGCTTATGGCCGACCTTTCCCTGCTGGAAGGCAGCAAGGCGGAAAAGATGGAAAAGACGCCCCGCGGCTGCGTGAAGACTTCGTGCAGTGCTTCGTCGATTCCCGGGCTGTTTGCGGCCGGCGAATGCGCCAGCGATCCTTCTCTGGTGTCCACGGCCGTGGCCGAGGGGCGCACGGCGGCCTTCGACATTCACGCCTTTCTCACTGGCGTGGAGGCGGGACGCGCCGTTGATGCGTGGCTTGATGAAGAAGGCAGCATCGTGCTGAAATACTTGGAACATAAAGCTGTTCAGCATGAAGTGTCCTTTGATGAAATAGTCAATATCACCTATCATGCGAAGAGCCCCCGCAGGGCCACGGAACTTCATACGGCACGGGAAACCTGGCTGGCTTTCGAGGAACTCGACAAGGGCTTTGCTGCGGAAGATGCCGTGGAGGAAGCCAAGCGCTGCCTGCACTGCGGCCATTGCCAGGAATGCGGCGAATGTGTGGCAAGCTGCCCGGGGCTGATACTCAGGGCCGGGGACGGATCGCCGCAGGTGGCCTATCCCGACGAATGCTGGCATTGCGGCTGCTGCCGTCTGGCCTGCCCCGGGGCCTGCATTTCCTTCAAATTCCCCCTGCATACCTTTTTATGATGATCCCGTCCTGCCCATGGTGGGCGGGACGGACGCGCGAGGAGAAAGATATGAGAAAGCTGTCCGTTGTTTTTCTGAGCATGGCCCTCTGTCTGGCAGGCATGTCCTTTCCCGGCGGCGTGCATGCGGCCGAGGCCGAGTATGTGCTGAGCCTGAACCTTCCCATTCCCCCCATCCACAACCGCTGGAACCATGCGCTCAAGCCTTGGGTGGAGGAGCTGGAAAAGCGCAGCGACGGCCGCATCAAGGTGGAACCGTATTTCGCCGAGGCCCTGAGCAAGGAGGCCGATGCCTTTGAATCCGTCAAAACCGGCGTGGCCGACATGGCGGAATTCAGCTTCGACGTGGCCGTGGGCCAGTTCCCGTTCCATGAACGCGTGTTCACCACGGTGAGCCCCGGCGTCTCCATGGAAGATCCGACGGATTTTGTCCTTGCCGTGCAGGAAGCCTTCCCCGAAGTGAAGAAGGAATTTGAGGGGGTGAAGGTGCTCTTTACCCATGCCCAGACCGTGGGCATGCTCATAGGAAGCAAGGATCCCATCAGGACGCTGGAGGACTTCAAAGGCAAGAAGATCAATGTGCTCGGCGACTATCAGGTCGCGCAGAAAGTCGGCGCGCTCGGGGCTTCCGTAGTCAGCGTGCCCATGGCCGACGTGTTCACCAGCATTCAGCAGGGCGTCATTGACGCGGCCACGGTGGATTATGATCTGCTTGTATCACGCAGGCTCGGCGACGTGATCAAACATGTCACCGCCGTGCAGACGACCTGCTTCGTGTTCTGCGTGATGATGAATCAGGACGTGTACGATAATATGCCGGAGGATCTGCGCGCGGTGATCGACAGCGTATCCGGCGAGTACGGCCGTCAGGTGTTTACGCAGTTCTGGAACACGCTCCCGTATCAGAGCCTTGATATCTGGATGGAAAAGATGGGCGGCAGGCTCCATGTGCTCACCGATGAGGAATATGCGGAAATCGACAGACGTGTCGCGCCCGTGGCTGCGGAATGGACGGAGATTCTCGACAAGGCGGGATATCCCGGCGAGGCCATGAACAGAAAGATCCATGAACTTCAGGCCAGTTATGCCAGGCCGTGGAGGGAAAGCCGTTCCATGGAGATATTCACGCAGGGCGCCGGAAAGTAAGGATATCCCCCCGGGCTTCCGGGATAATCGGAGCGTCCGCATCGCTTCAGCGCGGCGGATGCGGACGCTGCCGGCATACGTTTGCATGATGAGAGGCATTCGGCCTCGATAAAGGAAAGAGATATGGAGAATCCCCGCACCACCGTTTCCGCCCAGGGAACAGGCCTCCCCGTCAGGCTGGACAGAATCGCGAACATGCTGAGGCTGACGGAAAAGCCGGCCTCCTTTCTCAGCGCGGCGGGTATGGGCATGTTCATGCTCATGGTACTGCTTACTTTCGCCGATGTGTTTCTGAGATACATGTTCGGCAGTTCCATACCGGGGACGACGGAGCTTACGGAACTGCTCATGGTGATCGTCGTTTTTTCCTCCATCGCGATCACGCAGTGGCAGAAAAGCCATGTCACCATGGATATCCTTACGTCGCGCCTTCGGGAGCCTTCACGCGTGCTGCTTGAGGTGGTGACGGGCTTATGGTCCGTCATCATCGTGCTGTTTTGCGCGTGGACGACGTTCCAGTACGGCATGAAGACCTCCTCCGTGACGCTTGTCCTCCGTATCCCATTGGAACCTTTTATTTATTTTGCAAGCTTCGGCTTCTGCCTGCTGGCCGTGGCCCTGCTTGCGCAGCTTTTTGAGAGCATGGCCGCATCCGTGCGCCTGAACGGCGCGGGAAAGACCCTGCTGGCCCTTCTCGCGGCCGTGGCGGGCGTTCTTTGCATGTGGTACGTTGCCACGCACAGGGTTCCCGGTCTGTCCTCCATCAAGGTCGGCGTAGCCGGTCTCACGCTGCTTTTCATTCTCTTTTTCCTCGGCGTTCCTGTGGCCTTTGCCCTTATTGCCACGGGGCTGATCTTCATCGCCCAACTCAAGGGGATTCCGGCCTCTTTCGGCACCACGGGCAAGGCTCTCTACGCCACGGCGGGCAGCTATTCCTGGGCGCCGCTCATGTTCTTCATGCTCATGGGCTATCTGTGCTTCTATGCCCGCTTCGGAGAGGATATCTACAACTGCGCCCGCAGATGGATGGGGCACATGCGAGGCGGGCTCGCCATGGGGAGCGTCGTGGCCTGCGCCCTGTTCGGGGCCGTGGTAGGCGACGTGCTTTCCGGCAGCATAGCCATGGCGGCCATAGCCCTGCCGGAAATGCGCAAGAATATGTACGACGACGCCCTTGCCGTGGGCACGCTGGCCTGCTCCGGCACCATAGGCTGCCTCATCCCTCCGAGCACGACGTTCATCATCTACGGCGTGCTGGCGCAGCAGTCCATAGGCGATCTGTTCATCGCGGGCATCATCCCCGGTATCGTGTGCATGTTCTGCTTCATGCTGGCCGTATGGTTCAAGGTGGTTAAAAACCCGTCTCTTGCGCCGCGCCTGCCCCGCGCTTCCACGGCCGAGAGAATCGTTTCCCTGAAATCCGGCCTGCCCATCATGCTTATTTTCATCCTTGTCATAGGCGGTATTTACGGCGGCGTGTTCACCGCTACCGAGGGCGGCGGCATAGGGGCCTGCGGCACGCTCCTTCTCGCTCTTTTCATGCGCCGCCTCAGCCTGAAGGCCTTCATCAGCACGCTCAAGGATTCTGCGAAGTATATTTCCATGTGCTTCACGGTGCTCTGCGGCGCCATAGTGCTCAGCTATTTCATGGCCATGACCAGAATCCCCATGGTACTCGCCAATACCATAGCGGGCATGGAGCTGCCCGGCATGGTCGTCATGTTCGCCATAGTGCTGGTGTTCCTTGTGCTCGGGTGCTTTCTGCCTTCCATGCCGCTGCTGCTCATCTGCGTGCCCATCTTCGTGCCCATCGCCAAGGTGTTCGGCTGGGATCTCGTCTGGTTCGGCGTCATCATCGTCATTCTTGACAATATGGCTTCCATCACGCCGCCTTTCGGCATCAATCTCTTTGTGATGAAGGAGGTGGCCGCCGTCTCGCTGGGTACGATGTACCGCTCGGCCATACCCTTTGTGGCAGCGCTCCTTGCCTGCCTTTTCATCATTATCGCTTTCCCGCCCCTGTCGACGCTGCTTCCCGCGCTCATGAAGGGCTAGGGAGGAGGGCATGCCGCGGCTTGCGGCGAAGGCCGTGGGAGGGCCTGTAGGGATTTCGTCCGGGGTGTCCGCCGGATATGAAAAAGCCCCCGCGACGCTGTGAAGGCGTGTGGTATGCTCCCCATCAGGTGGACAAAGTAAGAAAGCCCCAGTAGGCTGAACTTTGTAACCTGATGGGGATTTGTATGTCAGAACGGAAATTCATAACCTATTCTCAAGGATTCAAAGAGGATGCGGTACG
>NZ_DYZA01000016.1 GCF_020741395.1 Mailhella massiliensis | reverse complement strand
TCCAAGGAACCGGGCGAAGCGCTCCCTGCAGCCCACGCACGGAAGCTCTCTGTCCCGAATACGGTCACAGGCTTTTTTCTTACTACCCCATCCCAAGGAGGAACCTCGTGAAACGCTTTCTTGCAGCCATGTGTCTGGGCATGATGGCCTTTGCCACGCAGGCGGTCGCCGCGGAACCCGCCAAAATCCACATCGGCATCTGTACGGGCACAGTGTCGCAGTCGGAAGACGACCTGCGCGGAGCCGAAGCCCTCATCAAAAAATACGGCGATGTCGCAAACGGCGGCATGATCAAACACATCACCTACCCCGACAACTTCATGACGGAAATGGAAACTACCATTTCCCAGATCGTTTCCTTTGCGGACGACCCGGACATGAAGGCCGTCATCGTGAACCAGGGCATCCCCGGCACCACGGCCGCCTTCCAGCGCATCCGTGAAAAGCGCCCCGATATCATGCTCCTTGTGGGCGAAGCCCATGAAGACCCCAACGTCATTGAAAGCGCGGCCGACCTCGCCATCAATGCCGACAACATTTCCCGCGGCTACCTCATCATAGCCGCCGCCAAGAAGCTCGGCGTCACCGACTTCGTGCATATTTCCTTCCCCCGCCACATGAGCTACGAGCTGCTTTCCCGCCGCCGCAACATCATGGAAGCCGCCTGTAAGGAACTCGGCATCACCTTCCACTTCATGAGCGCTCCCGACCCCACCTCCGACGTAGGCGTGGCCGGCGCGCAGCAGTACATCCTGGAACAGGTTCCCCAGTGGCTCGACAAGCTCGGCCCGAAGACCGCCTTCTTCTGCACCAACGACGCCCACACCGAACCCCTGCTCAAGCGCCTCACCGAAGACAAGGGCGGCTACTTCATCGAAGCCGACCTGCCCTCCCCGCTCATGGGTTATCCCGGAGCTCTGGGTATTGACCTTGCCGACGTGTCCGGCGACTTCCCCGCCATTCTGAAGCGCGTGGAAGATACCGTCATAGCCAAGGGCGCAGGCGGCCGCATGGGCACCTGGACCTACTCCTACGGCTTCACCAACTCCCTCGGCCTCGGCGAACTCGCCATCAAGTACGCCAAGGAAGGCGTGACCGGCGGCCGCAGTTTCCGCCGTCACTTCAAGAAGGAAGACGTGTTCGCCGCGTACAACGCCGCGACCCCCGGCTCCACCTGGAGCGGCGGTTACTATGTGGATATCGCCACCGGCAAGGAAAAGAAGAATCACGTCCTCGTGTTTGAAGACCTGTACATCTTCGGCAAGGGCTACATGAACATGACCGAAGTGCCCGTGCCCGACCAGTTCAAGAAGATCAAGTAAGTTGTGCGAAAGAGGGAAGGCTCCGGCCTTCCCTCTGCCGTATGGAGCATCCCGCCTTTTCCCGCCGCATCCAGGTTTCGCGCATGCGGCACGGAAAAAGGAACCGTTTTTACCCGGCGGATGCGGAAAAAGAGGGATTCCCCGCCCCGAGGGCGCGCGTCTCCCGCGGAAAACGGCTTTTGCCGTTTTCCGCGTTTTATGCTATCTTATACCTGTGTTTTCCTGAAAAACGCTTCAAACAGCCTCCGCACCCCATATTCCCCTTCTTTCGCGGAGGCGCAGCCCTTTATTAAAGAGGTACCATGGGCGCAGAAGATCCATTGCTTCGCGTGGAAGGCGTCGGCAAGGCGTACTTTTCCAACCGGGTGCTGAAGAACGTCAATTTCACCTTGGGAAAGGGGCGTATTCTCGGCCTGGTAGGCGAAAACGGGGCGGGTAAGTCCACCCTCATGAATATTCTTTTCGGCATGCGCGTCATCCAGGAAACGGGCGGGTATGAAGGAAAAATCCTGATTGACGGAAAAGAGGTGCGCTTCCGCAGCCCCATGGACGCTCTCCGTGCGGGCATCGGCATGGTGCATCAGGAATTTTCCCTCATCCCCGGCTTCACGGTGGCGGAAAACATCGTGCTCAACCGAGAAACGCTCGTCTACAACCCCCTTGTGGAGGCCTTCGGCGACAGGCTCACCACCCTGGACCGCAAGGACATGGCCCGACGGGCGGATGAGGCCATAGCCAGGCTCAACATCGAGCTCGACAGCTCCACCCCCATCTCGGAACTTCCCGTGGGCTACAAGCAATTCACGGAAATCGCCCGGGAAATCGACAAGAAAGGCACGCGCCTTCTGGTGCTCGACGAACCCACCGCCGTGCTCACGGAAACCGAAGCGGACATTCTGCTTGATTCCATGCGCCGCCTGGCCTCGCAGGGCATTTCCATCATCTTCATTTCCCACCGCCTCCAGGAAGTCATGAGCGTGTGCGATGATATCGTCATCCTGCGCGACGGCGAGGTCGTGCTTCAGACCACGCCTTCCGAAACCAGCGTGCGGCAGATCGCAAGCGCCATGGTGGGCCGCAAGATAGAAAAAAGCGAGGGCGCGGACGAAGAGCGGGTCTTCTCCGGCGAAACAGCCATGGAGATAAGCCACTTGTGGGTGGACATGCCCGGCGAAACGGTGCGCGACGTCAGCCTCAGCGTGCGTGAAGGGGAAATCCTCGGCATAGGCGGCATGGCCGGGCAGGGCAAGCTCGGCATAGCCAACGGCATCATGGGCCTGCACCCCGCGGGCGGAAATGTGACGTTCCACGGGGAAAAGGTGGAACTCAACAACCCCTCCTCCCCTCTTTCTCTCGGTATTTCCGCCGTTTCCGAAGACAGGCGCGGCGTGGGTCTGCTGCTTGAGGAATCCATCGCCTGGAACATCGTCTTCACCTCCCTTCAGATGCAGGGGCGCTTTTTAAAACGCGTCGGTCCCCTGAAACTGCGCGACGAGGGCGCCATAGCCGAATGTGCCCGCACCTACATCCGCGACCTCGAAATCAAATGCACGGGCGAAAAGCAGCATGTGCAGGAGCTTTCCGGCGGCAATCAGCAGAAGGTATGCCTTGCCAAGGCCTTTGAGACAAGGCCGAGGCTTCTCTTCGTGGCGGAGCCGACGCGGGGCATCGACGTGGGCGCAAAAAAGGTGGTGCTCGACACCCTGAAGCGCTACAACCGCGAGCACGGCATGACCGTGGTGGTGATCTCCTCGGAACTTGAGGAACTGCGCTCCGTGTGCGACCGCATCGCAATCATCGACAAGGGCGCCGTGGCGGGCATACTGCCCGCGAGCACCCCGTCCGAAGCCTTCGGCTATCTGCTCATGGGCGCAGGCGCGGCCGAGGCGGAAAAGGCCGCGGCGGACAATTCCAACGCTACGGAGGCGGCACGCGCATGAACCGCATCAGAAAATTCATCGAAGAAGCGGGCTGGCCCAGAGTCCTCATCGCGGTCTTCCTGCTCATCCTTTTCATCGTATCCCCGTTTGTGGGCGTCCCCGTGGACGCCGCCTTCAGCGACACTCTCGTGCGCTTCGGCATGAACGGCGTGCTGGTGCTCGCCATGGTACCCATGGTGCAGTCCGGCTGCGGCCTGAACTTCGGTCTGCCCCTCGGCATCATCGCCGGGCTTCTCGGTGCTGTGACCAGCGTAGAGCTGGAAGCAAAGGCCATCCCGGGCGTGTTCACGGCCATGGCCATAGCCACACCCATCGCCGTCGTGCTCGGCTGGGGCTACGGGCTTCTGCTCAACAAGGTCAAGGGCGAGGAAATGATGATCGCCACCTATGTGGGCTTCTCCTCCGTGGCCTTCATGTGCATCATGTGGCTGGTGCTGCCCTACTCAAGCTCCAACATGGTCTGGGGCTATGCGGGCGAGGGCCTCAGGACCACAGTCTCCGTGGAGGAATTCTGGCAGAAGGCCATAAGCGACATAGGGGCCTTCCAGATAGGCGAGGCCTTCTATTTCCCCACCGGCATGTTCCTCTTCTTTCTCCTGCTCTGCGGGCTCATGTGGCTTTTCATGCGCACGCGCACGGGCACGGCCATGACTACCGTGGGGTCCAACCCTGAATACGCCCGCGCAAGCGGTGTGAACATCAACCGTATGCGCACCCTTTCCGTCATCATCTCCACATGGCTCGGAGCGCTCGGCATCATCGTGTACGAGCAGAGCTTCGGCTTCATACAGCTCTACATGGGGCCGTTCATGATGGCCTTCCCCGCCGTGGCCGCGCTGCTCATCGGCGGCGCATCGGTGAAAAAGGCCTCCATCGTCAATGTGATCGTGGGGACGTTCCTCTTCCAGGGCATCCTGACCATGACGCCCTCGGTCATCAACAGCATGTTGCAGACCGACATGTCGGAAGTCATACGCATCATCGTGTCCAACGGCATGATTCTCTACGCCCTGACCCGTGTGACAAAGGTGAGATCATGAAAAGCTCCTCCGGCGGCAATGCCGTCAAACTCTTCTGCGTCCGCAACGCCGTGCCCATCGTCTTTCTGCTGGTGAGCAGCGTCGGCATCTACTATTCCCAGTTCACGGCCGAATACCTGATTCAGGAAATGCTCACCCGCCTGGCCAGGAACTCCTTCCTTGTGCTCTCCCTGCTCATCCCCATCATGGCGGGCATGGGCCTCAACTTCGGCATGGTGCTCGGAGCCATGGCAGGGCAGATAGGGCTCATCTTCGTGAGCGACTGGAACATCGCAGGCCTCTACGGCATGACGCTCGCAGCCCTCATCGCCACCCCCCTCGCCATACTCTTCGGCTGGATGTGCGGCGTGGTGCTCAACAAGGCCCGGGGCCGGGAAATGGTCACCTCCTACATTCTCGGCTTCTTCATGAACGGCGTGTACCAGCTCGTGGTGCTCTACGGCTTCGGGAGCCTCGTGCCCATCCTGAACCCGGAACTCGTGCTCTCGCGCGGCTACGGCATACGCAACGTGACGAACCTCGACAATATCCGCGGCACCCTCGACAACGCCATTCCTCTCGATATCATGGGCATCCATGTGCCGCTCGCCACCTTCCTGCTCATCGGCCTCTTCTGCCTGTTCATCGTCTGGTTCCGCAGAACCAAACTCGGGCAGGACATGAGGGCCACGGGGCAGGATCTTGCCGTGGCCCATTCGGCGGGTATCCCGGTCATGCGTACGCGCATCATCTCCATCGTCATTTCCACCGTGCTCGCGGCCTACGGTCAGATCATCTTCCTGCAGAACGTGGGCACGCTGAACACCTACAACAGCCATGAACAGGCGGGCGTGTTCGCCATTGCCTCCCTTCTGGTGGGCGGGGCCACCGTGGCCCGGGCCTCCATCCTCAACGTGTTCACGGGCGTTCTGCTCTTCCACCTCATGTTCGTAGTTTCGCCCATGGCGGGCAAGTATCTGGTGGGCGACGCGCAGATAGGCGAATACTTCCGCGTCTTCGTCTGCTACGCCATCATTTCCCTTGCGCTGGTGCTGCACGCCTGGCGCCGCCATGCCGACAGGGAACGCGCCCGCGCCGCATTGCGCGGAAACGCCGGAGGCGCCGCATGAAAGAGCTTCCCAACCGCAGACACGGCATCATTAAGCGCGTTCTCGTGAACTGCGTCCTCGTAGCGCTGCTCATCGGCCTCGGCGTATGGTGCTTCGACCAGGGCAAAACCTACAAAGTCATTCTCGGCAACTACGCCTTCACCGGTCAGGACGGACAGGAGCACCCCGCCCTTGAAGCCGTGGAAGTATTCATCGACGGCAACGACCCCGTGTTCCTTCTGGAAGATGACAGCGGCACCGGCGACGCCACGGGCAGAAGGCATACCATGGTCATCGCCCTGCTCGATGAAAACGACAAACCCATGGAAAGCCGTACCGTCGAGTTCAGCATTGCGGAACTCGGCGAAAAGCTGGAACTCAACGTGGCCGAATACTGGCTGAAGGCAAAATAAACGCGCCTCACCGCATAAAGGGCGCTCCCCGGGCGTAACAGCCTGCGGAGCGCTTTTTTGCGCCCTCCCGCGCCTTCAGCACAGGAAGCCGCGCATGTTTCTTCCCCACACCGTGCCCTGCAAGGCACGGCTTTTTGCCGCTTCCACACTGCCTCATGTGCGCACGTCCTGCACATAAAAAACGCCGCTCTCAAAAGGAGGGCGGCGTTTTCCGGCAGAAGTATGCGAGGAAGGCTACTCTTCGCTGCGGCCCAGCAAAGCGCGGGCGAAGTCGTGCGCATCGAAGGGGCGCAGGTCTTCCATCTTTTCCCCAAGGCCGATGAAGGTGATGGGCAGCTCGAACTGGCTGGCCACGGCAAGGGCCACGCCGCCCTTGGCCGTACCGTCGAGCTTGGTCAGGATGATCTCATTCACCCCACTGGTATCCTTGAACATTTTTGTCTGTTGCAGGGCGTTCTGGCCGGTGGTCGCGTCTATGACTAAAATGGTGCGGTGCGGCGCGCCGGGGTGCTTTCTCTCCACCACCATGCGTATCTTGTGCAGCTCGTCCATAAGGTTCGACTTGGTATGCAGGCGGCCCGCCGTATCGATGAACACCACATCGTACCCACCCTTCAGAGCCTTGTCCATGGCTTCAAAGGCTACGGCGGCAGGGTCTGCCCCCATGCCCTTGGCATGGAAATCCGCGCCGACGCGCCGGGCCCATTCTTCCAGCTGTTCCACGGCGGCGGCACGGAAGGTATCCGCCGCGGCAATGAGCACCTTCTTGCCCTGCATGCGGGCGCGATAGGCCAGCTTGGCGATAGTGGTGGTTTTGCCCACGCCGTTCACCCCCACCATGAGTATGACTTCCGGCGGATTCACGGCTGAGATGCGGCGGGGAGCCTTGAATATGGCCTCCACCTCCTCTTCCAGAAGGGGCATGAGGCCGTCGGGCGTGCTCACGCCCTCTTCGCGGGCGCGCTCCTTCAGGCGCTTCACCAGCGCAAGGGAAGGCTCGGCCCCCATGTCGGCCATGATGAAAAGCTCTTCCATTTCTTCCCAGAACGCCGCATCCAGCGCGGAATGGCCGGATATGAGCGCGGCCAGTCCCTGGCCGAAGCGGGCGCGGGTGCGCTCAAGGCCGCTTTGCAGCTTGGCGAAAAGGCGGTCGCGCTCGTCTTCCTCATCCTCCATGTCCAGGGCAAGGGCGAGGCGATACTGGAGTTCGGAACGGAAGTCCTCCAGCCAATGATATTCCATGCGCTCCAGCCAGTTCCGAAAATCGTCCAGGAAAAGGCGGGCTTCTTCTTCAGGAGTTTCCAGCGCGCGCAGCAGGAAGGAAAGGCGGCTCCACAGAAGCGCTCCCTCTTCCTCCACGCCCTCGAGTACCACACCGAGCCATGCGGAAAGCTTCGGCTCCGCCTGACGCAGGGCAAGGGCAAGGGCCTCTTCCTCCGGCGAGCGGGCAAAGGGCACGGAAGCTGCGGCAGATCCGGCCTTCTCCTCCGGGGAGCCTGCGGCGGGGGCATTTGCTTCCGGCAGGGAAGACGCTTCGCCTGCGGGGGCGGAAAACGGTACTTCCTTCTCCTGCGGGGCAGCCGTCTCTTTTTCAGCCTCCTGCTTCTCAGGGGCGGACTCGGGCAGAAGTTCTTCCCGTTCTGCGGGGACTTCGGCCCCCTCTTCCGCTTCTTCAACCGTTTCGACCCCGGGCGCCTCTTCAGCCTCCGGCGCTTCCGCTGCGGGGGCACTCTGTCCACTTTCCGCCTCTTCAGGGGCGGAAACGGGCTCTTCAGGCTCAGCCTCAGCCGGGGCTTCCGTTGCATTCTCGTTCTGCCCGGCGGCTTCTTCCTTCGGGCGCTCCGGCGCTTTTTCCTGCTTTATCTCTTCCGCAGCCTGCGAGCCGCCGGAAAAGAACTTTTTAACTGCGGAGAAAAATCCCATGCTTACCTCTGGCTGTTAGGGATGACGTATGACTTTGACGGTATCGCCCACCTTGACGCGGGTGGACTGATCCATGCCGTTGAGCGCCAGAAGTTCCATAGGCTTCATATTGAACTTGCGGGAAATGCTCCACAGAGTTTCGCCGTTCTGCACGCAGTAGTTTTCTGCAACCGTGCTCTTGCGCGCAGCCTTGGCCGGGGCTTTTTTCCCGGACTGCGCACGGTCAGGCGCGGCGGCCACGGCCGTCCCCTTGCCGGAAGGGATATTCAGCTTCTGCCCGGGAGAAAGGCTGTCGAGCCTGTCCGCTCCGCCGTTGGCCTCGCAAAGCTCCTGGAAGGTGATGCCGTACTTGCGGGAAATGGCATAGGCAGTTTCCCCGCTCTTCACCGTGTGCGAAGCCATGCGCGAGACGACGCGCTTTGCCGGGACGGCCTTGGCCGCGGCAGGAGCGGAAAGCCGTATGACCTGGCCCACGCGCAGCGTACCGAGCTTGTCCGCGCCGCCGTTGGCGGCGTAAAGATCGCCGAGTTCCATGTCGTACTTTCTGGCAATGGCGGAAAGGGTATCGCCGCTCTGCACTTTGTAGGTGGCGGGCAGAGCGCTCTTTCCGCGAAGCTCCGCAAGGGCGCTCTTGACGTAGTCGCTCTTCGCCGGGCTCCTGCGGGAAGAGGCCGACGCTATGGCCGTATCCCTCACCGGGGCAGAAGGCTGCACGGCCGGCAGGTTCTTTCCGCCGGAAGGCAGGCGGAGGCGCTGCCCTCTCTTGAGCTTACCGGGATTGAGCTGTTTGATGACGGAAGCGGGAATCCCGGTGCGGGAACTCACCCTGGCCAGGGAATCGCCCTTCGCCACCGTGTAATAGCGCCAGCCCGCGCCGGAAAGCCTGCCCGCAAGGAGCGCTCTTGCCTGCGATTCCTTGTTCTTCGGCACATAGATGGAGCAGGAGCGCCCGGCCGGGGAAATGGAGCGCAGCACATGCGGGTTGTAGGCGAGAAATTCCTTCCAGTCCATGTTGAGGCGGCGGCTCAGTTCCACAAGGTCGGTGGCGGGTTTTGCCGTGAGCTTTGCCACAGGGACCAGCACGGGGTGGTCGGCATCCGGCGCAGCGGGCTGAAGCCCAAGCGTGTCGGCATTGCGCATGATCTTGGATATGGCGAGGAAACGCGGAACGTAGAGCATAGTTTCCTCGCGCAGCTGGAGATTATAGTCCAACCTGTCGTTTTTCTGAATGATCTCGTGGAGCTTATCCGCGCCTGCGGCTTCCTTGGCGCGGCCTATCTTGCCTTCGCCACCGTTGTAGGAGGCCACGGCGAGCTGCCAGTCGTGGAAGATATCGTACAGGCGGGCGAGATAGCTTGCCGCCGCTTCCGTGGAACGATAGGGATCCCTGCGCTCATCCATCCACCAGTCCTGCCGGAGCCCGTAGGCCTTGCCTGTGGAAGAAATGAACTGCCACATGCCCACGGCGTTGGAGCGGGACACGGCCACGGGGTTGTAGCCGCTTTCCAGATAGGCCAAATAGGCCAGATCTTCCGGAAGCCCACGGGAACGGAAGACGCTCTTCGTGTAGTTCAGGTAAGGGATGCTGTTGCGAAGGAAATTCTCCATGGTCCCGCGCCGCTCACGGGAATACTTGAGGAAGTGATAGCGCACCTGCCGTTCCATGACAGGAGAAAGATTTCTGTCCAGCTTCGCGGTGCTCGCATAGGCCTTCTTCTCCGCCGGGGTAAGGGAGGAAAGGGAGCCTAAATCTATGGCTTCCTCCCTGGCTTCGGCGGAAAGAAGCTCGGGGCTTTCCACCTTCTGCTGATTCGCGCAACCGGAAAGTATGACCAGCGCCGCCATTCCCATGAGGGGAAGGCGGCACCATTTGCCGATGTTCATATCTTTACTCCATTGTTGTGGACTTGCATCTCGAACAAAAGCAGGATACCAGCCATAGAGAAAGGCCAAGGATACCGTGAAAAGCGCAGGGATTCAATCCGCAATCACCGGCCCGACGCGGTTTTTTAAACGCCATGCCATGGAAATAATGCATCATGATGAAAAACGACAGCGACAGGGAAAATTTTCTGCCGGGCATGAAGCCTGTACTGGAACTTCTGGAACGCGAACCGGAACGGGTAGATATGGTCTATGTGCGCAAAGGGCGCGCAGGAGAGGAAAGCTCCCGCCTGCTTGATTTGTGCCGCGACTACGGCGTGCGCTTTTCCCTGGTGAACGATGAAACCCTCATGCGCATGGCAGGCAGGGTCGGACATCAGGGCGTGATCGCCCGCCTGCGTGAGGCCTCCTTCATGCCGTGGGAAAGCTTTCTGGAGCATGCGGCCCAGGCGCCCCTTCCGCTCATGGTGGCCCTCGATCAGGTGCAGGACCCGGGCAATGTGGGCACGCTGGCCCGCACGCTTTTCGCCATGGGCGGAGCCGGACTCATCCTCCCAAAGCACAACAGCGCCTTCCTCGGCCCCGGAGCACGCCGCTCCGCCGCAGGCGCGTTGGAGCGCCTGCCCGTCACGCAGGTAGTCAACCTTTCCCGCGCGGTGGAAGAGGCGCGTGAAGCGGGTTTCGTCACCTGCGCGGCCCAGAAAGTGGAGGAGAGCCTGAACCCGCTTACGGAAAAACTGCCCCTCCCGGCCCTGCTCGTGCTCGGAAACGAAGACAAAGGCGTAAGGCCCGGAGTGCTCAAGCATTGCGAGTACAGCCTTTGTATCCCCTTCCGCCGCGACTTCGATTCCCTCAACGTAGCTCAGGCCGGAGCCATACTTATCGCCTGCTTCGCTCGCTCGCTGGAAATCTGAGCTACTCCCCCCCGGGGGGATACGGAATACGGGAGATCATGCCGGAGAAGGCGCCGATTTCCCCGTGGAGAGAAAAACTTGCGACACCATGAAAAAGGCTCCGGGGACGACCTCGGAGCCTTGGTATCTTTAATATTATGGCCGAGATAAAGCCTAGGCCTTCACAGGCCTCGGGCCGAAAATATCCGTGCCTACGCGGATCATGGTGGAACCTTCCTCTATGGCCTGCCGGTAGTCGCCGGACATGCCCATGGAAAGCTCCGGCAAAGAAAGGCCGGTCTTTTGGGAAAGCTCGTCGCGCAGTTGCCTGAGCGCCGCAAAGTACGGACGCGCCTCCTCCCCTTCTCCGCAGCGGGGCGGTAGGCACATGAGACCGCGCAGGCGCAGCCCCGGCCCTTCGGAAGAGACAAGCCCGCCTTTGAGAAGTTCCTCGCAGAGCGCTTCCGCGCCGGAGGGCGCCACCCCGGATTTCTGCGGCTCTTCCCCTATGTTTATCTGCAAAAGTACGTCCTGCGTCTCCCCTTCGGGCAGACGGCGCAAAAGCGCGCGGGCAAGGTCTGCGCGATCGAGAGTGTGCAGCAGAAAAAACCGGCCCGCCACCTCTTTGGCCTTGTTGGTCTGCACCGGGCCTATGGCATGCCAGCGTATGCCGAGCCCATCCAGCTCCGCCTGCTTGGCGCGGGCCTCCTGCACATAGTTCTCGCCGAAATCGAGCTGCCCCAGGCGGCAGAGCTCGGCGATATCCGACGCGGGGTGAAACTTCGATACCGCCACAAGGCGCACGCTTCCCGCCTCACGGCCTGCGCGGCGCACGGCCTCCGCCATGCCGTCCAGCACACCTCTCCACCTCTCTTCCAGCAGACTCATGCCAGCCTCCCGCCCCGGAACGGGGCGCTTCATGATTCAAAAAAGCGCACGTGCCCTCCGAAAGCGCGACCCGGAGACTCCCCGCGCGGCAGGGCGCGAAAACACGCTATTCGTCTTCCAGCCCGAGGTCGTGCAGAAGCTCGGTATCCTCGGCCCAGTTGTCCTTGACCTTGACGAAGAGCTGCAGATGCACCTTGCCGCCGATGAGCTTCTGAATATCGCGTCGGGCATCGGTGCCGATTTCCTTGATGGTGGCCCCGGCACGGCCTATGACCATGGCCTTGTGCGAGGGGCGCTGCACGAAAATGACGGCATGGATGATGGTAAGGTCGCGCTCGGGATCCTCCTCCCACGATTCGATATCCACGGCCGTGGTGTAGGGCACTTCCTGGCGCAGGCGCTCGAACACCTTCTCACGCACGATTTCCGCAGCGAGAAAACGCGTGGGCGCGGTGGAAAGCTGGTCTTCCGGGAATTGGGAGGCGCCTTCGGGCATCATGCCCGCAATGATTTTCTTGAGCTCGTCCAGACCGTCCTTGGTGAGGGCGGACATGGGGAATACCTCGGCTTTGGGGAAATATTCCTGAAGCTTCACCAGAAGCGGCAGCATGCGCGACTTGTCGTGGAAAAGATCCACCTTGTTCACCACCACGAGAAGCGGGCGCTCATCGTCCGCAAGCGCGTCGCGAAGCGACTGTATGTCACGCTCCAGAAATTCCGGGCGGCGCAGATAAAGGTCGGCATCGAGCACCAGCATCACCGCATGCGCGGCGGCCATGCTCTGCCACGCGGCCTGGCTCATCATCTTGCTGAGATGGCCGCGCTGCTGCTGGCGGGAATGGTTCACACCGGGCGTGTCCATGAAAATAACCTGCGCGCCCGGTTCGGACATGATGCCCACCACGCGGCTGCGCGTGGTCTGGGGCTTGGAAGTCACGATGCTTATCTTCTGCCCCAGAAGGGCGTTAAGCAGCGTGGACTTGCCCGCGTTGGGCGGCCCCATGAGCGCCACCCATCCGCAACGGTGTTCATTCTGTATTTTTGCCATGTTGTCTCCAGATATGCTGTTGGCGCGAAAGCCCGCGCGCCCTTGTATGACGAAAAGGATTGTTCAGATTGAACCACAGGGGGGAAAACGTCAAGCTTCCGTCTTGTCCCCGCCCAGGGCGCACGCGGCGAGAAAGCCGCAAAAATCATCCATCTCCGGGCCGTGGTCGAAGCCCAGGATATGTCCCATGCCGTGGGCGAGAAGCCTGACGGCGTGGACGGCCGCCTCCTGCCCGTACAGCACACATTCGCGCTCCAGCGTGTCCGCACTGAGAAAAAGCGTGCCCACACCCCCTTCATCTTCAGGGAAACTCAGGATGTTCGTGGGCCCCGAGCAGCCCAGATTGCGCAGATTCACAGCAGAAATAGCCCCGTCCGAAGCCACGATGAGCCGCACGGAGAGTTCTTCCGGCCGCATGCCTCCCGTGTCTTCGTGAGCGCGGGGGCCGTGCTCCTGTCCGGGCAGCATACCGGCCTCGAAGGCGGCCTCGTGCATGGCGAAAAGCCATGAACGCCACTCGCTCCGGCAAAAACGGCAGGGGGCGCGCATCTCTACATGGAGCGCCTTCATGAGCCCTTCCCTTCGACCTTCACACCTTCCCCGCCCTTCCCGGCTTCTTCCCGCGCGCTGCCGGACGCAGATTCCTCTTTCTCCCCGCCTGAAGCGCCTTCCACGCCCTTCGCCTCTGCGGCTTCCTTGGTTTTTTCCTCTCCCGCCCTGCCGGGTGTGCCGATCACCCATTCCATTTTGAGCTCCTCGGCTTCTTCCTTCCTGCCTTCTTCCGCCTTCTGACGGGTCTTGTGCTGCTCGGTTTTTTCCTCAGGATAGGCGATGCGCTGATGAAAAAGGCCGGTGATGATGCGCACGAAGCTGTCGATGAGCTTGTTGAGGTCGCGGAAGGTGAGATCCGATTCGTCGAGCTGCCCCTCGGCGTACACACCCTTCACGATTTTGGTGACGTGCGCCCGGATGCGCGCCGGGGTGGGATCCACCAGCGTGCGGCTTGAAGCCTCCACGGAGTCGGCCAGCATGACAATGGCCGCTTCTTTGCTCTGCGGCCTCGGGCCGGGATAGGAGTAGTCCTGAAGGCGCGGGTTCTCACCCATCTGCAGGGCCTTGTTGTAGAAGAACATGGCCCCGCGCGTGCCGTGATGCTGCACAATGATATCGGTGATCTCGCGGCCCAGGTGATATTCCTCGGCAAGCTCCGCCCCCTGCTTGACGTGGGAGAAGAGAATAAGCGCGCTCATGGCGGGGGAAAGCCTGTCGTGAGGGTTGGGCCCGCCGAACTGGTTCTCCACAAAGTATTCCGGCCGGGAAATCTTGCCTATGTCATGGTAGAGCGCGCCCACCTTGCACAGAAGGCTGTTGGCCCCTATGGCGGCCGCCCCGGCTTCCACAAGGTTGGAGACCACAAGGGAGTGATGATAGGTGCCGGGCACCGTCATCATAAGTTCCTGAAGCAGGGGGTGCTCCAAATTCATGAGCTCCATCATGCGGAAGCGCGTAGTGTAACCCATGAGCATTTCCAACACGGGGCTCAGGGCGAAAAGCAGGAAAAGAGAACTTATGGCGTTGCAGAAAAGCGCCGCCAGGAGCACGGGCAGCTGCGCCCATTCAAGGTGAATGAACAGAGCCGCGCCAAGGCCCGTCATGAGCATCCACAAAAGCAGGGGCAGGCTCCCCCATACCACGTCCTGCCTGTTCTGCGCGCGGAGCACCAGCCAGGTATTGGTCATGGACGACATGAAATAGAAGAAAAAGAGCGCTATGTCGCCGCGGAAAATGACGGTAGCGAAGAAGGAGAGCATGAGCCCCACGGTACAGTAGCGCCGCGCGGCGAAAATGAGCGCCGCAAGCCCCGTGCCGCCCGCCACCGGGAAGGCGAAGGCCAGAATATGGGCGATGGGCGTGGAGGCCACGGCCACCAGAAGATACATAGTGCACCATGAGGCCAGGGAAAACACCACAAGAAGCAGAGCGATGAGGTTCTGGTCCTTGGTGCGCAGCACCGTGCCCTTGTTGCCGCTCGGCGTGATGAAGAGCCCGAGCAGAAGGAAAAAGCCCAGAATGAGGCAGCCGCAGAACACATGCCAATCCACCACGTCGGGGGCGGAACGGAACAGCGCCTGCAACTTGATCTGCTGCTCATGAGTCACCATGTCGCCCGCACGCACCAGCACTTCCCCGGTCTGCACCTTGTAGAACACGGGCTCCACGGCGGCGAGCATTTCCTCATTGCGCTGGTTCGTCACTTCCTGATTCACGGCCAGCGTGGGCACCACCATAAGGGGCATGACTTCCTGAAGCACTACTTTCGCTCGGGCGTTGAGCTTTTCCTCCCCGCGCAGCTTGCGCCCAAGCGCCACCTTGAACATGCGTATATCCTTCAGGCCCCCGGCCTGGGTACGGAGCACTTCCGTGCCGCTGTCGAGGTCACGCACCACGGCCGCATTGTCGGTATTGGAAAGCTGGCGCATGTCGGCAATGACTCCGTTGGACAGGGCGGATTCCATCCACGGAATAAGAGTGTTCAGGAGGTATTCCTGCACATAGGAGGCGGCAAGCAGGCGGAAGGCGGAAGAGGAAACATCGGAAAGGTGCCTTTCGTTGAAGGCCCGACGGACCTTTTCCAGGCCCTCGTCGTCCAGGCCGCGCCTGTTGATTTCATCGAGCAGACCGAGGCTCTCCTGCCGGAAGCGCTCTATGCCCTTCTTGTCTATATCGAACACCATGGGCTGGAGCGCAAGCGCCCTGTCGCGCCGCTGCTGCGTAGCCTGCGGGTCTTCCACGAGAAGATCCCTGTCGGAAACTACGTCGTGGGCCGCGATTTCCCCGGCGGGATAGACCACGCGCGCCGTGCGCCCGGGCTGCACCGCACAGAGCAGGGAAACCAGTATCAGGGCCAGGGCCAGGGAAAACAGGCCCCAGTCGTGATGATGATGCAGGAACATGGAGCGGGAATGCCCCAGAAGCTGGGAAACACTGACAGGAGAGATCTTCCTAGTTTTTTTCATACCGGTCGTAGGCTTCCACGATACGGCCCACCAGAGGATGGCGAACCACGTCGGAGCTGTGGAAATGGTGGACGGCCACGCCGCGCACGCCGTCGAGCACACGCAGGGCGTGCACGAGGCCGGAACGGGTTTCCCCTTCCTTTTCGCCCTCGCGCAGAAAAGCCCGGTTCACGGGAGGCAGGTCGATCTGCGTCACGTCACCGGTGATCACGGCGCGGGAACCGAACCCCATGCGGGTGAGAAACATCTTCATCTGTTCGCGCGTGGTGTTCTGCGCCTCGTCGAGAATGAGGAAGGCGTCGTTCAGGGTGCGGCCGCGCATAAAGGCGAGGGGCGCGACCTCAATGACGCCCGACTCCTGCTTCTGGGCAAAGCCCTGCGGGCCGAGCATGTCGCTCAGGGCATCGTAGAGGGGGCGCAGGTAGGGATTGACCTTGTCTTCCATGTCGCCGGGCAGAAAGCCCAGCCGTTCCCCGGCTTCCACGGCGGGCCGCGTGAGCACGATTTTCTTCACGCGCTTGGCGGACAGCATGGAAACGGCCATGGCTACGGCAAGGTAGGTTTTCCCCGTGCCTGCGGGCCCGGTGGCGAACACAAGCTCGCTTTTGCGCAAAAGCTCCATATACTGCCGCTGCGCCGTGTTGCGGGCAAGGATGCTCTTTCTCGGTGAAACAATGACGCTCGCCTCGCGGAACATTTTACTTATGTCGGCGTGGCGGTTGCGTAAAAGTTCCTCATAGCCCTGAAGCAGGTCTTCCCCGCGCAGGGTATGGCCGCTTCGCAGAAGCCCGTAGCCCTGGGTGAAGAGATTGAGCAGAAGCTCGCGCTGTTCCGGACGCGGGTCGCTTACGGTAAGTTCCGTACCCCGTGTCTGCAAATCCGCGCCCGAGGCGTCGGCAATGAGTTCCAGGTGGGCGTTCAGGGGGCCGAAAAGCTGACTGGCCAGAGAGGCGTCGTCAAAGGCCAGCGTTTCCGCAACGGACGATTTCACACGCATATCCTTTTTTCCGTGAGTCCGCGCCATTGCGCGGCACAGCCTTTCTCCTTACGCCAAAACGGGCAAAGAGTCCATAAGCCCCTGCGCGGGAAGCGGGTGGCGCGCGTGAGCCGGAGTCCCGCCCCATATACCCGGGTCGCCGCAAAGCGCCTCTTCCGGCGTTTTCTCCGGGAAAAAGATGCCGTTGAAAAAAGTGCGGCAAAAAAATTGCGCACTTTTCCGTGAAAATTCCTGAAAACAATGACTAACTCTCTGAAGTAATGGAAATTAATGCTTATCCGGTAATAAGGGTAATTTTTCTTTCCCCCCTTGTCATAACAAAAAAGCGGCTTTACACTGGCCCCACTCTCTTCGGATGAGTTTTTTCACAACCCCATAGATCCGCCTTTTACCAAGGCCGGAGGTAAGGTTTTTCCATGTCTTTTCCCGCGCTGCATATCGGTGATCTCATCGCCCGCACGCCCATAGTCCAGGGCGGCATGGGCGTCGGCATATCTCTTTCCCGCCTGGCTTCGGCCGTGGCAAACGAAGGCGGTATCGGCGTCATCGCCGGAGCCATGGTCGGCATGCGCGAGCCCGACGTGGCCTCCAACCCCATCGAAGCCAACGTCCGCGCCCTGCGCCGTGAAATCGAAAAGGCCCGCGCCGCCACCACGGGCATCATCGGCGTGAACATCATGGTGGCGCTCACCACCTTTGCGGAGATGGTGAAGGCCTCCATCGAATCCCATGCCGACGTGATCTTCTCCGGCGCGGGCCTGCCCATGGACCTGCCCAAAATCTTCCAGGAAACCTGCGAAGCGAAGAAGGAAGAATTCCGTACCAAGCTTGTGCCCATCGTATCCTCCGGCCGCGCCGCCACGCTCATCGCCAAGAAATGGATGAGCAGAACCGGCCTTCTGCCCGACGCCTTCGTACTGGAAGGCCCCAAGGCGGGCGGGCATCTCGGCTTTGCCGAGGAACATATCTTCGATGAAAACTTCGCCCTGGAAAAGCTGGTCTCCGGAGTGACGGACGCCGCGAAGGCCCTGGAGGACAAAGCCGGGCGCGCCATTCCCGTCATCACGGGCGGCGGCGTGTTCAGCGGGGCGGATATCGCGAAGATGCTCTCCCTCGGCGCTTCCGGCGTGCAAATGGCCACGCGCTTCGTGGCCACGGAAGAATGTGACGCGGACATACGCTTCAAGGAAGCCTATGTGAACGCAAAGGAAGAGGATGTGACCATCATCCACAGCCCCGTGGGCATGCCCGGCCGCGCGCTGGACAATGATTTCATCCGCGCCGCACGCGAAGGCAGGAAAAAGCCCTTCAAGTGCGTGTTCCACTGCATCAAGACCTGCGACCCCTCCACCACGCCCTACTGCATCTCCTCCGCCCTCATCAACGCCATGAAAGGCAATCTCGACAAGGGCTTCGTGTTCTGCGGCTCCAACGTCGGCCGCGTGAAGGGCATCGTTTCCGTGCATGAGCTGGTGGAAACCCTGCGTCGGGAATACGAGGAATACATGAACGGCGCGAAAGCACAGCCCGCCGCAGTCTGATATTCCGGCGCTCCGGCCCCGCCTCCCTCTCTCCCGGGCGCGGGCACAGGCGCGCCGTGATCCTCCTGAGTGGGAAACGCCGCCTTCACGGGCGGCGTTTTCTTTCCGCCGCCCGACAATCCCCCCCCGGGGACTATCAGGCAAGAAAAAGAAAGGATCGTGCCTACCAGTCCCCCGCCGTCCCGGCTATCACAGGCATAAGGGAGGGGCGCTCATGCCCCGTCCAAAATCCGCCAAAGGACGGAGCATGAAACGGCGCGACTTTCTCAAAACCACGCTCTCGGCAACGGGCTCGCTCCTTGCCGCCCTGCCCCTTTCCCGTGCCCGGGCGGGCGAAAACTCTCAGGGAGGAAGCATGAACATACTGGTACTTACCGGAAGCCCGAGAAAAAACGGCAATTCCGCCATACTGGCCGACCATTTCATCCAGGGCGCGGAAGAGGCCGGGCACAAGGTGGCGCGATTCGACGCGGCATTTCGCAACGTGCACCCGTGCACGGCCTGCAACAGCTGCGGCATGAACGGCCCCTGCGTCTTCCGGGACGATTTTTCCTTTGTGCGGGAACATATACTCCGTGCGGACGTTGTGGCCTTCGCCACTCCCATGTACTATTTCGGCATCTCCGCGCAGCTCAAGGCCGTCATAGACCGCTTTTACGCTATAAGCTCCCTGCTCCATACGCCGAAGAAGGCCGTGCTCCTCATGAGCTACGCCAACCATTCCGCCCGGGATGAAAGCCCCATACTTACCCATTACGAAGTGCTCCTGGAATACCTCGGCTGGACGGACGCGGGGCGCGTCGTCGCCCCCGGCGCATGGCCCGCCGGGGCCGTGGAACGCACAAGCTTCCCCGCGCAGGCCTACGCCCTCGGCAAAAGCCTGTAGCGCTTTTCTGCGACATGCGGCATAAAAGGGCGGGCCGCTCTCCGATCCGCCCAGACTTTCCCGCCGAAAAGAGCGGGACACGGCCAGGTAAAAAAGGAAGAATCCGTGAAACGAAGGACCTTTCTCGGCGCCGCAGCCGCAACCATCGCCCTCGGGGCAGGGGGCGGCGCGGCCTTTCTCAGGCAGGAAAAATTCGGCGCTCTGCCCGAAGGCGAAGCGCTTTCGCGCATCAAGGCTTCCCCCAATTATGTCGACGGGGAGTTCCGTAATCTCATCCCCCGGCCCGTCCTGAGTGACGGAAGCACTCTGCCGGGTACCTTTTTCCGCTTTCTCCTGAAAAAGCGCGACCCTTCGGTGCAGCCCCATGCCGTCCCTTCTCAACGGCCGGACTTTCGCGCGCTTGAACATGCCGGGGATACTCTCGTCTGGCTGGGACATTCCTCCTTCTTTCTTCACCTCGGCGGAAAACGCCTGCTCATCGACCCGGTGCTCGGCAGCCACGCCTCACCCGTATCCTTCAGCGTGCGGGCCTTTCCCGGATCCACCCCCTGCTCCGCGCGCGACCTTCCCCCCGTCGACTGCCTGCTCATCTCCCACGACCACTGGGACCATCTGGACTATCCCACCGTCATGGCTCTCAAAGAGCGCATCGGCCTTGTAGTCTGCGGACTGGGCACAGGAGCGCATTTTCTGCGCTGGGGGTTCGACAAAGCGCGCATACACGAAGCGGACTGGGGCGAGGTGCTGAACATCGGCGACAAGCTCCGCATCCACGTCACCACGGCAAGCCATTATTCCGGCCGGGGGCTCACGCGCAATCAGGCGCTCTGGACGGGCTTTCTGCTGGAAACGCCCGTGCGCAAGGTGTTCTTCAGCGGCGACGGCGGCTACGGCCCTCACTTTGCCGACATGGGCAGGCACTTCCACGGCATTGATCTCGCCCTGCTGGACTCGGGTCAGTACAACGAAAGCTGGAAATACATCCACATGACGCCGGAAGAGGCCGTGCAGGCGGCCATAGATCTTGGCGCAAGGCATCTTCTGCCCGCGCATACGGGCAAATTTCCCCTAGCCTATCACCCCTGGGACGAGCCCTTCCGCCGCGCCGTGAAGGCGGCGGAAAAAACGCCCCTCCGACTCGTGACGCCCCTTATCGGTCAGGCTGTGAGTCTGGAACAGACGCTTCCCTATTTTCCCCGCTGGTGGGAAACGCCGCGCGAAGCCTGAGCGCAAACCGTTTACGCCGCCCCGGGGAAAAGCCCTTCCCTCAGGAAGGGCTTTTCGTTCTCATTGCCCTGCGCCTTGCTTCAAACGCCGATCTGCCCTGCCGCAACTACCTTGCGTTGTACTGCGCGTCCGTCACTTCTTCCAGCCATTCCACCACGTTGCCGGGTTCCTTCTCCTCGCAGATGGAAATATGCGTCATGGCGCTGTTCGGGGAAGCACCGTGCCAGTGCTTGACCCCCACGGGGCAGAGCACCACGTCGCCGGGACGGATTTCCTGCACGGGTTTGCCCCATTCCTGCGTGAGTCCCACGCCGGAAATGACGATGAGCGCCTGCCCCACGGGATGAATATGCCAGTGGGAACGCGCTCCCGGCTCGAAGGTGACGCTGCCTCCGCTGGAGCGCATATCGCCGTTGGAGGGATAGAGCGGGTCGATACGTACACTGCCGGTGAAATACTGCGCCGAGCCTTTTAACGCGGCCTGTTCCCCGTTGCGTATGATGGTCTGCGCCCTGCCTGTTTCCGACGCGGGAGCCTGCCCGGGAAAAGCGGCGGTGGCGGCAAGAAGTACAAACAGCATGCCCGTCACGGTGTTTTTCATGGGTATTCCTCCACATTTGTATGTCTATAAAAAACATATAGCCGTGCCGGACCGTATAAAACAGATGGAATACTCTTTGATTCTTGCCTTGTTCTCTTTTTTCATGCTCTCGCAGTACGAAAGACGCCGCCCGTACCTCAAAGATACGGACGGCGTTCTTATGCCGCAGGCAGGGAATATTCCCCGCCCGCACAAGAGCCTTCCGCCGCCACGGGCGGAAGGCGGGCCCTTGCGGGCCCTGCGCTACGGCCTCAGATAAGCGAAGCCCTCACGCTGCAATTTCACGATTTCCACCACGCCCGCAGGCACGACCTCACAGCCTTCCCAAAGCTCGGACACCGGCACATTGAAGGCCTTTATGGCGTTGTTGCACAGCCTTATGGAAAGGCCTTCGGCCATGAGCTTCCTGCCGCGCTCGGCAAGGTCGGCATTTTCCCGGGTGAAAAGCTGAATCGCCGGGCCGTTGGCCACCATGACGACGGAAAAATCCTCGCCCGGAAGGCCCGCCTTGTAGTTCGCCACATTGTTGAAGGCGAGGTTCAGGCGGCCCTTGTCGTTGTCGTCCACATGGATGATGAGGTCGTAATACATGGGCTTCTCCCTGCTTTACTTGCGAAGGTCGGAATACCAGCCCGCGGCCTGGCGGAGCAGGCGCATGCTGCGCTCGGCCATGGCGAAAGGCTCGTTCATATAGCCGTCGAGCAGAAGCGTGCTGTCGAAAAGGCTGTTCACCATATCCTTGAAGGTATCGTCCTCACCGCTCTTACAGATGCGCATGAGGGCGCGCACCAGGGCGTGGTCGGGGTTGAGCTCAAGGATTTTCTGCGGGATGCCGTCGCTCTTCTGCATGACACGCATGAGCTTTTCCATGGAGGAGCTCACACCGTCGGGCGAGACAAGGCAGGCCGCGCCGTCGATGGGCCTTGTCGTTGCGCGCACGTCCTTCACCTGGTCGCCCAGGATGGACTTCACCGCAGCGATGAGGGCGTCGAGTTCCGGCTTTTCCTCCTCGGAAAGAGGCTCGGGCTTAGGTTCCGCGTTCTCCACGTCGGGGTAGGCGTCCAGCGCGCCCGCTTCGGCAAGCTCCACGGACTTGAAGGGATGCTTCTGGTACTCCATGATCGCTTCCAGCGCGAATTCATCCACAGGATCGGTGAGGAAGAGCACTTCCACGCCCTTGCGGCGGAACTGACCGAGATGCGGATTCACCTTTGCCGCTTCCATGGAGGAGGATGCCACATACCAGATTTCCTTCTGGTCGGGCTTCATGCGGGAAATATAGTCGTCGAGACTCGTGAGCTTATCTTCCTGCGCCGTGGAGTAGTAGCGCAGAAGAGGCGCCACGCGGTCGCGGTACTGGAAACTGTCGAAGCCGAACTTGATATACCTGCCGTGCAGCTTCCACATCTCTTCATACTTTTCCGGCTCGCTTTTCGCCATACGCTCGAAGTGGGTAAGCAGCTGGCGGGTGATGGTCTGGGAGATTTTCCGCAGCACCACGTTTTCCTGAAGCGTCTCGCGGGAAATGTTGAGGGGCAGGTCTTCCGTATCCACCACACCCTTCATGAAGGCGAAGTAATGGGGCAGAAGTTCCTTGTTGTGGCGCTCGATGAGCACGCGGCGCACATAGAGGTCGGGGCCCCATTCGTCCTTGCGCTCGTCAAATACGTCCACCGCGCTGCCCGGTATGTAGAGCAGGCAGTTGAACTGCACGGGGGCATCCACGGAAAAGTGTATGACGTCCAGAGGTTCCTTCTGGTCGTAGGTGAGGAACTTGTAGAACTCGTTGTATTGTTCCCTGGTGATGGAGAACTTCGGCTCCCTCCACAGGGCTGCCGTGGTATTGATGCGCTTGCCGTCGAGCTCTATGGCGAAGGGCAGGAAGTTGGAATGTTTGCGGATCACGCCTTCAAGGCGGTAGCTTTCTTCGTATTCGTGAGCTTCGTCCCTGAGGAAGATCTTCACGCTGGTGCCGCGCTTCACGCCTTCGGCTTCCGCGCCTTCCAGCGCGCGCAGCGTAAAGCTCCCCGTGCCTTCGGAAGACCAGACATGGGGCGTACCGTCGCCTGCGGCGGGCACGGAGGTGACTTCCACCTTCTTCGCCACCATGAACACGGAATAAAAACCTATGCCGAAACGGCCGATGATCTGGGCCGCGTCACCGGGCTTCGTGTCGTCGTGCTCGACAATGGCTTCCTCGCCGTCGGCCGGGGCGGCCTCGTCCTTCTTTTCTTCTCCGTCGGAGGGGGCTTCGGCGGCCTTTTCCGCCTCCCTCGCGCGCAGGAACTGCTCGGAACCGGAATGGGCGATGGTGCCGAGATTTTCCACCATTTCCTGTTCCGTCATGCCTATGCCGGTATCGGCAACGGTGAGGACATGATTTTCCTTGTCCACGCTGATGCGGATTTCCAGCGGCAGTTCAGGGTCGCGCACTTCGCCGCCCGTGCTCTGAAGGAAGCGCACCTTCTCCAGCGCGTCGGAAGCGTTGGAGAGAAGCTCGCGGAGGAAAATCTCGTGATTGGTGTACAAGGAATGGGTGAGAATGTTGAGCAGTTTACACGTTTCCGCGCGAAACTGATGCGTGCTTTCCGCCATCTGTGGCCTCCTGATATGTTTCCGTCAGCCGGAGAACGTCCGGCCCGGGGATCATTGAAGAAAGGGCCCGTTTCCCGGGCCCAACTGTCACATAAGGCGCAGCACGCCAAAGTCAAGGGGAAAAGGAAAAAGAAGGCCTCATCAGTTCGCCATGCCCTTTTCCTTTCCGCACAGGAGATGAAAAGCCGGAGGAAATCCCCCGGCCCGGTATCGCAAAGACGCCCCGCGCGGAAGCATGCCCTGCGCGCGGGGCAGACAGATTAAAATGGCCTCTCCATGGTGGAGCCGAGCACTACGCTCAGAAGACGCGGCGACACGCCGGCTCTATCCCAGGCATAGGGAACGAGCGAATCCGCGTCGATATCGCCGTTTTTCCCGAAGCGGGCGGAAAAAGCCGTGTCGGCCCTGTGCACGAAGGCGCGGAGCTCGGCATCATCCACGATAGGGCAGCCTTCCGAGGCCAGCGGCTCGCGGTACTCCACCAGAAGCTTTCCCGCGCCGTTATCCACAATCCACACATACTGGCTCACCAGCACTCCCGCCGTCCAGCCCGCACCCTTTTCGGCAAAGGCCGGCATCCACGGATCAAGATGCACAGGGCGGACAAAGACGCGCTGCGTCACGCTGCCGGGCCTGTCCGAACCGCAGGAATACAGCACGGGCAGAAAGTCCAGATTAGTCGCCAGAATGCCCGGATGCCAGTAGAGGGAACCCGCGTCGGCCAGTGCCACGGCGAGCTGGGCGTTTTCCCCGGCGCTCAGGCAGTACCATACCGTACCCGCCGCACCGCCGGAGAAAGAACTGTCCGTAGAAAGGGACACCGTCATCTTGCCCTGCGCCACCACGGCAAGCTCCGGCGAGGCCTTTACAGCCACCGTGGGCCGGGCCGTGGATTCGAAAGACGCCTCAGGCCCGGCCCCCCTCAGGACCGACCATTGCGCCATAGCCGTGCAGGGCAGAGAAAAAGCCAGAAATGCCAGCAGAAAAAGCGTGTGTCTCATCATGCGCCTCCGTGTTTTCCGCCCCGGCTCATCCGGAGCAGAAGGCAAGCCTAGCAGAAGGCGTAGGAAAAAGAAGACGGAGGAAAGCCTGAAACCATGAGTAATCATGCCTGATTGCAGAAAATAACCCCCGCCCTGCACGAATGGCCCGCGCCTTCTCCCTATCTCCCCCCCCCGGAGCTCTCCCCTCCCCCATGGGGCGGCCCCGGCAGGAGTGAAAAGCTCCCGCAAGGCATGCCCCCTCTCCGAGCCCCTCCCTTCACAGGACTGCCGCACGATTTCAGACCGCACCTTCCTTTTTCCGGCGCAACAGTTCTATAAAGGGGCCCCACCGGCATAGCCGGTGGTTCCTCTTATGCGCCTGTAAGGCTTTCTTACCAGCCGCGCCCTAGCAGGCGCATGTACGGTCTGACATCTGCATTTCTGTTACCGGCGGCCCGTAAACGGGC
>NZ_DYZA01000015.1 GCF_020741395.1 Mailhella massiliensis | reverse complement strand
ATGAGAATATTTCTTTTCCCGTTTGCGGTTATGCTCCTGTTAGGATGCTGCCTTACCGGATGTCTGAGCGAAGACAGGCTGGACAACGTGAAGGTAGACGGCAGCATGACTACGGTAATCGGCACGGGGAGCGGCTATTCCCGCGCCGGCAGCCAGATGCAGACCGGCATAAGTTTTTAGCCCCTTGGGCCGTATCCCTTCAACCTAGGTCATACCGATGCTTGCCATTCTCGACTATAAGGCGGGAAACCAGACCAGCGTCATAAGAGCGCTGCGTTCTCTGGATATTCCTGCCGAAATCACGGCCGATCCTTCGACCATACTTGACGCCGAGGGCGTAATTTTTCCCGGCGTGGGCGCGGCCGGACAGGCCATGGCCCAGCTTACTTCCACAGGCATGGACAAGGTCCTGCGCGAGGTCGTCGCCATGCAGAAACCCCTGCTCGGCATCTGTCTCGGCTGCCAGATACTTCTGGAGCACAGCGAGGAGAACGATACAGCCGCGCTCGGCATCGTGCCCGGCGTCTGCCGCCGTTTTCAACCGGAATGGCGCGACGGAGGGGAACCTATCCGTATTCCGCACATGGGCTGGAACACGCTGGAGAAAAAGCGTCCCTCCGAGCTTCTGGAGGGTGTGGAGGAAGACGCGCGTTTTTATTTCGTGCACAGCTATTATACCGACCCGGCCCCGGAGCTTGTCATTGCCACCAGCCGTTACGGATGTGAGTTCGCGGCGGTATACGGCCGCCCCGGCCTCTGGGCTGTGCAGTTCCATCCCGAGAAGAGCGGCCGCCCGGGCCTGAGACTTCTGACGAATTTTTATGAGTACTGCCGGGAGGCCTCCCGTGTCTGAAAAAAGCCATTTGAGCAAAAGGCTCATTCCCTGCCTCGACGTGCGGGGCGGCCGCCTGACCAAGGGTATCAAGTTCAAGGGAAACGTGGATATAGGCGATCCGGTGGAAACGGCCCGCCGCTATTATGAAGAAGGTGCGGACGAAATCGTTTTTTACGACATTACGGCTTCCTGCGAAGCGCGGGGGATTTTCCTTGATGTCGTGGAGCGTGTGGCGAGCAATATTTTCATCCCCTTTTCCGTGGGCGGGGGCATTTCTTCCGTGGAAGACATGCGTGCCGTGCTCCTTGCCGGGGCGGAAAAAGTTTCCGTGAACTCCGCGGTAGTGAAGGATCCTTTTCTCATCAGCCGCGGGGCGGACGCCTTCGGCTCTCAGGCCGTGGTGGTGGGCATGGACGTGAAGCGTGTCGATGTGAGCGCGGCGTGCCCTTCCGGGTATGAAATCGTCATACACGGCGGGCGCAAGCCCATGGGTATCGACGCCATAGCCTGGGCACGCCGCTGCGAGGAACTCGGGGCCGGGGAGCTTTGCGTCAACTCCATAGATGCCGACGGTACGAGAGACGGTTATGAGCTTAACCTCACCCATATGATCTGCAATGCGGTGACTATTCCCGTCATCGCCTCCGGCGGGGCGGGAGCACCTGAGCATCTGGTGGACGCCGTGACGAAAGGCGGAGCCTCCGCCGCGCTGGTGGCCTCCATTGTGCACTACGGGCAGTACACTATCGCGGAGCTCAAGGATTACATGGAAAAAGCCGGGGTGCCGGTGCGGAAGGTATAGAGGCTCCCTGTTTTTTCACGGGATGCATGCAATATTGCGGCCGGAGGGCAAAGCGCCTATGCTTGCCCCTTTCTACACGCCCATCATCTGAGGAGTACGACATGGCTCACGATTTCCCCACGCGCCGCGCGCGCATGGAATATGTCTGCATGAACTGCGGCCGACGCCACCCGGTGGACGCCCTTCTCTATACCTGCCCCGACTGCGGCGGGGTTCTTCTGCTGGAAGACCTTGATTTCGACGACATGAAGGAAAAAGGTGCGCAGTACTGGCGCGACCTGTTCGACGCGCGTCGTGCCACGCGCACCACGACTCTGCGTGGTGTGTTCCGCTTCTATGAACTTATGGCTCCCGTGCTGGAGGAAGAGGATATTGTGTATCTCGGCGAAGGCGATACGCCCGTCATTGAGGCTTCCGCCGAGCTTCAGGCCCTGGTCGGCCGTCGTTTCGCTTATAAGAACGACGGCATGAATCCGAGCGCTTCCTTCAAGGACAGGGGCATGGCCGGGGCCTACAGCTATCTGAAATCCCTGGTGCGTAAAAACGGCTGGAAGGAAGTGCTCACCATCTGCGCCTCCACGGGCGATACTTCAGCCGCCGCCGCCATGTATGGGGCCTATGTGGGGGCCCCTATCCGCACCGTGGTGCTTCTGCCCCACGGTAAGGTCACGCCCGCACAGCTTTCCCAGCCTCTCGGTTCCGGCGCACAGGTTCTGGAAGTGCCCGGTGTCTTTGATGACTGTATGAAGGTGGTGGAATATCTGGCCGAACATTATCGTGTGGCCCTGCTCAACTCCAAAAACAGCTGGCGTGTACTCGGGCAGGAATCCTATGCCTACGAGGCGGCCCAGTGGTACGGCTGGGACATGGCGGACAAGGCCCTGTTCATGCCCATCGGCAACGCGGGCAACATCACCTCCATGATTTCCGCCTGCCTGAAGATGTACCGTCTCGGCATCATTGAAGAGCTGCCGCACATTGTGGGAGTGCAGTCCGAACATGCCGACCCTGTGTGGAGGTATTACAGCCGTCCGAAGGAAGAGCGCGAGTATCACCCCGTGCCCGTAAAGCCCAGCGTGGCGCAGGCCGCCATGATAGGCAACCCCGTCTCCTTCCCCCGCGTGAAGAATCTGGTGGAACGCTTCGAGGCCCTGGGCGGCCGGTTCGATGTTGTGCAGGTCACGGAACAGGCCATTATGGATTCCATGATTCTCGCCAATCGCCACGGCCATATCGCCTGCACGCAGGGCGGGGAAAGCTTCGCGGGCATGCTGAAGGCGGAAAAGCTCGGCCTGCTCGGCAAGGAGGAGTTCTGTATCCTTGACTCCACGGCTCACGCCCTCAAGTTCGCAGGGTTCCAGAATATGTATTTCGAGGATTCCTTCCCTGCCGGATACGGCGTCAAGGCACGCCAGGAACTTGTGAATCATCCGAAGCTTCTGCTTACCGCCGAAGAGCGCGCCGCCATGCCCGAAGGGGAGTTCACCCGGGCTGCGGCCCTTGCCGTGGCGGATGCCGCCGGTCTGGACAGGGCATAGGGAGTGCGCTTCTGAATTTTCCGCAAAAGGCCGGATACGGGCGCATTGCGGAGAAGCCGCTTGACAGCGTGTGTCTCACAGGCTATCCCTCATTCATCGGATACTCCAGACAAGTATCCCGACTCAACTCGGAATTATTAACTAGTGCCGAACCTTGTTTCGGCCGAACCTTGGAGGCTGTTATGGGCTACAAGATTACTTTTGACGCGGACAAGTGCGTCGGTTGCGGTCAGTGCGTGGATATCTGCCCTGTGTCTGTCTGGGAAATGCACGACGGCAAGAGCGATCCCGTGAACGCTGAAGAATGCCTTGGCTGCGAATCCTGCACCGGTGTTTGCGAACACGACGCCATCGTGATCGAAGAAGACTAACGCATCGGCTATTCCGGCGAGGGCGGCGCAGGCCGCCCGGGCTTTGCGCGACGTGTCGCAAAAAGTCCGCAAAAGGCTTGGAGTCGCCCGTGAACGCTGACGGAACCGCCGTTTTCCGGCGGCCCGTGTGAGCCTGTTACCGCCGGATGGGCTTTGCTCATCCGGCGGTTTTTTAACCGTTTTCTGGTGAGATGTATGAAAACCAACCCGGAATTGGACGCTATCTTTCAGGAGTACGAACAGCTTGCCGCGCAGGCCGATCAGCTTTTCGACCGTGTGAAACATCAGTTCCCCGAAGAAGTGGCATGCACTGCGGGGTGCAGCAGCTGTTGCCATGCGGCTTTCGATCTTTCCCTCGTGGAAGCCATGGCGCTGAACCGGGCGTTCAACAGGGAATTCGATTTCGGTATCCGCCGTTCCGCTGTGCTTCAGGCCGCAAGCGACGCCGACCGTCAGCTCACCCGTCTGAAAAGGCACTATTTCCAGCAGGCCCGCCAGGGTATGTCCGACGAGGATATCATGGTGGAGGCCGCGAAGGAGCGTGTGCGCTGCCCGCTGCTCGGACTCGACAATACCTGCCTGCTTTATGAGCACCGCCCCATCACCTGCCGCCTGTACGGTATTCCCACTTCCATTCACGGCAAGGCCCATGTTTGCGGAGAGTGTCGTTTCAAAAAAGGGCAGCCCTACCCTACAGTGGCGCTTGACCGCATACAGGACCGCCTGGCGGACATGAGCCGTCGTATCGGCTCCGCCGTCGGTTCCCGCTTCCGTGAGCTGCACCGTGTGTATGTGCCCGTGTCTATGGCGCTCATCACCAGATACGACGATGCCTATCTCGGCATTGGGCCGTCCCCCAAGGAGTAGCCCATGTCCATAGCTCCGCTTTTGCGCAATGAGAAACCCCGCAGTCTTACCCATGAGGAAGAAAAGCTCAAGCGGGACCTGTATGAGAAAATTCCCGCGCGCCGTCGCAAGTTCATCGACCGCATCGGCTATGAGAACTGGGATCCTTTTCCCGAGCCCAATGATCCCATTGAAATACGTACCGACATAACGAAGCGCACGGCCCAGCAGCTCATGCAGGAATTCATCCGTTCCAAGAAGTGCGAGGCGCAGCTTGCCGGGGAATCCGATCCCAGCGAAGCCTTTATCCAGGGCGCCATGGAAGGTGCCGTAGCCGTGGTGAACAAGCAGGAGAAATTTCTCGGCACCTATGAGTTTGCCGCCTGGTACCATGAACTCCTAAAAAAGGAAGGCCACATCCGATGAAAGACCGCTATACCGATATCCATGAATATGTCCACGATCTTCAGGAAGCCATTGAGAAAGATCCGAAATGCGCCATTCATCACTATAACCTCGGCGTGGCCATGCTTTCCCTCGGAGATTACACTGAGGCGGAGGAATGTTTCCTGAACGCCGTTCGTCAGTCCGCGCACATGGCCGAAGCCTTCGTACAGCTCGGCGGGTTGTGTCTGCGCCGCGGTGATCTTGACGGTTGCATGCAGTACAATAAGGAAGCCGCGGAATGTCGCGCCAAGTTCCCCGTGGCTTGGGGGAATATCGGTTTTGTGCATCTCCAGAAAGGGGAAGTGGATGAAGCTATCGCCGCGCTTCACAAGGCCCTCACCTGGGATCCCAAGTACATTCAGGCCCGCGCCACCTTCGCTTCCGCCCTGTATATGAAGGGGGAATATGAAAAGAGCGCGGAAATGAGCCGGATGGTTCTTGAGCAGGAGCCCTCCTTTGCGCCTGCCTGGAATAATCTTTCCCTCGCCTGCCTTGAACTTGGCGATGTGGAAAAAGCCAAGGAGTACGCGGAGAAAGCGTGCGAGTTCGGCTATGATGTTCCCGACGACTACTGGAATCTGCTCAAGGAAGCGGAAAAAAACGCCTAGTTGGAGCTTGCGGAAAAAAGACTTTTTTTGTACGAAGAGCGGGCAGGTTCCAGAGTTTTTCACCGGCGCGCAGGCCTGAAAGGGTTCTGACGTCGCCGGTTTTGTCTTTCCCGGCAACCGCGCGCTCCTGAGGCGGCAGTTTCTTTTCCTTTTGGGGAAGGGATATTTTGCCGCCGGACAAATACTTGTCAATAGAGCACGAGTTTGTTATTGAAGGTACAAATGGGCCTGAGGAGAGATTGTTTTTAATTTTTTAAGCAGGGGACTTTTTTATGGCAAATGAAAACATTGTCGTTGACGATGGCCGTGCGAAATGGTCTGACCTTTGGCTGAAGGAAGACTATTGGGCGATCTGGATCGGCTTCTTCATCCTGATCATCTCCGGCCTCATCATGATGAATGGTCGTGCCGACATTGAAGCCCAGCTCAGCAAGTATGACGCCGTCATCGCCGCTGAGAAGGCCAAGCCCATCAAGACCATTGAACTTATTCAGGCTCAGGCCGCAAAGAAGGCCGTGGCGGGCAACAAGCTGCCGGCCGCGAAGACCATCATCTCCTATCTGAAGACGCCCGCCAAGTGGTCCGGGAATCCTCTTGATTCCTTCATCACTCATGCCGACGAGTCCGCCAAGCCCGCCGCTGAAGCTGCTGCCAAGGCCGCTGCTGAAGCCCTGACCGTCGCCAAGACGGCTCAGGAAGCCGCCGCTACCGCTTCCTATCAGAACGCCGACCTGAACAAGGCCGCCGAAACCGCCATTGCCGACTGGCAGAAGGCCGACAGTGCCGCTTCCAAGGCCAAGGCCAAGATCGGTTCCGACACCAATCTGATCCCCGGCCTCATTGTCCTCGGCATCTCCCTCGGCGTGATCACCGCCGTCGGCATGGGCGTCATGGGCGCCAACATGGTGCAGTACTTCATCGGCTTCCTCGGTGTGTATGTTCTTTGCATCTTCGCCAACTTCCTCGGCGGCTACAAGCCTACGGCCACCTATGGTCTGAACGCTGAAATCTGGTCCATCATCGTCGGTATGGTCGTTGCCAACACCATCGGTACGCCCAAGTGGATCAAGCCTGCCGTGCAGGTGGAATACTTCATCAAGGCCGGCCTCGTACTGCTCGGTGCCGAAGTTCTGTTCAACAAGATCCTCGCCATCGGTATCCCCGGTATCTTCGTGGCCTGGGTGGTTACCCCCATCGTCCTGGTGTCCACCTACATCTTCGGCCAGACCGTCCTGAAGATGCCCTCCAAGACCCTGAACATCACCATCTCGGCCGACATGTCCGTGTGCGGTACCTCCGCCGCCATCGCCGTGGCTGCCGCCTGCCGCGCCAAGAAGGAAGAACTGACCCTGTCCGTCGGCCTTTCCATGGTGTTCACCGCCATCATGATGATCGTCATGCCTGCCTTCATCAAGGCTGTGGGTATGCCTGAAGTCCTCGGCGGCGCCTGGATCGGCGGTACCATCGACGCCACGGGTTCTGTGGCCGCCGCCGGCGCCTTCATCGGCCCCAAGGCGCTGCAGGTTGCCGCTACCATCAAGATGATCCAGAACGTCCTCATCGGTGTGAGCGCCTTCTGCGTGGCCATTTACTTTGCTACCAAGGTGGAAGCTCATGAAGAAGGTACGAAGGTCGGTCCCATGGAAATCTGGAACCGCTTCCCCAAGTTCGTCATCGGCTTCCTCGCTGCCTCCATTGTGCTGTCCACTGTTGCCGGTAACCTCGGTGCCGATCTTGGCAATGCCCTGATCTCCAACGGTACCAACAAGATCAGTGTGCCTCTGCGCGGCTGGTTCTTCTCCCTGGCCTTCATCTCCATCGGTCTTGCCACCAACTTCAAGGAACTCGCCGGCTACTTCAAGGGCGGCAAGCCCATCATCCTGTACGTCTGCGGTCAGTCCTTCAACCTCGCTCTGACCCTCCTGATGGCTTGGATTATGTTCTACAAGGTGTTCCCGGAAATCACCGCGAGCATCTAACGCTCTGAACCTTTGACACTTTGCCCGCACCGCCTTTCGGCGGTGCGGGCTCTGGACTTGAAATGACACATCTCTCCTCTTCCAGCCGAAAAGTCGCATGGTTGAAGCTGGTTGTGCTCAGCATGGCCGCATGGCTTTTTCTGGGTGAATTTTTGCCGTGGGTATATGACGTGGTTCCACCGCTTCGCCATTCCCGCGATCAGCAGGCCAAGTACGACATTTCCGCCGGAGCCATTTACTATACGGATGTGCCGGTCACTCTCGACAGTGAAATGGCCTCCCGCGAGGCCGTGCAGAAGGCCATAGAACTCCGGGCCTCCTCCATGTAGCTTGTCCCTTTTGGGGATTCTCGCAAGATGCCGCAGGCTGATGCCTTCGGCATTTTTTTTGACCGGGAAAGCCTATTTTCTTGCGGCTTCCCGTGTGGTATGTAGGTTGAGTCGCCGGGCCTTTTGCACGCGGAAGGGGCGGCGCAAAATCTTTATTTATGGAAAAACATATGCAGCATCTTGAAAGTATGGGGGACAAGTGGTTTGTCCTCGGAGTCAGTTCTGACGATGTTCCCGGCGTCATCTCCACCACGCTGGAGCTTGGCGGAAGCCGCCCCGCATGGGGCAAAAAGGACGAAAACGTGGAGCGCATCCTCATGGCCTGGCCCAGCGAGTCGCTTCTGCGCACGTCCGTGCTTATGGCGGGCAAGCCCGAGGGCAAGCTTTCCGTCGCCGCAGTGACGCCTTTTATGGAGGGCTTTGCCAACAGCCTTACCATCAAAGACACATACGCCTGGAAGGGGGGATATGCGGGTGAGATTCTTGCTCAGCCCGAGGGCTTCCCTCCCCTGTGGTTCTATGATCCGCTCTTTTTCCGCGATACGGAAGGCGACGTGAAGGAGAAGACCTGCACATTTTTGCTTTCCGGTCTGTGCTTCGGCATACGCCGTGCCCTTCTGGATGAACTGACGGTGACGGAAGGTCCGGCTTATGAAAAGCATGCGCTGGAGTGGATGAAGGCCAATCCCACCAAAACGCGCCTCGACGTGCCGCCGCTCAAGATTCCTCTCAAGGGGAAAACCATCGTGGATCTTGGCGAACATTTAAGCGAATATCAGTGCCATGCCTCCATTTTCGATGTCGACAGCTTCATGTTCGGTCCGGAGAAGGCGCAGATCAAGGTGTATCGTTTCGGCATAGGCTTCGGTAATCCCGAAAAGCCCGTCTATGCCATTATCTATGCGTCGGAGAAGGTCTGTCACAGAGGGTATGTACCTCAGGAAGGCGACGATGTGGATATGATTTTCTGGCTCCAGGGGCGTGTCGATGATACAGCCGGCGGCGTAGCCTCTCCTGAAGAATCCACGGAACAGGAAGGCAATGCGTAATATGGATGCTCTGAAGAACACGATGCTGCGCGTTGCGGGAGTGATTGAAGAGTCCATCGTCGATGGACCGGGGCTTCGCTTCGTGCTTTTTCTTCAGGGCTGCCGTATGCACTGCAAGGGGTGCCAGAATCCTCAGACCTGGGATTTTGAAGGAGGGACTCCGGTTTCCGCCGATGAGATACTCTCCCGCATACAGGGAGATCCTCTGGTGCACGGCATCACGTTCAGCGGGGGAGAGCCTTTTGAGCAGGCCGGGGCGCTGCTGCCTTTGGCGGAGGAACTGAAAAGGCGCGGTTATCACCTCATGGCTTTCAGCGGCTATACCCTGGAGCAGCTTCTGCAGAAGGAAGGTTGCAGGGAACTGCTTTCCCTGCTGGATATTCTGGTGGATGGGCCCTTTGTGGAAGAGCAGAAATCTCTGGAGCTGCGCTTCCGCGGCTCGCGCAATCAGCGTATCCTGAACATGGCTGCCACAAGGGAAAACGGCTGGTTGCCCGTGCTGGATGAGCTGCACGGGCCGACGAAGCGCTGAGGGGTCTGCTTCGGCAGAGTAGGTCAGGCCCGCCGTTCCTTAAAAGGAGCGGCGGGCCTTTGTCGTGCGGTCGTGGCGCCTTTGAAAAGGCGTTTTGGTGGAAAAAGGAGACGTCTCTGATGGGGGCGTACCTTTTCATGATGAAATAGCCCTTTCGGCAGGCGGATGCGGTCTTCTTCGGTTCGGGATAGTGTGTTTGCTTTCAGTGGTGAAAAAAGGCCGGGAAAAAAGCTCTGGGAGGGCTTGAATACGCTTTTTCTGAGCCGGAACTTATCTGGAAAGCTCGAGTTGTGAAAAAAGGCGGGGGGCGGAGCTGATGCTCCGCCCCCCGCCTTCATCGCCAGCAGGCGAAGGTTACTTCCAGTTGTCCATGCTGCAATGCTTGACGCGGTCGCGCTCTTCGGCGGCCTTGCCGTCGTTGAAGCGGTCGAGCGTGCCCACGAGGTACCCGGTAATGCGGCGGATACGCTCGAACTTGACATTGGAACCGACGAGAATCTGGTCGGTGGCGGCAGCCACATCGGATTTGCAATGAACCATGAGAACGCTCCTTAGAGTTTGATATTGGCAATTTTGTCGTGGGCTTCGCTACGTTCGTCGCTGTTGCGGCTGTCGTGTATGTAGCCCTTGATCTGTTTCAGAACGGAGAGAGGGATGCCTTCGCCGTCGTGGCGCCCGCAACGGGGGCAGACATCGCCGATAATGCCGGTGTAGCCGCAAACGGGGTCGCGGTCCACGGGGTGGTTGATGGAGCCGTAGCCTATCCCCATCTCCTTCATGGCTTTGACGATATCCTCGAAGGCCTGGAGATTGTTGAGCGGGTCGCCGTCCACTTCCACATAGCTGATGTGCCCGCCGTTGGTCAGCGCGTGATAGGGCGCTTCCAGGCGCAGCTTGTTGAAGGCGTTGATGGGGAAGTACACCGGGATATGGAAGGAGTTGGTGTAGTAGTCCCTGTCGGTGATGCCCGGAATGTTGCCGAAAATCTTGCGGTCGTACTTGACGAAGCGGCCGGCCAGGCCTTCGGCCGGGGTGGCGATGACGGTGAAGTTCAGGCCGGTTTCCTCGCCTTTTTTGTCGGCACGTTCGCGCAGGGTGCGCACGATGCGCAGGCCGAGCTCCTGAGCTTCCTCGGATTCGCCGTGATGGACGCCGATGAGCGCCTTCAGACATTCGGCAAGGCCGATGAATCCGGTGGTCAGAGTGCCGTGCTTGAGCACTTCGCCCACTTCGTCGCTCGGGGCCAGCTCGTCGGAATCCAGCCAGATACCCTGTCCCATGAGGAAGGGGTAGTTGCGGCAGCGCTTGTGGCTCTGGATTTCCAGCCTTTCGAGAAGCTGGTCGAACACCAGGGTGATCTTTTCGTTGAATTCCTCGAAAAAGCCTTCCACATCCCCGCGATGCTTGAGCCCCAGGCGGGGCAGGTTGATGGATGTGAAGGAGAGGTTGCCCCTGCCGAAGGTGGTTTCACGCTCGTTGTCATAGCGGTTGGCCATGACGCGGGTGCGGCAGCCCATATAGGCCACTTCATGGTTGGGGTCGTTGCCTTTGAGATAGGGGGCGTTGAACGGCGCATCCATGAAGGAGAAGTTCGGGAACAGACGCTTGGCGGACACGCGGCAGGCCAGCTTGAACAGGTCGTAGTTGGGGTCTTCCGGGTTGAAGCTGTAGCCTTCGCGCACCTTGAAGATATGGATGGGGAAAATAGGCGTTTCGCCGTTGCCGAGCCCGGCGTCTTCGGCCAGCAGGGTATTCTTTATGACCATGCGGCCTTCAGGCGTGGTATCCGTGCCGTAGTTGATGGAGCTGAACGGAACCTGTGCGCCGGCACGGCTGTGCATGGTGTTCAGGTTGTGCAGAAGCCCTTCCATGGCCTGATAGGTATCCCTGTCCGTCTTGGCTATGGCCTTTTCAATGACATGGTCGGCTTCGGCCGCAGGCAGACGCTTCGTGAGCTCGCCGCGCACGAAGGCAAGCCCATCCTTGTTGAGAATGGAGCGGAAGGAGGCATATTCCCCGGTGGGGAAGGCATGGGTGCGCAGGGAACTTTTCACCTCGGCGCGGAAATCCTCCGGCGCGTCGCGCATGTCGAGGGCAAGGTCGATATTCTTGATGAAGCTGCGGGCTACGCCGGGCGCGAGGCCGTATTCAAAGTTGGGGATGCTCTGCCCGCCGTGTTGGTCGTTCTGGTTGGACTGTATGGCGATGCAGGCCAGGGCGCTTGCACACTGGATGCTGTTGGGTTCGCGCAGAAAGCCGTGGCCGGTGTTGAATCCGCCGTTGAACAGCTTCTTGATATCGATCTGGCAGCAGGTCGTGGTGAGCGAGAGAAAATCGAGATCGTGGATATGGATATCCCCTTCCTCGTGGGCGCGGCTGAACTCGGGCGAGAGCAGGTAGTTTTTATAGAAGGCCTTGGCCGCCTCGCTGCCGTAGCGGAGCATGGTACCCATGGGGGTATCACCGTCGATATTGGCGTTTTCACGCTTGAGGTCCAGTTCCTTGGCATCGGTGAAGGAAAGATCCTTCAGCGTATTCATGAGGCCGGTTTTCATTTCGCGCACGCGGGTGCGTTCGTTGCGATAGAGAATATAAGCCTTGGCGGTGCGGGCGTGTCCGGCCTCTATGAGGGCTTTTTCCACCAGATCCTGCACATGTTCCACGTCGGGGGTATCGTTACCTTCCGCTTCAAGCATGTCGAGCACCTGATCGGCCAGGTTGCGGGACATGGCGCGGTCGGTGCCGCCCTGAGCTTTTGCCGCACGAAAGATCGCCTCATCTATCTTGGCTATGTCAAAAGGAACTATGCGTGAGTCTCGTTTCTTGATGAAGCGGATCATACCTTTTCTGAACCCTCTGAACCTTATATCCTGGCTTTGCCAGGGATTGCGCCGAGTACTCGGTGTTATGATAATATATTGATTATACTGACAAAAACAGCCGGAATTCCAAATTCTGTGAACAAGGTTTTCAGGCGTTTTCCAAGGTGTGGGAACCCATTTTCCCCAACCTGAGAAGAAGAGCCTAGCCTGCCGGAAGGAGCGGGTCAAGCGTCGTGTCGGAAAGAACGGAAGCTTAGCGGGATTTCTTTTCATGAGATTTGACTGCAGGCGCGGCTTCGGCGCGGTCTAAAAAAATTTTTGTGTTGGAAGCAGGTTCGGAAGGTGAGGGTTGAACTCTTGACAAGGGTGGAAGTCGCAGGTAAAAGGTTTGCACGCAGTGGAAGGTAAGGTTCATTTCGGATCTTGCCTTTCTTACATCCTGATGCACCGCGCAAAGCGGTCTGGTAGGGTGGCCTGACGACGGCCTCCCTTTTTTTATTATATAAGGTATGATGCATGGGAAAAGGTCTTTCTGCTGAGCAGATCGTCCGCCGCGTCCGTGAGGCGGCGGAACCGGTGATTGCCTCTTTCGGCCTGATGCTCTGGGGTATTGAAGTGGTGGCCGGAGGGCGCACGGTGGTGCGTGTGTATGTGGACGCTCCGGCAGGCGGCGCAGATGCCGGAACCGGTGAGGACGGCGTGTTGGAGGGGGTTTCCGTCGATCAATGCGCGGAAATTTCCCGCATGGTGGGGCTGGCCCTGGACGTGGACGAGGTATTTTCCGACGCCTGGGTGCTGGAAGTTTCTTCTCCCGGCATGGATCGCATGTTCTTCGAGCCCGCCCAGCTTGTTTCCTATGTGGGGAGCGATATCGACGTGACGCTCACGGATCCGCATCCCGATATTGCCGGGCGGCGCAAGTTCAAGGGGCCGCTCAAGTCCGTTTCCGACAAAGAGTTCATCATGGAGGTGCTTCTTGTGCCCGCTTCCGGCGAGAAGCCTGAGCCTGCGGAGGTGACTATCCGCTGGAACCAGGTGAAGAAGGCGCGCCTCATACCCGTTTTTCCTGACACCAGCAAGCCCGGAGCCGGAAAGAACGCAAAGCATGCATCCGGCAAAGGCGGAGGTAACAAAGCATGAGCCTGGAACTTAAAAAAGCCATTGAACAGATCAGCAAGGACAGGGGGCTCGACCGCGACATGCTCGTCAGCACCCTTGAGGAAGCCGTGCGCACCTCCGTAACGCGCAAGTACGGCGACGATCTGGACGTGGAAGTGCACTACAGCGACGACACTGGCGACATTGAGGTGTTCCAGTTCAAATTCGTGGTGGAAGAAGTGGAAGACCCCCTTACCCAGATTTCCCTGGAAGAGGCCCGTCAGCACGATCCTTCCATCCAGATCGATGATGAAATGGGCTTCCGTCTCAAAGTGGAGGATCTCGGCCGCATTGCCGCACAGTCGGCCAAGCAGGTCATCATCCAGCGCATGCGCGACGCCGAGCAGGAACTCATCTACGAGGAATTCAAGGACCGCGTGGGTGAAATTGTGAGCGGCATGGTGCAGCGCCGCGACAAGGGCGGCTGGGTCATCAATCTCGGCCGCACCGAAGCTCTTCTGCCCCGTGAGGAGCAGATTCCCCGCGAGCATTACAAGCGTAACGACCGCATCCAGGCCCTTATCATCGACGTGCGCCGTGAAGGCCGCGGTCCGCAGGTCATCATTTCCCGCGCCCACCGTGACTACATGGCTGCGCTGTTCCGCCGCGAAGTGCCGGAAGTGGACGACGGAAGCGTGCAGATCATGGGAGTGGCCCGCGACCCCGGTTCCCGCGCCAAGGTGGCCGTGCTCTCCCGCGAGCGCGATATCGACGCCGTGGGTGCGTGTGTGGGCGTGCGCGGTTCCCGTATTCAGAACATAGTGCAGGAGCTTCACGGCGAGCGCATCGATATCGTGGTGTGGAATCCCGATATTGCCACCTATGCCCGCAACGCCCTGGCTCCTGCCGTGGTTTCCCGTATCAATGTGGACGAAGCTTCCAATCTCTTGGAAGTCACCGTTCCGGACGATCAGCTCACCAACGCCATCGGCCGCAAGGGGCAGAACGTCAAGCTGGCGGCCAAGCTCTTGGGCTGGAAAATCGATATTTTCACCGAATCCCGCTATCATGAGGCCAATGCCGCGGGCCGCGGCCTGGAGCAGGTGGCCAGCGTGGCCGAGATTCCGGTGGACAAGCTGATGGAAGCCGGCTTCCGCTCCCTGGACGCCCTGCGTGGGGCAACCAACGCGGAACTTGCGGAAAAGCTGAACCTTACCGACGCTCGCATTGCCGATCTGCGAGCCGCCGTGAATTTCCTCAGCCCCGTGGTGGAAGGGGAAAAACCGGAAGCGGGAGAGGAATAGCAGCATGGCGGAAAGGCAGGAGCCCGTCCGCATGTGTGTCGTGTGCAGACGGCGCTTTGCCAAGTCGCAGCTTATGCGTCATGTGCCTGCCCCAGAAGGCGTTGTCGCCGGGAACGGGCTGGAAGCGGATAAAGCTCAGACGAGGCCCGGCAGAGGCTGGTATGTATGCGACGATCCGCATTGCCGGGAGCGCTTCGCAGGCATGAAGTTCAGGCGCAAATCTCACAAGGGGAGCAAGAATGGATAGGATAAAGATAAAGGATGCCGCAACCGAGCAGGGCATGAAGCCCGAAGAGCTTGTAGCCCGCCTTCGTGAGGCCGGGATAGAAAAGACGGTAAAAGGTTCTCTCTCCCCGGAAGAATACGAAAAAGTCAAGGTTAAAAAGTCGGAGGCCTCTGTGGAAGTTGTCCGCAAGGATGTTATTATACGTCGTCGTTCCAAGCCGGCAGCAGCGGAAGCTCCTGCCGCGCCCGTAGTGGAAGAGAAGGCCGCTCCTCTCGCCGGTGAGACTCAGTCCGCCGCGTCCGAAGCCGCTCCTGTGGAGGCGAAGGCCGTGCCTGCTGTGGAAAAGGCACCCAAAAAAGCCAGGGCCCCCCGTGAGGCATCTCCTGTGGCCCGTATCGTGCGTCCGGCGCGTATCGTGACGCCGGAACCTGCGCCTGCCGCCGTGGGGGCGAAAGCCGAGCCTTCCGTTTCTGAAGCCGTGGCGGAAAAAGCATTGGAAAAGGTGACGGTGGTGGAAAAGCCTGCCGTAGAAAAGCCTGTGGAAAAAGCGGCGGAAAAGCCCGAGGCGGAAGAAAAGGCCGCTCCCGTGCAGGAAGTGAAGGCCGAAGAATCCCGTCAGGACAAAATGCTCCGCGCCCGCAAGGTGGAAGTACCTGCGGCCCGTATCGTGACGCCGAGGCCCGCATCTGCCGCCCCCGAGGCCAAAGTGGTGGAAAGACCCGCTCAGGAAGTGAAGGTCGTTCCCGCTGCTGAGATAAAGGTCGAGGCCCTCAAGGGAGATCGTCCTCGCCGTGCCCCCGCCGCTTCGGCGGAACCTGAAGGTTCTTCTCAGCCCAGTCTGCTGCCTCCTGTGCAGGAACGTCGCCATACCCCTGAGGAAGGGGAAGGCGAGGATACCCGTAAAAAGGCTCAGCCCGCCGCTTCGGAAGGCGTTCCCCGCGTGCGCGTGATTTCCCGTCCCGACCCCACACAGGCCCGTATCGTGCGTCCGGCTTCTCCTTCGGAAGGCCGTTCCGGCCGTGATGGGGACAGTCGTCGCGACGGCACCCGTGACGGCGGGCGTCGCGACATGCGCGATTCCCGCGCTCCGCGCCCCGACGCCCGCGAAGGTCGTGAGGGTGAAGGCCGCGACCGCGACGGCAGGGAGCGTGACAACCGTCGCTCTTCGGGCAACCGTCCTTCCGGTGGCCGTTCCTCCGGCGGCGCTCCTTTTGCGACGCCCTTCGGCCAGCAGCCGCCCCTTGAAGGGGAACAGAGCCGCAAGAAGCGCAACAATAAGAGCCGCCGTTCCGTGGACTTCCCTCAGGATTCCGACGATTTCAGCCGTCGCCACGGCGGGCCCGACATGGACGATGACGAAGGCATGGTGCGCACCCGTCGTTCGCACAAGCCCAAAAAGCAGCAGCATCAGGCGCCCAGCCAGTCCACCCAGCCCATGAAGGCTGCCAAGCGCAAGATCCGCGTGGAAGAATCCATCCGCGTGGCGGACATGGCCCATCAGATGGGCGTGAAGTCCAGTGAGATCATCAAGATTCTCTTCGGCCTCGGCGTAATGGCCACCATCAACAACGCCCTGGATATCGACACCGCCACGCTGGTGGCCTCGGAATTCGGCTATGAAGTGGAAAAGGTGGGCTTCTCCGAAGAGGCGTATCTGCTTCCTGCTTCCGCCGACACGCCGGAAATGTTGAAGCCCCGTCCTCCCGTGGTGACCATCATGGGCCATGTCGACCACGGCAAGACCTCTCTGCTCGACGCCATACGCAAGACCAGCGTGACCAGCGGCGAAGCCGGCGGCATCACGCAGCATATCGGCGCCTACCATGTCAAGACCAAGCGTGGCGACATTGTTTTCCTTGATACGCCCGGCCATGCGGCATTCACCGCCATGCGTGCCCGCGGCGCACAGGTCACCGACCTTGTGGTGCTCGTGGTCGCCGCCGACGACGGCGTCATGGAACAGACCCGTGAAGCCATTAACCACTCTCGTGCGGCGGGTGTGCCCATTCTGGTGGCCGTGAACAAGATAGATAAGGAAACCGCCAACCCCGACCGCGTGCTCCGCGAGCTTTCCGAGCTGGGCCTCCAGCCGGAAGAATGGGGCGGCGACACTGTGGTGGGTATGGTTTCCGCCAAAACCGGCAAGGGCCTCGACGACCTTCTGGAACTCATCGCCCTTCAGGCCGAGATCCTGGAACTTAAAGCCAACCCCGACAAGCCCGCGCGCGGCCATGTGGTGGAAGCCAAGCTCGACAAGGGGCGTGGCCCCGTGGCTACCGTGCTGGTGCAGGAAGGCACGCTCCATCAGGGCGACGTCTTCGTTTGCGGAGTGTTCGCCGGGCGCGTGCGCGCGCTCTTCAACGATCAGGGCCGCAAGATCAAGGAAGCCGGGCCTTCCATGCCTGTGGAAATCCAGGGCTTCGAAGGAGTGCCGGAAGCCGGTGAGGAATTCGTGTGCCTCGACGACGAAAAGACGGCCCGCCGCATCGCCGAATCCCGCGCCACCAAGCTGAGGGAAAAGGAACTGGCCAAGGTGTCCCGCGTGACGCTGGAGAACTTCCTCAAGCAGAGCGCGGACGCTCAGGAAACCCTGGTGCTCAACGTGGTGCTCAAGGCCGACGTGCAGGGCTCCTTGGAAGCTATTACCGAATCGCTGCGCAAGCTCAGCACCGAGAAGGTGCGCATCGATATCATCCATGGCGGTGCGGGCGCAATTTCCGAATCCGACGTCATGCTGGCCGCAGCTTCCAACGCCATCATCATCGGCTTCAATGTACGTCCTACGGCCAAGGTCAAGGAAGTGGCGGAACAGGAGCAGGTGGATATCCGCTTCTACGATATCATCTACAAGCTTGTGGATGAGATCAAAAGCGCCATGGCGGGCCTTCTTGCTCCCGTGTCCAAGGAAGTGTACCTGGGGCAGGCCGAAGTGCGCCAGACCTTCTCTGTGCCCAAGGTCGGCCTCATTGCGGGCTGCATGGTTACGGACGGCAAGCTCACCCGTACTGCCAATGTGCGCCTGCTGCGTGACGGCGTGGTGGTGTACACCGGCAAGATCGCTTCCCTCAAGCGTCTTAAGGACGATGCCCGCGAAGTGGTGCGCAACCTTGAGTGCGGCGTGGGTCTTGAGAACTTCCATGATATCAAGATCGGGGACGTCATCGAAGCCTTTGAGCTGGTGGAAGAAGCGGCATCCCTCGATTAAGACCGGGGAGCGCCGGAAGGCGGAGCCTTTATGAGAAAACGCGGGCGGGAAGCATGCTTCCCGCCCGCTTCATGTTAAGCGCTTATCGAAAACAGTTCATGGATGTTGCACACAGGGCTTTCCATGAAGGAACCGTCAACTGTTCGGAAAGAGAAGGCCCCAGGCATGGGGGGAGAGTCGGAAGGATATCCTGAAGCCGTAGACTTTGTTCAGCGGAGGAGAAAAGAGCCTTTACAAAAATGCCGGAAAGGGCATACCCCCTGCCGGGATTGTGGATGCGTATGAAAAAGCCCGGGGAATTTTCCCCCGGGGAGCATGAAGACCTTTTTCCTGCTGTGCTGAAAGGCTTGGGGATGAGCCGCTTTTCGCTGTGCAGCTTCTTGCGCTGTGCCGCACGGGGGCGACGCATATTGTACGCCTGCACGGTGCTTCTCTTCTCTCTGGATAAGGGAATATGTCGTGGATGCGTCGGATATTCGGCCGGAACAGGACTTCCTTGCCCGTGTCCGAGCGTCGGAAACGTATGAAAAGCGGAAGGGCGAAAAGGCTGACGACGTAGAGAGCAGCGTGAAGGAGCCCCGCCGGGGAAAGGTGCCGCATCGGGAGGGAAGGGCGGCGTGTTCGTGTCGGGGCCGTCGCCAGACTTGTCCGGCCTTGCCGCTGCCAGCCGGTTTTTGAGGATGAAGGCCCGGGGGAAATTTTCTCCCGGGCCTTCATGTGCGGAATTCGTCAGTTCTGGGCGACGCCCCAGTCGTGGCCTTTTTCCGGATTGAGCTGCCACACTTTTTTATGCAGTTCGTGCAGAAGGCGCGGATCCATGAGCAGGGCCGATTTTTCCTGCTTGGAGAGGCCGAAGGGGCCTTTTTCCAAGGCTTTGGCCAGCAGGGCGCGGCGCATTTTTTCCCGGGTTTCCCCTATGGGCCGCTCCCAGGTGCGGCGGCGGATGAGCGCGATGTGCAGGGCGTGCACGCGGGGGATGACTACGGCGCGGGTAAAGCCCCGGGAGGGTGCGATGGTGAAGGGGGAATAGCGGTCGGGCCGGGCGAGCTCTTTGTGCATGTCGGCCTGCTCCGGCTCTTCTTTAAGCTCCGAGGAAGTGATGAACAGGCCCATGCGGCGGGCGGCCATACCCCAGCTCACGCGGCTTGTGAACACGGAAAGGGGGATGGAAAGTGCAAGCCCCACGGCGATGGGCGAGAACCACCAGAAGAAGCCCGGGTTGATGAGCCACATGAGTCCGCCCCAGATGATGCCGATGAGCGTGCCCCACCAGTGGAAGCGTATGGCATCGCCCCAGGTCGTGCCCATGTCGCTGCGGTTCTGGGTATTCCACGACACTTTCCAGCCGAGCAGCGTGGTGACTACGAAGAAGCTGTGGAAGAGCATGCGCACGGGGGCGAGCAGGGTGGAAATGACAACTTCCGCCAGCACGCTCAGGCACATGGGAAGCTTGCCTCCGAAGTTCTTTGCCCCGCCCTTGCGCAGGGTGAGGATGATAGCAAAGATCTTGGGCATGAAGAGCATGATGCAGGTGCTGCCGAGGAGCAGAAGGGCCCATTTGGGATACCATGTGGGCCAGATGGGGAAGAGCGTGGGGTTGCTCGGGAAGTAGGAGGGGGGGATGAAGGCTTCCGTCACGGCCTGGATGGAGCTGAACACCAGGAAGAAGAACCACAGAAGGGCCGAGGCATAGGACATGATGCCGTTGATGAACAGAGCCCTGTGCGTGGGGAAGATGCCGCCGGAGAAGATGAGGCGGCTGTGCTGCAGGTTGCCCTGGCACCAGCGGCGGTCGCGGATGAGCTCGTCGATGAGGGAGGGAGGCGTTTCTTCCCAGGATCCGTCGAGGTCATAGGCCAGCCATACGCCGTAACCTGCACGGCGCATGAGTGCCGATTCTACGAAGTCGTGGCTCAGGATATCGCCCGCAAGGGGGCCGCGGCCCGGCAGGGTGGGAAGCTGGCAGTGCCGGATGAAGGGGTCTACGCGGATGATTGCGTTGTGTCCCCAGTACTGGGCGTCGCCGAGCAGCCAGAAGTGCAGCCCTGTGGCAAATACGGGGCCGTAGAGATGGTTGGCGAACTGCTGAACACGGGCGATCAGGCTGTTCATGTTCACGGCGAGAGGCGGCGTCTGTATCATGCCCATTTCAGGGTGCAGTTCCATGGATTTCACCATGCGCACCATGGTGCGGCCGCTCATGACGCTGTCGGCGTCGAATACGATCATGTATTTGTACTGCGCGCCCCAGCGGCGGCAGAAGTCGGCCACGTTGCCGCTCTTGCGCTTGGTGTTGTTGCGTCTGCGGCGGTAGAAGATATGGTTGAAGCACTGCTCGTTGCGGCAGAATTCATACCATGCCTCCTCCTCGGCCACCCAGGCGTCGGGGCTGGTGGAGTCGCTCAGGATAAAGATATCGAACTTGTCGCTTTCCCCGGTACGCACCAGGGAATGCCAGGTGGCGGCGATGCCGGCCATGTATCTATGCGGGTCTTCATTGTACACAGGAAAGAGTATGGCCGTGCGGCAGGTATCGGGGATGGTCGCCTCATCGCAGCCCCTTGTGGGGGCAAGCCGGTCGACTTTGCGGGACAGTACCCAGCAGCCTGCCACGCACATCCAGAATCCTATGGAAATCCAGCCGAACAGGATGGCGAAAAGCACGGCCGTCACGATTTTCACGGCTTCTATGCCCTGCTGGGGCAGAATGCTGTACATGAGGTAGGCGCCGATGATCGCGGGCACGAGGATGAACGTCATGAGCAGGCTGCGGCGGCGGCCCGCCACGCGCTCCCACTCAAGCTGGCGGCGCTGGCGCTCCGCACTGTCCTTCCAGGAAGCGCGTTCCTTCATGCCGGAAGGGAAGATGCGGAAAAGGCGGCTCAGCGTCTTTTTAAAAATGCTTATCCAGGGAGTGCGGTCCAGTTCTTCTGCCAGCATGGAGCTGCGTGTCATGCCCGGGGCGGACATGAGGTGGGGAGCGTCGTCACCGGGTATGAGCTCGCGGCCTCTTTCCGCCAGTATGGCATGCAGGCATACGAGAGCCTCTTCATAATCGGGGTGGTCGGAGGAGCAGCGTTTCAGGCTTTCCAGGGCAAGATCCACACTTTCCCTGGGCGACAGGTTCAGGCCGCGCGCGTAGAGAAGAACGCGGTCGCGGACGCGGAAATCCATATCCTGATAGGTATTCATGCGAAAACCTTTTGAGGCTGGAGGTTGCGTGCCGCCGGGAAAAAGGGCGGAAAACGGAGTCTTCCAGCCCTGTTATACGTCCCGGAAGGCGAGGCCCCGGCGATGCGCCGAAGCCTCCGTAGTTCTCGATCATTGAGGCTGGAGCTGCCAGTCGTAGATCCAGGTTTCGGTGATGGGATCGGGGAGGTTTTCCCCCTTCTTGAGCAGGGCGCGGAAACGCAGGTTGACGGGGCCCTTGCGCGCTGCCATGAGGCTTTCGATCACGCCTTCCTCCTTGGGCAGCCGGACGGTGAATTCCAGCCTCCAGCCGCCGGTGGCATCGTTGCGCAGGAGTTTCTTTTCCAGGAGGGGGATGGGCTCGGGCGTTTCCACAATGCTGGCAAGGCCCGTGTCTTCCGGCAGCGTGGCAAGTTCCCCGCCAGCGAAGTCCACATGGAAGGTCATGGTATCCGCGTTCCGGGAAATGCGGGTGGAAGTCGCCTGGCCGAGCCCATGGCGCGAGGTCTGCGGCTGCATCCAGTACAGCTTCCAGCTGTACATCTGCGTGTCGGGGTAGCGCAGCTCCGCTTCGGGCTGGTCGGGATTGTTCTTGTCGCGCGGCTTGTCGGGAGTCCAGAAGGCCACGATATTGTCGTGCATCTCGTCTTCCGTGGGGATTTCCACAAGGTTCAGAGTACCGGGCCCCCAGTCGCCTTCCGGTTCCACCCAGAGGGAGGGGCGCTGTTCGTATTTTGCGTCTATGTCCTGATAGCTCTTGAAGTCGGAGTCGCGCTGCATGAGGCCGAAGCCCCTGGGGTTCGGAAGAGGGAAGGTGTTCACGCTGAGGCGCTTGGGGTTGGCAAGCGGGCTCCAGAACCAGTGCTTGTCGCCGTTCACATAGAGCAGGCCGTCGGAATTGTGGACTTCGGGGCGATAGTCGCCCGGGCGGCCGTTTTTCTCCTCCCCGTAGAAGAACATGCTGGTAAGAGGGGCAAGGCCTATTTTCTGGAAGTTCTTGGCCCCCTTTCTGGTGAAGAGCGCACACTTCACTTCCATGACGGTGGGGGCGCCGGGCGTGATGATGAAGCGGTAGGCCCCGGCCATGCTCGGGCTGTCCATCAGGGCGTAGATGGTGATGTTTGCCGCATCCGCCGCAGGCTTCACGATCCAGAATTCCCGGAAGTAAGGAAATTCTTCGCCCTGCGACGTGGCGGTGTCTATGGCGAGCCCCCGTGAGTAGATGCCGTAGTGGGTATCTGCAGCCAGGGCACGGAAATAGGAAGCGCCGAGGAAAATGGCCAGTTCATCCCTGTAGTCGGAGCGGTTCAGCGGATAGTGCAGGCGGAACCCCGCGAAATCCATATTCTTGGCCTGAGCCACCTGCTTGGAGAGTTCTTCACTTCCGTACTGGAAAAGGGACGTGTCGAAGGTGATATCCTCCACACCGTCACTGTTGACGATATGCATACGCACGGGCATATCGTAATAGAGGCCGGGGTGGAAGAACTGCACGGTGAAGGGCAAGCCCTCTTCAGCCCAGAGCGCCTTTTCCGGCAGGTAGCGGATGGAGCTCCATTCGTCATAGTTCAGTTTAGTGAGAAAGTCGGGCACGGGTGTGGAAGGCACATAGGCCGTGGCTGCCAGATCCTGCGCCCTGGCCTGCACGTCGGCGAAGGTGAAGGGTTCTGCGGCGCCTGCGGAAAAAGGTTCCGCAAGAAGGGCGGCCAGCAGGCAGAAGGACATGAGCATGCGATGAAACATAGAAAGTAACTCCCTGAAGATTGGGGATTCGCTATCCGTCACAACATTAGAGTCCGATTGTAGAAAAGCGCCGCAGCATGCGCGGCCGGGGCGGCATACGGACTCTGCCCGGGGCATTTCCGGCCGCGCCGGCCGCCGGGGACTTGTCTGAGCTTCTTCTTTCCTCCCTACTTAAAGCCGGAACGGCTCTATGTCCAGAGATTTTATCCCCTTGCGGCACGGAGAAGGCTAAGGTAGAATATTTCGCCGGATCGGTTTTCCTCCGCAGGGGCCTTTGGGTATCCGGCTGGAAAGTTCACGGCCGTGGACGCCCTTGCCCCGGTGTGGATAAGGAGTATTCCGGGCTTTTACGGCGCGGCTTTTGCATGCTTTCATGGCCAAAAGCTCTGTGCGTTCATCATAGATAAACAGGGACTTTTATGGATGCGTTGCTGGAACTTATACAGGTAAGCCGGGAATTTTCCGTGCGAAGGGGATTTTTCGACCCGCGCCCGGCGAGCGTGAAGGCTGTGGACAAGGTGAGCCTTGCGCTTTTTCCCGGGGAAACGCTGGGGCTGGTGGGGGAATCCGGCTGCGGCAAGTCCACGCTGGCACGTTTAGCTACGGGGCTTCTTTCTCCTTCTTCTGGAGAGGTGCTGCTTTCCGGCCGCCCTTTGCGGGAATGGACGGCTTTTGAGAAGGCAAGCCGTATCCAAATGATTTTTCAGGATCCCTTTTCTTCGCTGGATCCCCGTCAGACGGTGGGCTCCAGCATTGCGGAACCCTTTGTCCTTGCGGCAAAGGCTTCGGGAAGATCTCTTTCCCGGCGGGAGAGCCGGGAGAAGGTGCAGGATATTCTTTCCCGTGTGGGGCTTCAGCCTGAACATATCGACAGATATCCCCATGAGTTTTCCGGCGGCCAGAGGCAGCGTGTGGCCGTGGCCCGGGCCATTGTGGCCGGTCCGGGCGTCATGGTGTGCGATGAGCCGGTTTCCGCCCTAGATGCCTCGGTGCAGGCACAGGTACTGAACCTTTTGAAGGATATGCAGGAAAATATGGGGCTTGCGTACCTGTTTATTTCCCATGATCTCGGGGTGATAGGTTTCATGAGCGACAAAGTCGCCGTCATGTACCTGGGGCGTGTGGTGGAAACGGCCCCCTGCCGGGAACTTTTCGCCCATGCAGCCCACCCCTACACCGAAGCCCTCATGGCCGCCGCACCATCGCGAGATCCAGCCCTCCGCGGGCGTACTGCGCTTCTTTCCGGCGAGATGCCGAGTCCCCTCTCCCCGCCGCCTGGCTGTGCCTTCCATCCCCGATGCCCTTATGCGAAGCCGTTGTGCCGGGAAGAGGAGCCTCCTCTTGTTTCTGTCAACCAAGGGCATGCCGTGCGCTGCCATTTTCCGTTGTGAGGATATGCATGATCATTCTCGACAAACAGTATGTGTCCCGGGAACTGAAGGAATACCTGACCGAAAGTCGCGTACCCGTATTACGCAACGAGGCCGCACTTGCCGCCGCCCCCGAGGGGACGTTCCATCTTGTTTCCGATGAGGAGGCCGACGCGCTGCTCGCCCAGGGAGAGCGCATTTACACCACCTGCGAGAATTCCCTGTCGTGGGTACTCCGGCATTCGCCGGACAAGGGTCTGCAGAAAGGCATAGCCCTGTGCAAGGATAAGGCAGCCTTCCGCCGTATGCTTGCGAAGATCTACCCCGATTTTCTTTTCCGCGAAGTCGCAGCGGAAGAACTCACGGACATTGACTTCCATGAACTGAAAACGCCCTTTATCCTGAAGCCCTCCGTGGGCTTCTTCAGCGTGGGAGTGTACACCATCTTCAACGAGGAGGACTGGAAGCGGGCTCTTGACGACATACGCCGTCATTCCTGCGACTGGAAGAAGGAATACGATGAAAGTGTGGTGGCCAATACCCGCTTTCTTCTGGAGCAGTACATCGGCGGCGAGGAATACGCCGTGGACTTTTACTACGACGGCGAAGGCAGAGCCGTCATAGTCAACATTTTTCATCATGAGTTCGCGTCGGCCGACGACGTGAGCGACCGCCTGTACTGCTCCGGCGCTTCCATCATCCGGGAGCACCTCCAGCCGTTCACGGATTTCTTTAACCGCATGAATGAAGAGATGGGGGCGCGCAACCTGCCCATACACCTGGAGCTTCGCGTGGAGAACGGCAGGATCATCCCTATTGAGGCCAACCCTCTGCGTTTTGCCGGCTGGTGCCTCACCGACCTTTCGCTGCACGCCTACGGCTTCCGCACCTACGACTATTTCCTGAATGATATCCGTCCCGATTGGGACAGCCTGCTGAAGGGAAAGGAAGACAACATCTACTCTTTTATCGTGCTCAATCCTCCCGCGAGCCTGAAGCCCGGGGACGTATTCAATTATGACAGGCTCTGCGCCTCTTTCGGAAAGGTGCTGGAGATGCGGCCTATCGACTACCATACGGGGCCGGTATTCGGCTTTCTGTTCACCGAAACTGAGTCTCAGAATAGGGAGGAGCTTGACCATATTCTGCGAAGCGACCTGACGGAATACCTGAACTGAGTGTTTTGCATCTGCTTTTGCGGAACTTCCGAAAGGGGGTTCCGCTTTTTTGTCTTTCGGCCATGCCGAAGATGCTTTTGTACGAGGGCGCGGTACCGGCAGGAATGGGGAGAAAGGGAGCGCTGTTGCAGGTGTGACGAGAAGCGTCATGTCCCGGTGCGAGGGAATTTGTCTTTCGGAAAGAGAGACCGTGCGGCAGACAGTGAGTCGGCCGTGAAGGGGATTTTGAGGGCGGAGCAGGCCGCGGAAGAGGGGGGAAGCCTGGCGAGGTCTTGCGGCCCGGCCTGAAAGAGCCCCCGTTTCCGGTAGGGAGATGGTATGCTCCCCATCAGGTGGACAAAGTAAGAAAGCCCCAGTAGGCTGAACTTTGTAACCTGATGGGGATTTGTATGTCAGAACGGAAATTCATAACCTATTCTCAAGGATTCAAAGAGGATGCGGTACG
>NZ_DYZA01000014.1 GCF_020741395.1 Mailhella massiliensis | reverse complement strand
TTCCGCAACGGAAGCGAGTTGAAGGAGAACTTTTTGCGCACACCCCGTGCGTGAGCTTGCCCGATGAGGGGGTTCGGGGGGAATCATTCCCCCCGGCGGGGTGCGGGGCGGCGCCCCGCGTGCCTTTGCTGCCTTTCCTGCCTTTGCTGCCTTTGCTGCCTTTCCTGCCTTTCCTGCCTTTGCTGCCTTTGTCGGATTTGTCGGATTTGTCGGCTTGTCTTCCCGTGCTTTCGGGGGATTTTCGCGAAAGGGGGCACGGGGGCACTTCCCTTTTTCAGAATCGGGCCTATGTTCTGGAAAAAGGAGTTTTACCATGAACACGCTGACACCCCGGCAGATTGTTGCCGAGTTGGACAAATATATCATCGGGCAGGAGCAGGCCAAGCGCATGGTGGCGGTAGCGGTACGCAACCGCTGGCGGCGTCAGCAGCTTGAGCCTGCGATGAGGGACGAGATAGCGCCGAAGAACATCATACTTATGGGGCCCACGGGGGTAGGCAAGACGGAGATAGCGCGGCGGCTGGCGAAGCTTACGGGGGCGCCGTTCATCAAGGTAGAGGCGACGAAGTACACGGAAGTGGGGTATGTGGGGCGCGATGTGGAGTCGATGATCCGCGACCTCATGGAGATAGGGATCAAGCTTGTACGGGATGAAGAGGGGCAGCGGGTGGCGGCGAAGGCCGAGGCACAGGCAGAGGAGCGGCTTCTGGACCTGCTTCTGCCGGGCAGCGGAGCGGAATCCGGGCGCGAAGCGACGCGCGAGAAGCTGCGCAATCTCTGGAAGCTGGGGCATCTGGACGACCACGAAGTTGAGGTGGAAGTCACGGAGCAGGCGCCGCAGATGGACATGTTCGCCATGCCGGGCATGGACAATTCCCTGGGCAGCCAGATGAAGAGCATGATGAGCCGTTTCATGCCGCCGAAGACGCAGAAAAAGCGCATGAAGACCCGCGCGGCCTATGACATTCTCGTGCAGCAGGCGCGCGATTCCATGCTCGATGAGGAGCGGATTGTGGAAATCGCCCGCGAGAGGGTGGAACAGAGCGGCATCGTGTTCATCGACGAAATCGACAAGATAGCCAGTTCTGCGGCGCAGCAGCGTTCTTCGGACATTTCCCGCGAGGGCGTGCAGCGCGACCTTCTGCCCGTGGTGGAAGGCTGCGTGGTGAGTACCAAGCACGGCATGATCCACACCGACCATATCCTCTTCATCGCGGCCGGGGCCTTCCATTTCAGCAAGCCTTCCGACCTCATTCCCGAACTTCAGGGCCGCTTCCCCCTGCGCGTGGAGCTCCAGGCCCTCGGCAGCAAAGAATTCTACCGCATCCTCACCGAGCCCCACAATTCCCTGCAGAAACAGTACGCCGCCCTGCTTTCCACGGAAAACGTCACCCTCCACTTCTCCGACGAAGGGCTCCGGGAAATCGCTTCCTTTGCCGAAGAAACCAACGCCCGAAGCGAAAACATAGGGGCGCGCAGGCTCTACACCATCCTTGAGAAAATCCTTTCCGATATCTCCTTTGAGGCCCCCGACAGGGCCGGGCAGCATATCGTCATCGACAAGGACTATGTGAGCAGCCACCTCGAAGACGTGAAAAACGACGTCGACCTGCAACAGTTCATTCTGTAATACCGCAGCAAAGCAGAAAGGCCCTCCTTCCGAAGGGGGGCCTTTTTCTTCCTGTAAGGCTGCAAAAATTCCGCTCAGGCTCCGCTGCCGGGCAGCAAAGCGCAGGCGGAACCTCTTCCGGGAAAGGCCCCGGAAGTGCCGGGGAAAAGCGCCCAAAGCGCGCCCGGCAGGCCGGGGGCGGAGGGCCGGTTATCCGTTCCGTCCGCAGGAGGGGCCGGAAGTCTCCGCCCCGCTCCGCTCAAGCGGCGCGCCCTGCGGGGTGCAGCCCCCCTTCTTCGCGCAGGAGCAGCTCCCGCAACCGCAGCCGCAGCCCCCGCCGGATACGGAACGGCGGAAACGGAAGAACAGATACACGCCCGCCAGGGCAAGAATAAGGAAAACTATGGCCGTCTGCATGGCGATCTCCTGAATATGCGTTGTCGAGCAGCGGAAAAAACTCTCATCCGCCGTGAAACGCATATTAGCAAGAATGAAAATCGTTTTCAACTATTTTTTTTCTCCACACCTGCCCTCATGCGTTGCGCCTTGCGCCCCTCCCTCCGGGTAAGTGAGGCACAGCGCGGGAATCTGCCCTTCCGCCGACTCCCCGCACGCCCGGCCCCGGCGCGCCCCCTGCCTTCCCCGCCGCTCCGGGCGTTTGCGGCAAAAAGGCCCTCCCGCAAAGCTCCGTACCGGCCCCGGGCTTTTCTTCCGCCTCCCCGCGCAGCCTTTCCTCCCGTCCCGGCGGGAAGGCCCGGCTTGGAGCAGCGTTGCAGCTGCCCGTTCCGGCGCTTCCCCCAGCTGCCCTGCACTCCGCCGGTTCCCCTCTCCCCGCCCCGGGAAGTCTCCCGCCCGCCGGGGACTTGCCCCGCCGGGAAAATGCGTATAGGGTAAACCAATACCCTTATCGCCGGATAGCCAGATGCTGCGTAAAATACTTATAGCCCTTGTTCTTCTCGTCCTCGTCGCCGGCGGGGGGCTCGTTGCCCTCATCGCCACCAACAGCGATATCATCATCGACAAATTCAACGCCTATGTGGAAACAAGCACCGGCGCGCCCCTTGTTTCCGACACGCCGCCCACGCTCACCCTGTTCCCCAACCGGGGGCTGGAGCTCGGCGCAAGTTCCTGGCAGAGCCCTGACGGCTCCCTGTCCTTCAGCTTCAGCCGCGCCTCGGTAATGATCTCCTCCCATGCGCTGTTCACGGGCAAATTCAGCATCAAGCACTTTTCCGTGGACGACCTCGACCTCACCATGAAGCTGAAAAAGCCCGTGCGCGAATATCTGGCGGGCATCCCGGCCGGCGTGGAGCACCGGCGCGATTTCGACGAGCTCATCCAAAGCATCCTGCACGCCCTGCACATTGCGCCGGACAACATCCGCATCAATCAGGGCCGGATATGCTTCATCCAGCCGGACGGCTCCACCCTCACCATAGCCCCCCTTTCCCTCAACGCCACCAACGTGCACCCGGGCACGCCCACCAATTTCAACCTTCAGACGGATATCGACGGCTCAAGCCCCGACTTCCACGCCGGGGTGGAACTGCACTGTTCCGCCCTTCTGGACAAGGAAAAGGCCTCCTTCTCCATAGAAAAAGCCATGCTCACCCCGGGCATGGGCGTCTCCTTCCGCGAATATCTCTCCCTGTCCGGCAAGCTGGAATACGATTTCGACAGCGACGAGCTCACGCTCTCCCAGCTCCATTTCCAGGGGCCGGACCTTTCGGCCACGGCTTCGGGCAGCGTGGCCTCCCTGGCCCGCATGTACAGCGACCCGGTGCAGGGCGACGCCACGCTCAACGTGGACATGGAAGGCGACCCGCAGCGCCTCGGTGAGATCCTGCACCATCCCCTGCCCTTTGCCGACCACAGCATTTTCAGCGACTGCTCCTTTGCCGCAGAAATGCGCTGGGCCGAAGGCAGGATGCGCATGACGAACATCCGGGGCAAGGCCGACGATCTCACCTTCTCCGGCGCCCTCACCCTTTCGCCCTCGCCCTTCGTCATCAGCGGAGAGCTCAATCTCGGCGACTTCAACCTCGACGACTACCGGAGCGAAAAACGCGAAGGCGCGTCCCGCAAGCTCGAAGAGCGCGACTTCACCCGCTGGCCCCGCGTGAACCTCCAGCTTTCGGCCGAGCATGTGCGCTGGAACCGCCTGCACCTTGAGGACGTGCACGCCCGCCTCACCGGCCAGAACGGTTCCTACGAGTTCAATCCCCTTTCCGGCATCCTGGCGGGCAGCCCGGTCACGGCCTCCATGAAAACGGTGCTTCTGCCGACCACCCCGCTCTCTTCCCGCCTGTCCCTCAATTTCAGCGTGCCGCAGGCCAACCTGGAGGAAATATCCCAGGCCCTGGCCGAAAGGCCCCTGCTCAAGGGCAGCGGCGCAATCAACGCCTCGCTCGCCTTCACCACCTCGCGCGGCCTGCCTTCCCTCACGGGCAGGGGCAGCCTCACCTCCTCACAGGTGGAAACGGTCTTCAGCATACTGCCGCCGGATATTCCGCTCGCGTCGAGCTTCCTTTCCAGCAGCCGCTTTGAAAGGCTCTTCCTCTCCTTCGTTTCCAAAGACGGCACTCTTACCGTGGATCGCCTCACCCTGGAGGCCGCCCGCCTCTCCCTTTCCGGCTCCGGCACGGTGAACCTTGAGCAGAGGACCGTGGATGCGGAAGGTTCCGTGCAGATTGCAGGGACCTCGGCAATGCCCGTGCGCCTGGAAGGCGACCTGCGCGAGCCGAAATATTCCCTGGAAGGCAAAAAGCAGAACCACACCCTTTCCCCCAGGGCCATTGAGCTGGACCTCAGCTTCTCCGACCAGGTGCGCGACCTGCTGAAATAATCCCGGCGGGCGTATGCGAAAGCCCCGCGCCGGGAGGGATACGCCTGCCGCCCCGGCGGCGCGGCAATGCCTTCCTTCCCCGCGCCCGGGCGCGGCACTTCAGGCCGGGGGATGCCCCCGACACGCCCCGGCGGCGCGGCAAGAGTGCCGGGGCCGCCCTCTCCGGGCGGCCGGAGGACGAAGGGGCGGGAGACTGCGCCCCGCCCCGAAAACGCCCTCTGGGGAAAAAGCTTCCGGGACGCGGCATTTTTCCTTTGACTTATCGGCCGGAACAGGCAACATTCGCCTCACGCCTTCCCGCCCCTTCCCGGAAAAGCCCCGGCCCGGCGGCGGAAAGGCCTTCAGGCCTGCCCCGGCATCGGGGAGAGGTACTGCACTCTCAGCATGAGACGGACGTTCCGGCACGCACAGGCATGCCGGGAAAGGCGGGGCACGGCGCAGGGGCCCACCCTCCGGCCGGAAACAGGAGCGAAGCTCCGGGGGAGAACTATGGCATCGGCAAAAAAAGGCGCAGGCAGGCGTGCGGCGGAGCTTTTCTCGGCCCTCGCCCCGAAAAAGGCGCAGGGCGGCAACCTGGTGCTGCGCGTCATGCGCGGGGAGCTTTCCCTCACCGTCACCTTCTGGATCTTCTGCGTGTCCGTCCCTCTGGTGGCGCACCTTCTCTTCAGCCGCGTGATCTACCCGATCCTCGACGTGCACACCTGGTACGGCTCCTCCCTCTTCATCATCTGGGCGGCGCTTTCGCTGCTCTACGGGGCCGTGGCCTGCCTCGGGCTCTGGCGCAGCCGGAAGAACTTCCGGGGCAGCAAGACCTGGGCCGACCTCGCCGGGCTTTTCGCCGCAGCGGGAGCGGCCGGGGCCGCAGCCTACGCCGTCATGATCCTCACATCCTGGCACATGCTGCTCAACCTCTAGAGCAATTTCAGTTTGAAATGCTGTGCATTTCAAACCATACGGCCTGTCGTTTCGCGGAAAAACGCGGTTTTTCCGCTTACTTTTGGCCGGGCGGCGCTGTGCTGCCGCCTTCGCGTTTCACTTTTTCAAAGTTGAAACGCTCTCGAGCGGCCATACCCCAAAGGCCTGCGCCCGCCCGGCGCGCCGGCCCCGGCCTGTGCGGGTTTTCCGCAGGCGGAAAAGCCGGGCAGGGAGGAACCATGTCCATAGAACGCGCCAAAGCGCACCTTGCCGCCTGGGGCAGGGACAAAGACGTACAGGAACACGACCATTCCAGCGCCACGGTGGAGCTTGCCGCCGAGGCTCTCGGCACGGAAGCCTGCCGCATTGCCAAGACCCTTTCCTTCCTGAACGGCGAGCGCACCATACTGCTCGTGGCCGCCGGGGATGCAAGGGTGGACAGCTCCGCCTTCAAAAAGCGCTTCGGCGTGAAAAAGGTGAAGATGGTGCCCGCAGAGGAAGTGGAGACGCGCACCGGCCACGCCGTGGGCGGGGTGTGCCCCTTCGGCGTGCCCGACTCCGTGGACGTGTATCTCGACGAATCGCTGCGCCGCTTCCCCACCGTGTTTCCCGCCTGCGGCTCCTCCACGAGCAGCATAGAGCTGACCCCCGAAGAGCTTGAGGAATATTCCGCCGCCCTCGCCTGGGTGGATGTGTGCAAAGACTGGCGCTGATTTTCCGTTTTTCCCGGCAACGGCACTTGACAAAATAGGCGAAGAGGTCATAGTCAAAGTGTCGAAAGGCAAAAGTATGATGAAAAGCGCAAACGCCAGAGCTTTTTTCGCCGTCAGGATTCTGCTCCTGATGATCTGTTGCGCCCTTCTCATGCCCGCCCACGCCCCTGCCGGGGAAAAGCAGAAAAATGAGCTGGAAAGTTTCCGCATCGCCTCGCTCACGCTGGCCGTGAGCGGCATCAGCAACCCGGTCTCCCAGCTCAAGACCTTCTCCGATACGGAAGGCACCTCGCTCCGTTCTCCCGGCAAGCGCCAGTCGAATTCCTTCTCCGACCCGGACGACGCCGATTCCCCGGCCGTCCTGCCCTCCGTGCCGCCGCTGCCCGAGTTCTTCCTCTGTGCGGAAGAATGTTTTGCTGCGCGCACCTTCCCGCCCGAATCCCACGGGCTCATCCACTGGTACTCTCTCGCCCCGCCCGCCTCACAGGACGCCTGATCTCCGGCCTCTGAACCTGTGCCTTTTTCCGGCACAGCCTGTTTCCGCACGTCCTTTTGTGAGGTTTTTTCATGCGTTCCCTGCGCTGGCGCTGTTGCGTCACGTTGCTGGCGGCATTTCTCTGCCTCGCCTGCATATCCGTCAATTTTTTCCCTTCGCTCCCCTCGCGGGCAGCATGGCTGCCTTCGCCCATCCATCTCGGGCTTGACCTCAGGGGGGGCATACATCTCACGCTCGGCGCCGATATCGATCAGGCCGTTTCCCAGTCTTTGTCCCTTCTGGGGCAGGATATCCGTTCCAGCGCCAACGATGCGGGGATAAGGACCCGCCTCCTCCGTCATGCCGATGGTCGAACGCTGGAATTCGTGCCGCTCAAACACGAGGGAATCGAACAACTCTCCAACCTGCTGCGCGACCGATTCGGACAGATGGCGGTCGGTTCCGTCATCTCGTCCGGATCCGGGGAAAAACTCCTTGTCTCCTTCCGCCCCGAATGGGAAAAACAGCTCCGCGAGCGCATCATGGATCAGACGGTCCGCACGCTGCGCGGACGTATCGACGCCTTCGGCGTGGCGGAGCCGGATATCCGCCTCCAGGGCGACGCTCAGATCCAGATACAGCTGCCCGGCGTCACCGATACCGCGCGGGCCCTCCAGCTCATCGGCCGCACGGCGCAGCTCACCTTCCACCGCGTCCGCCACGACGTCGCCCCGGGCGCAGCCCTGCCCGCAGGCACGGCGTGGTATCCTCTTGCCACGGGCACGCTCTCGCGGCACGCCACCGCCGCCCGGGACTTTTCCCGGGGGCTCGTCCTCGACCGTTCCCCCCTGCTCTCCGGTCAGGACATAGTCGACGCCCGACCCGCCTTCGATGAACGCAATCAGCCGTGCGTTTCCCTTCAGTTCAGCGCACGCGGGGCGGAACAGTTCGAGCGAGTCACCGGCGAACTCATCTATCAGCAGTTCGCCATAGTGCTCGACGGCGTGGTGCAGAGCGCGCCCGTGATCCAACAGAAAATAAGCGGCGGCAAGGCCACCATTACCGGCACCTTCACCACCGAAGAAGCACAGGACCTGGCCGTGGTGCTGCGTTCCGGTTCTCTCCCGGCCGAGGTCTCCGTGCTGGAAGAGCGCACCGTGGGCCCCTCCCTGGGGGCGGATTCCATCCGCGCCGGGCTGGTGGCCGGAGCCGTGGGCTCGCTCGGCGTCATGCTCATCATGCAGGTATGCTACGGGCTTTCCGGGCTTCTGGCCAACGTCATGCTCGTCTTCACCATCAGCCTGCTCTTTGCCGGGCTCGGCCTTTTCGGGGCCACGCTCACCCTTCCGGGCATTGCGGGCGTGGTGCTCACCATCGGCATGTCGGTGGATGCCAACGTGCTCATTTTCGAGCGCATCCGCGAGGAAATTGGCCGGGGCCTGAGCGCGGCGAACGCCGTTGAGGCGGGCTTCCGGGAAGCGCGGAGCTCCATTCTCGACGCCAACCTCACCACCCTGATCACCGCCGCCGTGCTCTATCAGTTCGGCACAGGCCCGGTACGGGGCTTTGCCGTCACCCTGGCGCTCGGCATCCTGGCTTCCATGTTCACGGCCATTTTCGTTTCCCACCTCGTCTTCGAGCTCTGGCTGCGCCGGAGCAGGGCCCCGAAATTCGGCCTCTCCCCCCATATTGCCGGGGCTTCCCGCTAGCCCCGCAGCCGCGCCTTGCGGGAAAAGGCGCGGAAGTACAGGCCAGGGCGGCCCGGGTTTCTCTCCACCGGGCCGCCCGCACGAAAGACACGATACCATGTCCCGGGCAACCGGCATTCCCTGAAAACACCGGCAACTTCGCCGCTCACCCCCCCTTGGAGGAACTTCTTATGGATGATTACCTGAAGCAGGCAATCGAACTTGTGAAGGCCCAGTCTTCCGTGCGCGTCATGCAGGAAGAGGAAATCGTCGCCATGATCCGCGCCCTCTCCGCCAGCCTGAAAAGCCTCGGAGAAAATCAGGCCCCTGCGGAGGATGAATCCGCCCCCGCCCCTTCCCGCTCCATCAGGGAAAAAAGCATCACCTGCCTGGAATGCGGCAAGTCCTTCAAGCTCATCACCAGAAAGCACCTTGCCCAGCACGGCCTGGACGCCGATTCCTACCGCATGAAGTGGGGCATCAAGAGCGGCGTGCCGCTGGTGTGCAAGAGTATTCAGCGCGTGCGCCGCAAGAAGATGAAGGACATGAAGCTCTGGGAAAAGCGCCACGCCGCGCCCGCCGAAGCCCAGGCCTGAGCCCCTTCCGCCTCCCCTCCTCCCGGCGGAACCGGGCGAACCTCCGTGCCCCGCCGGGAAGACCAATATAATCGTCTTGTAGAAAAAAATGGTGTTCGAGCCTCCGTGCCCCCGCCGGGAAGACGCCGAAGGGCAAACGACGCTTCCGCGCCGCACGGGCGCTCTTTGCGCGGGCAAAGGCCCGGATTCCGCTCCCCGCGCTTTCCCGGCGGAGTTTGACAAATACCGCGTCTGCCTATATCAGGATAAGGGTGAATCCAACACAGGGGAGCACCCATGTCCTCTCTTTTCTGGGCTTCCACGGCCGTCGTCTTTCTCATCGTCGAGCTTGCCACAGGCACGCTCTTCTTCCTTGCGCCGGCTTTTTCCGCGGCGCTCACTGCCCTTGCCGTGCCCCTTCTTCCCGAGGCGTCGGGGCAGGTCTACCTGGCCTGCGCGCTCTCCGGCGTCTCCTGTCTCCTGCTCGCCCTGCGCAGAAAAAAGCGCAAAAACGCCGCCATTGCCGACAACAGTCTCGACATAGGGCGCAGCGTCTACGTCGCCCAGTGGAAGGAAGGCCGCGCCCGGGTGAAATACCGGGGCGCCATGTGGGACGCCGTGCCGAAGGAAGGGACCGCCCCCGTTCCCGGCCGTTTCCGCATTGCGGGCTTTGATTCCACCACGCTTATTCTTGAACCTGAATCCTGAGGGAGGCCCCATGGCGGAAGAATTCCTTTTTGAAATTTTCGGCACGCTGCTCATTGCGCTCGCGATTCTCTTCGTCTCGCTCTCCATCCGCGTGGTGCCGCAGCAGCAGGGCTGGATCGTGGAGCGGCTCGGCAAGTTCCACTGCGTGCTGGAACCGGGGCTGAACTTCATCATTCCGCTCATCGACCGCGTGGCCTACAAACATTCGCTGAAGGAAATCCCCATGGATACCGAGGCGCAGGTCTGCATCACCAAGGACAACACGCAGCTCTCGGTGGACGGGCTCCTGTATTTCCAGGTCACGGACCCGAAGCTCGCCAGCTACGGCACCTCCAACTTCGTGCAGGCCATTTCGCAGCTTGCCCAGACCTCCCTGCGCTCCGTCATCGGCCAGATGGAACTCGACAAGACCTTTGAGGAGCGGGAGGAAATCAACCGCCAGGTGGTGCACGCCATAGACGAGGCGGCCCACAACTGGGGCGTCAAGGTTCTGCGCTATGAAATCAAGGACCTCACGCCCCCGGCGGAGATACTGCGCGCCATGCAGCAGCAGATCACGGCGGAGCGGGAAAAGCGCGCCCTCATCGCCGCTTCCGAGGGCAAAAAGCAGGAAGCCATCAATCTCGCCGAAGGCCAGAGGGCCGCGCTCATCGCCCAGTCCGAGGGCGAAAAGCAGTCCGCAATCAACCGCGCGGAAGGCGAGGCCCGCTCCATCGAAGCCGTAGCCGCCGCCCAGGCCGAAGCCATACGCCTGGTGGCCGCCGCCGTTGCCGCCGAAGGCGGCATGAGCGCCGTGAACCTCCAGGTGGCGGAAAAGTATGTGGAGGCCTTCTCCAACGTGGCCAAGCAGGGCAATACCCTCATCGTCCCCGCCGACATGGGCGACATGGCCTCCCTGGTCTCCTCGGCCCTCAGCATCGTCAAGGCGGGAAAGTAAGGCGGCAAACCTTTCCCGCAAAGGAGCGCCGACAGGGGGCGACGAAGCTTCCCCGGCAGGCGGCGGGAAGGGCCGGAAGAAGCCCGCAGCGTGTCCACGCTTTTGCGCCCTGCCCTCCGGGGGGCTTTTTCTGCGCCCGGCAAAAATCCCTGAAAGAGGCCGGAGAAACACCGGGCCCGCCCAGCCTGCGGCAGCCGAAAACCTGCCCCGGCCCCGCGTTTTTCCGGGGCCTTTGCCGCGCGGCCCGGCACTTCGCGGGCTTCCTCCCGGCCCCGCGAAAGGAAACGATGCTCGAAAAGGCGCTTCCCGGAGGGGCCAAAAACACGGCAAGCATCCCCCGAAAAATATCCTGCCCTCCTTCCCCTCTGCCGCAAGGAAAACTGCGGCCGGGAAGGAAATTTCCGCCTTCTCCCGGAACCTCCGGGCCCTCCGGCGGACGGCCCGGCCACGGCGGGAGAAAACAGGCCGGCGGCCTGATGCGCAGGCATGTGCGCTACCGCCCGTGGGGCCGCCCCGATCCGTCGGGGAATTATTCCCCAAAACGCCCCGGCGGCCTTCCCGCCTTTGCCCGGGGCTTGACAGGGGAGAGGTTTTGTTTCCTTATGGAAGGGGTTATTTGCAGGGCGGAAAAAACGCGGCCGGGCCTTTTCTCCGCGCAAGGCAAAATCTTCCGCCTCAAGGAGCGGCCATGACCTTCACTCAGCTTTTCTGCATTGCCGTATCCTGGATAGTCGGCGGCTTTGTTCACGGCGTCACGTCCATCGGCGGCGGCATGATAGCCATGCCCGTCATCACCTTCATCGCCTCTCCCCGGGAAGCCATACTTATTTCCTGCCTCACGAGCTTCATCATTCCTGTGGCGCTGGCGATCATTTACCGCCGCCACATACTCTGGCGCGAAGTGCTTTTTCTCTCCCTGGGCTGCCTGCCGGGGATACAGGCGGGGATAGCGCTGCTCACCGCAGTTTCCGGGCCCGCACTGCTTTTTGCCCTGGGGCTGATGCTCATTTTCTTTGTGGCATGGCAGCATCTTTCGCGCCGCGTGCGTCCCGGCCTGCCCTATCGCCCCCTGTACGCCTTCCTTGCCGGGACGGCGGGGGCGTTCCTGACCGCCTGCACCAGCCTGGGCGGGCCCGTGCTCGCGGTCTACGCCGCCTTCCGGGGCTGGGAAAAGGAAAAGGCCCTCGCCTCCACCAACATGTTCTTCAATTTCCTCAACCTGGGGATCATCCTCGGCCAGTGGCAGGCCGGGCTTTATTCCATGAGCCTCATGGGCGCGGTGGCCGTGTCCCTGCCGAGCGCGATGCTCGGCGTCGCCATAAGCATCCCCGTGGTGCGCCGCATGCCGCAGCAGGCTTTCCGCAAGCTTCTGCTCGGCATGATCCTCCTCTCCGGGCTCACGCTCATCGTCCGCTCGGTAATGTAGCGGCGCGGGCCGTCCTCTTTTCGTCCCGCTTTTTCTCCCCCCGGATCTTTCCCCTGCACGGGCCGCTCCTGCCGGAAAATAGCTTTCTCGACTATGCCCGCACGCGGCGCGCCTCAGGAAAGTTTCCTCTCCTGAAGGGCGGGGGAGTCGGTGCGTCCGGCCCCCTTTTTCCGTTGCCCTTTGCCCGCCCGGCGGCCTGCCCCGCGCGGGGGGCGGCATGCCGAAGCTTTTCCCCCGCGACCGGCCCTTCCCGCCGGGCAACGTGCCGAAGAGGCCCGCCCCGGCC
>NZ_DYZA01000013.1 GCF_020741395.1 Mailhella massiliensis | reverse complement strand
GCCCGTTTACGGGCCGCCGGTAACAGAAATGCAGATGTCAGACCGTACATGCGCCTGCTAGGGCGCGGCTGGTAAGAAAGCCTTACAGGCGCATAAGAGGAACCACCGGCTATGCCGGTGGGGCCCCTTTGGTTAAAAGAAAACCCCCAGCTAGGCTGGGGGGCCCCGAAAACTTATAGCTATGCGTAAGTTATAAATACTCCTTTTGATTAGCTAAGAAAGAGGTGCGGTCTGGCAAGTGTGCCCTGAGCAAATCAAAAGGAGGTCACGATGGGTGACACAAAGAATTTAGCGCATACGAAAGATAAGTGTATCGGCATTTGTCGGATACTTGAAAGGGAAAAGCAGCCAGATGATATACGAGCAGTTTGGTGAGCTGAAATTCAGATATCGCAATCGAGAATTCTGGTGCCGTGGCTACTATGTGGATACGGTAGGTAAGAATAAGGCAAAGATATCTGAGTACATGAGGCAACAAACTGGCCGAGGATAAACTTGGTGAGCAGCTGAGTCTTCCGTACGCCGGAAGCCCGTTTACGGGCCGCCGGTCACAGAAATGCAGAGGTCAGACCGTACATGCGCCTGTTAGGGCGCGGCTGGTAAGAGAGCCTTACAGGCGCACAAGAGGAACCACCGGCTATGCCGGTGGGGCCCCTTTTGCCGGAAGGGCCTCTCCCCGCGCATTGCGTTGAGGGGCGAGGGAGGTCGAGTCCGTGTACCGCTCTTTCTGTGGCACAGGAACGGCTTTCCCATACCCTGCCGCCTTCTCGATACCCGTACGGGCGAAGCGACGCACGTTTCCCTCTTCTTTTTCGGCAAGTTTTTTTCCGAGAGGAGCATGAGGTTCCTGCCCTGCGTCAGGGACGGGCGGTCTCTGCGACACAGAGGCGCCTCGGGCGGACATCCTCATGTCCGTGTCTTTTATGCGGCGGATATGGTCAGGGAAGGCTTTCAGATGCCTTTTGTCCGATGCGGTGTGGCGCAGCTCTGCGGGCAAGGGGCTTTCCGGTCTTGTTTCCACGGCCCCATGCCGGACGTTGCAACATCGGGGTAGAGGAGGGTAGAGAGCCTTCTGCAAGGAAGTTTTTGGAAAAGAAGCCCTGAAGCTGCTCGCTGCAATATTTCCACAGCTGTTTTTTGACGACGCCTTCTTCCGGCGCGGTACGACGTTTTCCGTAAGTTTTGTCCGTTTGTCCCGTGAGAAGAGGGACATTCCTGCCGGGCATGACGCCGCGGCGGAGGAGAAGAGGTAAAAAGGGGAAGCAGCGTTTCCCCGGGCATGGTCAATGAGCTTCCCCGGCACGGGGATCTTGCCCGGAATCCGCGGCAGGGATCACGCCGTCTTCCGCCTTTGCCGCGTATGGTCCCCTCCTTAGGATCAGGATTTCCCGTTGCACGGAAGCGTTCGGCCCCGGAGCGCCGGGGAGTGAAAAAAAGCGCCGCCTCCTTTTTCGGAAGCGGCACTTGTTCATGGCGTTGTATGGTCAGGTTCAGGCGATGGAAGAGCCGGCCGGGGCGTCGGCCGAGAGCAGAGCGAGGGAATCGCCGAATTCTGCGGTGAGGATCATACCCTGGGATTCCACGCCGCGCAGCTTGCGGGGCGGGAGGTTGGCCACCACCACGACCTTTCTGCCTGCCAGTTCTTCCGGCTTGAAGTGGGCGGCGATGCCGGAAACTATCTGCCGGGGTTTTTCCTCGCCGAGATCCACCTCGAAGCAGAGCAGTTTGTCCGCGTTGGGATGCTGCTTTGCCGAAAGGATATGGCCCACGCGAAGGTCGAGCTTCTGGAAGTCGGCAAATTCAATGGGGGCCTTGGCTTCAGGGGCGGCTTCCTCCTTGGGAGCCTCTTTGGGAGCGGCCTTCTTTTCCTTTTTGGGCTTGGCCGGGGCTTCCTCCTTTTCCATTTCCAGGCGGGGGAAGAGGTTGGAGGCGGAGGCTATTTCCATGCCGGTGCGCAGGTGCATGCGGTAGCGCAAAACGTCGTTCAGCGCGTCTTCGGAAAGGGGAGGCTGCGGGCGGCCGAGCTGGGCCTGCATGGCGGCGGAAGCGCCGGGCATGACGGGCCAGAGCAGATAGGCCACTTTGTACATGTTTTCCAGAAGCGTGCGGATGACAGTGCCGAGGCGCTCCGTTTCGCCTTTCTTCGCCAGCGCCCAGGGGGCCTGTTCGTCCACATACTTGTTCATGGCGCGGATAGGCGTCCAGAGCGCGTCGAGCGCCTGGGAGAAGCGCAGCTCGCCGAAGAGCTGCACGAAGTTGGCCGCGCCGTTGTCCGTGGCTTCGGAGAGGATATCGTCGGCTTCAAGCTGTTCGCCGAGGGCCGGGATTTTCCCGCCGAAGTATTTGGCGTTCATGGAAAGCACGCGGCTGAACAGGTTGCCGAGGTCGTTGGCGAGGTCGGCGTTGACGCGGGTGATGATAGCTTCCGGGGAATAGGAGGCGTCGGAACCGAAGTTCATCTCGCGCAGAAGGAAATAGCGGAAGGCGTCCAGCCCGAAGTGCTCGGCGGCCTTGAGCGGATCTACCACATTGCCCAGGGATTTGGACATTTTGGTGTCCTTCACCAGCCAGTAGCCGTGCACGTTGAGGTGCCTGTAGAGCGGAAGGCCCGCGGCCATGAGCATGGTGGGCCAGAAGATGCCGTGGGGCTTCAGGATATCCTTGGCCACCAGATGTTCGCCGGGCCAGAAGGTTTTGTAGGCGCCGGATTCGTCGTTCTCGTTTTCCGGCCAGCCGAGGGCCGTAATGTAGTTGGCGAGGGCGTCGAACCACACATAGCTCACATAGTCCTTATCGAAGGGCAGTTCAATGCCCCAGGTGAGGCGGGACTTGGGGCGGGAGATGCAGAGGTCTTCCAGCACGCCGCCTTCCAGCATGGCGAGGACTTCGTTGCGGTAGCGCTCGGGACGGATGAAGTCGGGGTTGTCGAGGATGTGCTGCCTGAGGGCGTCCTGATACTTGGACATTTTGAAGAAGTAGTTCTTCTCGCTGATGTATTCCGGCTTGGTCTGGTGCTGGGGGCAGAGGCCGTTTTCCAGCTCCTTTTCCGTGTAGAAGCGTTCGCAGCCGTAGCAGTAGTGGCCGCCGTATTCGCCGAAATAAATGTCGCCCTTGTCGTACAGGCGCTGCAGAAGCACCTGCACGGCCTTCTTGTGGGCCGGGTCGGTGGTGCGGATGAAGCCGTCGTTCTCAATGCCGAGCCGGGGCCACAGGTCGCGGAACACACCCGCGATATCATCCACAAAGGCCTGGGGCGAAACGCCCGCGGCGGTGGCCGCCTTTACGATCTTGTCCCCGTGCTCGTCGGTGCCGGTCTGCATGCGGGCGTTTTCCCCGAGCATGCGGTGGAATCGCTTGAGCGTGTCGGCCACAATGGTGGAATAGGCGTGCCCGAGGTGCGGGCGCGCGTTGACATAGTAAATGGGCGTGGTGATGTAGTAGCTTTTCACGGGGACTCCTGTTTACCTGGCGTCGGCATCCTGTTCCCGGGCAACTTCGGGAGCGGGCTGCTCCTTCTGTTCGCGCGCGGGCCTGGGGCGGCCTTTTCTTTCGTGGTTTTCCTGATGGTGGTGGGGGCGTTTTCGGCGATGCGCCGCTTCTTCGGAATTCATCATGCTCGGCTCATGCGGCGCAGCCGGGGCGGGGGCTTCCCCGATTTCCAGGTCGGCAAGGTCGTCGTCCAGGGTATCCGGCGCGGTGGAAAAGACCATCATGCCGCCGGAAGGCTGGGCTTTCTGCTCCTTGCCGGACGGGGAGGCCGGGCCTTCGCTGCGGCTGGGCTTCAGGGCCTGCCAGTCCTCAAGGCTCATTTCCACTTCCTGCCCGCCGTCGGGCAGCACCACCACGGAGTTGCGGAACATGTTGCCGCGCAGTACGCGCATGGGGCCTTGCGTGGTCTGGTAGCGCTTGCCGAGCCTCGGGCAGCTTCGGTGGAAGGCGTCGTAATTTTCCTGTTCATAGCTCAGGCAGCATAAAAGGCGGCCGCAGATACCGGAAATTTTCGCCGGGTTGAGAAAGAGATTCTGCTCCTTGGCCATTTTGATGGTCACGGGCGCGAACTTGTGCAGGTAGCGGCGGCAGCAGCATACCATGCCGCAGTTGCCGAGGGCCCCGAGCATCTGCGTTTCGTGACGCACGCCTATCTGCCTGAGTTCGATGCGGGTACGGTATTGCCGCACCAGGTCCTTCACCAGGTCGCGGAAGTCGATGCGTGTGGGGGCGGTGAAGAAAAAGACCATCTTGCTGCGGTCGAAGAGGATTTCCACATCCACAAGCTTCATGTCGAGCCTGCGTTCCGCAATGCAGCGGCGGCAGAACAGATAGGCTTCCCGGGAAAGAAGGGCGTTGTCCTGTGCGGCGCGCTGTTCCTCCTCGCTTGCGCGGCGGGCCGAGGGCATGGGCGTCTGCGCGGTGTCCTCTCCGTTCTCTTCCGGCTCCGCGTTGCCGTTCATGTTCTGCACGGCGGCGTTGGCAGCCTTGAGCGCCTGTTCCAGTTCTTCCTGCCAGGGCCTCTGCCAGACCACCCGGCCGCAGTTCAGGCCGCGTTCCGTCATGACCATGGCGCTTTCGCCCACGGCGAGGGGGGAATCGCCCCCGGCGTCGTACAGGCAGGCGAGCACCTGCCCGTAGCGGCTGAAACGTATGCCTATCGTCTGTTTCATAAGTATGAGGAAAGTTAAATATGTTTTTATCCGCGGCCCGCGTCGTCCGCCGGCCGGCTGCCCCGTACCTGTCGTCCCCTGCCCGCAGGCGGGTGGAGAAGGGATAGTCCCGAGCCTGCCGCGGGCGTATGCCGCACCTTTCGGAAGGAAAATTCTCCCGGGAACATGGCAATGAAAAGGGCGGACTTTGCCCGCGAAGCATAACTTCTGGACGATATCCCCCCCGCAAAACTCTTGTCAATGCCCAAGGTCGTCCGCCGTGCCGCACCCCGTCGGGAAAGAGCGGGGTGCGGCCGCCGGGGCTTCCGCGCAAGGGGCGGAAAAGGGAATCCGGCGCATCCTTCAATGCGGCGGGAAGATGGGGAAGGCTCTGCTAGGCCCCGGTTTTAGCCTCGGCCGTCTTTTCCGGTTCCGTTACCGTCACTTCATGGATTATGCGTTCGCTTTGTCCGGCGGGAATGTCCAGCCGCCAGACATGGCGGCCGCTCTCTTCCTCAAACGCAGCTTTGGGAGAGCTTGCGACGGCCACGCTCATGGAGGGATCGCGCGTGATGGGGGCGGCGACTTCCACGCGCACGGCGATCTGCCTGCCGTGCCCGTTCGCTATGTCCATACTCTGTCGCCACTGGCGAGTTCTCTGCCCTTTTTTTTCTTCGTCGCCGGCCTTGGCGGGCAGCTCCTGCCGTTTGGCAGTCACAAGCTGGTCCACGCCGAAGAAGAGGTCCTTGCTGCCCGGGCCGAGGCGGAGGGGGCCGCGCGCGCTTTCCACGCCGTCTACGGAGAAGACGGCCTCTCCGGAAGGCAGGAGCGGCATGTTTTCGTCGGTGAGTGCGGCGGCTATCCACGCACGCGTATCCTGTGCGGGGCGGACGAGGCGCACGAAGGAGGCGGAAAGCTCGTGGGAGGCCACGGGCCGCGTAACGCTCCCTTCGGCGGGAATATCCACCGCTCCCAGCTTCCACAGCATGCCCGCACCTCGGCGCTCTCCCTGCACCGCGCCTTCCGCGGCCATGCTCTTGGAAGCCATGAGGTTCATGGAGCGCATGACGGGCCGCTCTTCCCCGATGATCCAGTCCGGCAGGGAAGGCGGGTTCACGCTGCGGAAATCTTCGCTGGAGGAAAGGGCGATATCCACCCCCTTCCAGTCCGTGCCGCTCGACTGCCGCAGCACGGCGTCCATGGCCACGCGTACCTTTCCCGCCTTTTCGTCGGCCGCCACGCGGTAACGCGGCTGCCAGGAAGCGCCGGGAAGAAAATAGGTCCAGCGCACGGAGACGCCGCCTTCAGTCCCTTCCAGAAAGAGCGCGCATTCCTGCACTGATTCATGCCCTCTGCCGAGAGCCTCCATGCGTTTTTCCAGCGCCCGGGCGCTTTGTTCCAGCTCCCTCCGGCGCGCTTCCAGATTTGCGTCCCTTTCCGCAAGGGCGGCGAGGCGGGATTGCGTTTCCTTTGCCTGCCGATCCAGCGCTTTCCTGTCCTTGGCCTCAAGGTTCAGGGGCGGATCGGCCCAGAAAAGGCGCTCAAAGGATACGCTTTCGCGTTCGGCGTCCACGCGGGAGAGCTCGGCCCGTACTTTTTCCAGCTCATTCTGCAGCGCCTTCATGGCGGGAGAGGGTACATTCTTCTCCACAAGGCGCGATTCCAGCACCCTGCCGGAGGCAAGGCTGAAGGAAAGGCTCCCCGCGTCCGCGCCCGAGGGCAGGGCGAGGAGGACGCGGCCCCCTTCGGGGCGGAAAGTTTCCTCTTCCGTCACCATGGCTCCCTCGGGATAGAGGGTGGCGGAAACGGGCCTTGCCTGAGCAGCCGCGGGCAGGGTAAGGGCGAGCAGAGCGAGAAGGGGAAGGGCGTGTTTCATGCGTCGTTCTCCTTGAGAATGCGGTTTAAAAATTCCCGGCGCTTGCTGCGCTCCTCCGCGAGGAAGACGCCGGTGATGGAAGCGGGGTTTTCCATGATTTCCTCGGGCGTGCCGGAAGCGATGATTGTGCCGCCGTTTTCGCCGCCGCCCGGCCCGAGGTCCAGGATATGGTCGGAAGAGAGTATGACGTCGGTATTGTGTTCGATGACTACCACCGTGGCCCCGCGCTCCACCAGGCGGTGCAGCACGCCGATGAGCTTGCCCACCTCATGCATGTGCAGGCCCGTGGTGGGTTCGTCGAGGATGTAGAGCGTGCGCGGCAGGGATTTCTTGCCGAGCTCGCGCGATATCTTGATGCGCTGGGCCTCTCCGCCGGACAGGGTGGTGGCCGCCTGGCCGAGGCGTATGTAGCCGAGCCCCACATCCTCCAGCACACCGAGCCTTCGTTCCAGCGCCGGGTAGCTGGAGAAGAAGTCCCGAGCTTCGTGCACGGTGAGGTCGAGCACTTCGGAGATGTTCAGGTCCTTGTAGCGCACTTCCAGAGTCTCGCGGTTGAAGCGGCGGCCCTTGCACACGTCGCAGGTGACGAAGATATCGGGCAGAAAGTGCATTTCCACGCGTATCTGCCCGTCGCCCTTGCAGGTTTCGCACCTGCCGCCCGTGACGTTGAAGCTGAAGCGGCTTGCGGTGTAGCCGCGCTTTCTCGCGTCCGGCGTCATGGCGAAGATCTTGCGTATGTCGTCGAAGACCTTGGTGTAGGTGGCGGGGTTGGAGCGGGGGGTGCGGCCGATGGGCGTCTGGTCGATGGAAACGATGCGCTCTATCTGTTCAAGGCCCTCTACGCCCTTCATGGGCCCGGGTTGCTCGGTGCGCAGGCCGCAGTGCCGCGCTACGCGGCGGTAGAGCGTGTCGATGACGAGGGAGCTCTTGCCCGAGCCGGATACGCCGGTGACGCAGGTGAGTACCCCTAAGGGTATGGCGCAGTCGATGTCCTTGAGGTTGTTGGTGCTGACGCCGCGTAGCGTGAGGAATTTGTCGGACTTCCGGCGTTTTTCCGGCACGGGGATGGAAAGATCGCCGCGAAGGTAGCGCGCGGTGAGGGAATCGGAGTTTTTGACAAGCTCCTTCACCGTGCCCGCAAAGACGAGTTCCCCGCCCTGGGAGCCGGAGCCCGGGCCCATTTCCAGCACGGTGTCCGCCTCGCAGATGGTGGCTTCGTCGTGCTCCACCACGAGCACGGTGTTGCCGCGCTTCTGCAGGCTGCGCAGGGTGCGGATGAGCCTTTCGTTGTCGCGCGGGTGCAGTCCGATGGAAGGCTCGTCCAGCACATAGGTCACGCCCACGAGGCCTGAACCGAGCTGCGAGGCAAGGCGTATGCGCTGGGCCTCGCCGCCGGAGAGCGTGGCCATGGAGCGGCCGAGGGTGAGGTATTCAAGACCCACGTTGACCATGAAGCCCAGGCGGAAGGTAAGCTCCTTGATGAGAGGCTCGGCAATGAGGGCATGGCGTCCCGTGAAGGAGAGTCCCTGAACCCAGGAAAGGGCGCGCTCTATGGAAAGGTTGCAGAACTGTTCGATGTTGAGGCCGTTCACGCGCACGGAAAGCGCTTCTTTCCTGAGCCTTGTGCCGTGGCAGGTGGGACATTCCACCTCGTAGCTGTAGCGGCTCAGTATGTCGCTCCAGGCATCGCCCCTCTTCATGCGCTGCTCAAGAAGGTACATGACGCCCGGCCAGTGTGAGGTGGAAAGGGCCTCCCCGCTCTCGTCGTGGTTCAGGCTCGTGCCGCCCATGAAGTTGCGGCGCAGGCTTCCCGTGCGGGTGATGCCCCCCGCTTCGCCGTTGAAGAGCGCCTTTCTGGCCTTGTCGGAAAAGTCTTTGAGGGGCGTGTCCATGGTGAAGCCCTGCCGCTCGCCGAGAGCTTCCAGAGCCTTGCCTATCTTGGCCATGAAATAGGGGCTGGAGAAGGGCGCGAGGGCCCCTTTCTTGAGCGGGAGCGTTTCGTCGGGCGCAATGAGGGATTCGTCGAAGGCCACCACCGTGCCTATGCCGAGGCACTGGGGGCACGCGCCCTGCGGGCTGTTGAAGGAGAAAAGCTGCGGAGAGGGCACGGGAGCGCTCACATGGCAGGCGGGGCACACCGATTCCGTGGAATGTACGATATCGGCCTTGCCCGGTACGCTGACGATGACGCGGCCCTTGCCGTAGCGCAGGGCGAGTTCCACGGAGTCGGCAAGGCGGGTACGCATATCGTCCTTGATGACGAGACGGTCCACCACAAGGTCGATGCTGTGCTTTTTGTTCTTGTCGAGGGCGGGAACGTCGTCGAGATTGTATATCTGCGCCTCTTCGCCCAGCGTGGCCACGCGCACACGCACGAAGCCCTCGGCCTTCAGCTTCTTGAAGCGGTCGGCATGGGTACCCTTCTGCAGCTCCACGAGAGGCGCCATGAGCATGATGCGCTCCCCTTCGGGCATGCCCATGATATCGGCGATGATTTCATCCGAGGCCCGGGCCTCGATGGGCGCGCCGCAGTGCGGGCAGTATACCTTGCCGAGGCGGGCGAAGAACACGCGCAGGAAGTCGTATACTTCCGTCACCGTGCCCACGGTGGAGCGGGGATTGTGCGCCGTGGTCTGCTGTTCCAGGGATATGGCGGGGGAGAGGCCCTCTATCTTGTCCACGAGGGGCTTGTCCATCTTGGGCAGGAACATGCGCGCGTAGGTGGAGAGCGATTCCACATAGCGGCGCTGGCCTTCGGCATAGACGATATCGAAGGCCAGGGTGGACTTGCCGGAGCCGGAAGGCCCGCACACTACCACGAGCTCATCGCGCGGGATATCCACGTCCACATTTTTAAGATTATGTTGACGGGCGCCCTCGATACGGATGCAGGGCCCCGCATGTTTTTCGGGGAAATTCATGTTGTTCCTTGCAACTTGCGCGGCGAAACGTCGCCGGAAAAAGGCTCAGCGCCGGCCGTTCTTCAGTAACGTGACGCGGCGTACCACTTTTTCATAATAAGGATCATTCTCAGTTATGGCAACGGAGCGGGCACGGCGGTTCTGCACGCGCATGAGTATGACGTCGAGCTTCTGCATCTGGCGCAGTTTTTCCGCGCCGTCCTCACAGTGTTCGAGAAGATCGAGAAGGGTGTTTATTTCCTTGCGGTCGGCCAGCTCCGGCGGCAGATAGCCCGCGTTTTTGAGTACCTTGTAGGCCATGCGCAGTTCGGCGGGCACGGCGGAGTCGTCTTCCAGGTCAAGGGCCCTGCCCTCGCCGGGAAGGTTGTCGAACGCTCCTTCCTTCTGAGCTTCCTGAATACGCCTCTCGGCCCGGTTCGCCAGAAAATGCAGGAAATCTTCCGCCATGGCCCCTCCCTTGCGATGCCTTTCCTATACCCCCGGGAGAAAGCTTTTTCAATGAGCGCGGAGCCCGCCCGGGAGGTCGGAAAAGGGGCTTCCCCGAAGCGGCAAGGATGCGGCGCAGACGCCGGGGGAGCGCCTGCGCCGCGGCAGGAGGATGGGGGGAAAGATCAGCGCGAGAGAAAGCGCCGGTAGTCGATGCCGTATTTTTTCATCTTATAGTAGAAAATACGGTAGGTGATATCGATGTTGCGCGCGGCCTGATGGATGTTGCCGCCGGAGCGGGCGAGGGCCTCTTCCAGCCTTGTTTTTTCCAGAAGCCCCACTTCCTCGTGAAAGCCGAGGGCCCTGCCGTTTCCCTTCACACAGGAGCGGGCTTCCGGAGAGCGCAGTTCCGGCGGAAGGTGGCAGGGGCGCACGGTATCGCCTTCGCACAGGAGCACCGCGCGTTCCATGGCGTTTTGCAGTTCGCGCACGTTGCCCGGCCACGTCCAGGCAAGGAGCGCATCCTCCGCCTGCGGGGAAAGCCTCCTCGCCCCCCGGCCGTGCCTGCGGGCGAAAAGGTGCAGGAAATGCTCGGCAAGAGGCAGGATATCGTCGGCTCTTTCGCGCAGGGGCGGCAGGAAAAGGGGAAAGACGTTGATGCGGTAATAGAGGTCTTCGCGGAAAAGGCCCTGTTTCACCAGTTCTTCCAGGGGCTGATGCGTGGCGCAGATGAGGCGCACGTCCACCTTTACGGGCTTTTCGCTTCCGAGGCGCACAATTTCCCCTTCCTGTACGGCGCGCAGGACCTTGGCCTGCGCGGGCAGGGAAAGGTCGCCTATTTCGTCGAGAAAGAGCGTGCCGGAGGATGCCTGCTCGAACACGCCCCGCCTTGCCTGCTGCGCTCCGGTGAAGGCCCCTTTCTGCCAGCCGAAAAGCTCGCCTTCCACAAGGTCGGCGGGCAGGGCTGCGCAGTTGACCCTGATGAAGGGCTTGTCCGCCCTTTTGCTGCACAGATGGATAGCCGAGGCCAGGAGTTCCTTGCCGGAGCCGGATTCCCCCCTGAGAAGCACGGTAGTCGTGCCCGGGGCCACCTGCGCCACATGGTGCAGCACATGGTTCATGCTGCGCGAATGTACCACAATGGCTGGCATATCTTGAAGCACAGAGGGCAGGGGCGTATGATCCTGCCTCGTGTAATGGCCGCGCTCCCGCAGCATATCTTCCTGAAGGCAGGCCACCTGATGCCCCACCAGCGAGGCCGCCACCTCAAGGAAACGGCAGCGCAGGGCGAGGGTGGCGGCGTCGGCACGGGGTGTGTCCGCGCTCAGGGTACCCACGGTGATGCGCATCTCCTCCCCGCCCCCGGCCGGACGTTCCCGCAAGATTACGGGCACGCAGAGGAAGGCCAGGGTGCGGAGCTCCTCCTCGCTGCGTTCGAAAAGCCTGTTTTGAAAATCGGGGTGGCCTTCCATGCGCTCCACGATGACGGGCCTGCCTGAAGCAAAGACCTGCCCGGTAACGCCCCTGCCCGGCGCGTAGGTGAGATGCGGCACGCAGGCCTGCCCTTCGGCCATGGAAAGGTGCAGGCTGCCGTTTTCCGGGTGCTGTACTACGATGTGCACCCGTGTGAAGGGCAGGTCGCAGGATATGGCCGAAAGCGCGCGGGAAAGGGCTTCGCGGAAAGGCAGGCCCGGTCCGAGGCTGTCTACGATAGGGAGCAGGCTGTCGAGGTAGGGGGCGGGCGAAGGGGAGGAGAGGTCGTGTTCGGACATGGAAGCGGTTCATGGGGCGGCGCAGCGCCCGCCGGGTGGAAGTTTCTGGAAAGGCCCGCGGCCGGAGTCTCCCCCGGTCTTGCGCGGGCGGGCCTTCGGGGGGCTACAGCGCCTTTTCCAGTCTTTCGAGGGCCTTTTTCGTATTTTCCGGGGAGTTGAAGGCCGTGAAGCGCGCGTAGCCTTCGCCGCTTACGCCGAAGCCAGCGCCCGGGGTGCAGACCACGGCGGCCCTTTCCAGCAGGAGGTCGAAGAAGTCCCAGGAAGGCATGGCCTTCGGTGTCTGAAGCCAGACATAGGGGGAGTGCACGCCGCCGAAGGCGGAAAGGCCCATGCGGCGGAAGGCGTCGAGCATGATGCGTGCGTTGTCGCGGTACACGGCAAGGGCCGCGGCGAGCTCTTCCCCGGCCTCGGGCTGGAACACGGCCTCTGCCGCGCGCTGCACGATGTAGGGACAGCCGTTGTATTTGGTGCACTGGCGGCGCAGCCACATGTCGTGCAGGGAAAGAAGCCGTCCGTCCTTCGTGCGGGCGGTGAGCTTTTCGGGTACCACGGCATAGCCGCAGCGCAGGCCGGTGAAGCCTGCCGTCTTGGAGAGACTGCGGAACTCCACGGCCACCTCGTCCGCCCCGGGGATTTCGTAGATGCTGCGGGGCAGGGAGTCGTCCTGGATGAAAGCTTCGTAGGCCGCGTCGAAGAGTATGACGCTTTCCTTTTCCCTTGCGTAGTTTACCCAGGCGGTGAGGGAGGAGCGGTCGAGCACGGTGCCTGTGGGGTTGTTGGGGCTGCACAGGTAGATGACGTCCGGCCGCACGGAGGGCAGGTCCGGCTGAAAGGCGTTGGCCGCGGTGCAGGGCAGGTAGACGATACGGTTCCAGCGCCCGTTTTCTCTTGTGCCCGCGCGGCCCGCCATGGCGTTGGAATCCTCATACACGGGGTAGACAGGGTCGGTGAGGGCGATGACGGCATCCTCGCCGAAGAGCTCCTGAAAATTGCCGATATCGCTTTTCGCGCCGTCGCTGATGAAGATTTCCTCAGCTCTTATGTTCACGCCGCGGGGCAGGAAGTCATGGTTGAGTATGGCCTCGCGCAGGAAGCCGTAACCCTGTTCCGGGCCGTAGCCCCGGAAAGTTTCGGCACAGGCCATTTCGTCCACGGCCTTGTGCAGGGCGCGGATGACGGCCGGGATCATGGGCTGGGAAACGTCGCCTATGCCGAGGCTTATGACTTCTGTTTCCGGGTGCTTTTGCCGGTATGCCGAAACCCTGCGCGCCACTTCGCTGAACAGATAATTGCCGGAAAGGCCCGCGTAGGCGTTGTTGATGCTTGCCATGGTAGCTCCAGAGATTCTCCGGCCGTGCCGGAGGAAAAAGTTGTGTCAGGCGACGCTGCGCCCTGCCGGGAAGGGCATGGCTTCATTGTCCTTCATGTTCCACACGCCGCAGGGGCATACGCCCGCGCAGATACCGCAGCCTATGCAGCGCGCGGGGTCCGACACATAGGCGAAGCGCCCGCTTATCTCCACGCGGGAAATAGCCTTCTCTGGGCAGGAATTCAAGCACATGGCGCAGTCGCGGCAGGAGCCGCAGCTTATGCAGCGATAGTAGTCGTCGGCCGGAGCGGGCAGCTCTTCCTTGTGCACGCGGGAAAAGTATTCGAGGCTGAGGCGGGAAGAGGCCGCGGGGCGGCCGTCGGCCGGACGCAGGTTCCCGCCCGTCATGAAGGCGTGGGCAGCCTCGGCCGCCCGCGCCCCGGAGCCGATAGCCGAAACTAGAAGGCCGGGCTTCACCACGTCGCCCGCGGCGAACACGCCGGGCAGTATGCTCATGTCCTCGTCCGGCACCACCCAGCTTTTGCGGAAGGTGCGCACGCCCTCGGGCAGAAAGTCGATTTCCGGCTCGTCGCCGATGGTGATGATGACCATATCGCCGGGGATGAGGCGGCCCGTATCGTCGAGGATGCCTTCTTCCGTGATGCGGCTGGTCATGAAGGGCCACACGAGTTCGCCGCCCAGGGATTCGATGTGGGCGATTTCCTTTTCAAAGGCAGCGGGCTTCTGCACGTCTACGCACGTTACATGTTCTGCGCCTTCGGCATAGGCTCCGGCCGCCACGTCCATGCCCGCGTTGCCGCAGCCTATGACGATGACGTTTCTGCCCGTGGCGGGGTGTTCGCCGCGGTTCACGGCCTTCAGGTAGTCAATGCCGCCTATGATGCGTTCGCTGCCGGGCCAGTTGAACATTCTGGCCTTCGTACCGCCCACGGCCACAATGACGGCGTCGTTTTCCCTGCGCAGGGCGTCGAACTTTTCCCTGTCCACCGGGCAGGACGTCACGAATGAAACGCCCATGCTTCCGATGCGGGCGATTTCCGCCTGAAGTACGGCGTGATCGAGGCGCTCCCTGGGAATGACTTGTTCTATCTTGCCGCCCACCACGGAGTCAGCTTCGTACACCGTGACTTCATGACCCCGCCGGGCGAGCTGCCACGCGGCGGAAAGGCCGGCCACGCCGGAGCCCACGACGGCCACGTTCTTTCCGGTGCGCACGGCAGGCTTTTCCACGGTGAGGGAGGCGGATTCAAGGCCGAGGGGTCCTATCTGCACGGGCGAGTCGATGCGGCATCCGCGTGTGCAGGCTTCCATGCAGGGGTTCGGGCACACATGGCCGCACACCGAGCCGGGGAAGGGGGAATAGTCGAGCACAAGGCGGAGCGCCTCTTCGGTGCGGCCTTCGCGCAGAAGGTTGTAGCGCTTCTGAGTGGGGATGTGCGCCGGGCAGGCGTGTTCGCAGGGGGCGGCCGCGGCTGCATTGTCCCAGGAGGGCACGCGCAGGCGGAAATCGCCGCGCGCCACAAGGCCGTTCACACGGAAATCGTCGCTCACCACGTCGCTGAAGATACCGCCCTTCACCCAGCGTTCCCGGCGGTATTCGGCCATGGAGGGCCTGTGGGAGGCGTGTTCGCCACTCTTTCGGGGCTCAAGCTTGCGCCACTCGTCCCAGCGCGTGAGGCGCTCTTGCGCATCGCTTCTGCCCACGGCCCGGAGGAAAGCCGCCATACCTTCCTGAAGGAAGGCGATATCGGCGCTGTCGAGCGCATGCTCGGCCACGTCGTCTTCGGCGAAGGAGCCGGGATTGCCCCGGAAGTAGACCGTGCCGCCCACCATGCCCACGCATGCCCGCTCGCCGAGCACGGAGCAGCCTTCCGGCGCGTCGAGCCCGCAGACCACCATTTTGCCGCCGCCCATGAATTCACAGGGGAAGGAGCCGGTGTTTTGGAGAATCCACAGTTCGGGCTCGGGGTAGAGCGGGTCGTGCTTCATGAGCGAGCCTGTGCGCGTGCCCGCGCGGCCGCCTATGTAGATGATGCCCGAGGCCGCACAGTGGCCGGCAGTGTCGCCCGCGTCGCCTTTGATGGTGATGCGCGCGCCGGAGTTGAGCCAGCCCGCGTCGGCCGGGGCCGGGCCTTCCACCACGATATCGGTGTGGTCGAGGCCCATGCAGCCCACCCTCTGGCCGGGGTTGGTCACATGAAAGTGCAGGGTACGGCCTTCGGCGTTCCACAAGGGGCCGCCTATGTCGTGCTGGCCGGAGGCGTGGATGTTGAACTCCGTTTCGCCCCGGGCCACGGCTTCGGATATGGCGAGCAGGAGGCTCTGCGTGGACATGCGTTCGTGCTGGGTGAGGGTATCTATGAAAAACATGGCGTTGCCTTTACGGGATGAGGTTCCGGCGGGGTGTGCCTCGGAGCTTTCCTGGGGTCAGCAGGCGTAGGCGATGCCGAGCTTGTCGGCGACGGCGCGGTCGGTGGCGACGAGGGCGTCGGAGCGGCCCACGGGCAGGGAGCTGTTGCCTATGGGGGCCATGAGCTTGCGCAGTTCGCTGTCGAAGGCGAGGACATAGTCCACAATGGCCTGCGCCCCTCTGTCCACGTCGAGCCGCGCCGTAAGGCGCGGGTCCTGCGAACAGATGCCGTTGGGGCACAGGCCCGTGGAACAGTTGTTGCAGCGGCCGTTCTCGTTGCCTACGCAGCCTAAAAGCTGGATGAGGAGCTTGCCGACGAACACGCCGTTGGCGCCGAGGCATATCATCTTGAAGGCGTCGGCCGCGGCGTTGCCGGTGAGGCCCACGCCGCCGCCCGCCCACAGGGGTATCTGGCCCTGAAGGCCCTGGCCTACGGCGGCGAGGTAGCAGTCGCGCAGCTTGGACACGACGGGGTGGCCGGTGTGGTCGAGGGAGACCTCGTTGGCCGCGCCGGTGCCGCCCTGTATGCCGTCGATGAAGAAACCGCCGCAGATGCGGTAGGGGTCGCGCAGGAGATTGTTGTACACGGAAACCGACGTGGCCGAAGCCGCACACTTGATAGCCACGGGCACGCGGAAGCCGAAGGCCGCGTTGAGGGAAAGGTGCATCTTCTGCACCGACTCCTCGATGGAGTAGAGGCCCTGATGGTTCGGCGGGGAGTGCAGGGTGGACTTCGGCACGCCGCGTATGGCCTGTATGTGCGGGGCTACCTTGGAAGCGGGCAGAAGGCCGCCGTCGCCGGGCTTCGCGCCCTGGCCTATCTTGATGAGCACGCCCGCAGGGTCGACCTTCATGCGGGGCAGGGCCTTGACGATGCGGTCCCAGCCGAAATGCCCGGAGGCAATCTGGATGATGAAATACCTGAGCTTGTCCGATTCCATGAGCTTCACGGGCATGCCGCCTTCGCCCGAGCTCATGCGCACGGGAAGGGAACATTCCTCGTTGAGGTAGGCGGCGGCCATGGCCACGGCCTCCCAGGCGCGGGTGGAGAGCGCGCCTATGGACATGTCGCTGAAGATGAGCGGATAGATCCAGTTCACCGGCGGGGTGTGGCCGGTCTTCACGAGTCTGCCGTCCCGCACCTGAAGTTCTGCGGCAAGGTCGCGGGAGGGCAGCACGCGACCCAGGGGCGCGCGCATGTCGAAGGTGTGGCGCTCCGAGTCGAGGGCCGGGTCGGTCATCTGGCTGATGCGGCCCACCACAATGGCGTCGAGGGTGCGCTGCGTGTTCAGGTTGGTGCGCCCGCCGCGGCGGATGGGGCCGTTGGCCCGGCCTATGACGGGGAAGCGCTGGTCCGCGTTGCGCTCGGGGTAAATGGCCCCGTTGGGGCATACCCTGGCGCAGAAGCCGCATCCCACGCACAGGTGGGCGAGGTCCGTCTTCTGGCGGATCACTGGCCGTGCGAGATGCCTTTTTTCCGGCTCAGGCCAGGGCTTTTCGGATACGGTGACGTCGCAGCGCAGCATGGCCGCCTCTATGGCGTTCTGCGCGCACTGGGCCACGCAGCTGCCGCACATGGTGCAGCGGGAAGGATCGTGCCGGATGATCCAGCGAAGGTCGCCCGGATAGGTGTCGAGAGCGTTTACTGCCTGCATGTGCTTATCCTGAGGTCGTTGTCGATGATGATGGTTTCCCTTTCGCCGGGGTAGAGGTCGCGGGAGCTGTCGCGCTCCGGCATGACGGCGTTGAGGCCGCAGACTTCGGAAGATACGGCGACCATACCCTTTGTCCTGCCCACCACCACGGGGCGGAGCTTCTTGGAGTCGCAGCAGCAGATCATGCGGCTGTCGGGCAGCATGCCGATCACGGCGTTCGGCCCGTTGATTTCGAGGTGCGCCAGAGTCTCGCGGATGATGCACAGAACGTCGGCATCATCTCTTTTGTCGATTTCCGCGAAGGGCAGGGGCGTGATGACGTGCTTGAAGTATTCCAGAGGCCATTTGAGTTCGTGCAGTACATAGTGCAGGCTGTAGAGCAGGCACTGGGAATCGGATTCAAAGCCGGTGTAGCCCCGGTGCAGGGCCCTCTGGAATTCCTTGTTCTTGGTGTAGAAGGTGTTCTCGCCGTTGACGCATACGGTGTATCCCTGGAGGAAGAAGGGGTGGGCGGCGTAGCGCACTATGTCGTAATTGGTGTTCTGCCGGCACTGGGTGACGATGTTCTTTGCAAGCAGGGGGCAGGAATCATCCCAGAGGCGGAAGTAGGCGGCAATGTCGCGCGGGTCGCCGATTTCCTTGAGGGTGAGCACGTCCGGCCAGAAGGAGTAGACGAAGCCTTCGTTTTTTTTCTCCAACATGGCGCGCAGGGCAAGGCGCGTGTCGAGCAGAAGGTCGGCCTTTTCTTTGTCGCTGCTGTAACGGTAATGGGGCGGGTAGTCGTACACGCGGAAGAGATAGCGCTCCATGGGCCGTATGTTCAGGCCCGGCTTCGCGTCGTATTTGGGCGTCCAGCTGAAGAGCAGGGAGAAGTGATGTTCGGCCATGTAGTCGTCCACGGCGCGCATGCCTTCGCGCGTGCATGCGGCGGAGAGAAGGGGCTTGTCCTTCCATTCCCCGAAGGCCCCGGCCATGTCCTGCATGACCATGGCGTAGCCGGAATTGTCGTGCCCTTCCTGCTGGGGAAGCATGAGTTCAAGCGCCGTGCGCGGCCCCACGGGCGTGATGCTTTTAATTGACCCTATTCTGCACATGATGTGTTCCTTGCAATATGTTCCGCGCTTCGCGGAGCGTCTGTTATCTTTTCGTGCAGGTTCCCGGGACAGGAAAGGCCTGCGATGCATATTTGTACCGGCATGTCCGCCGGAAGGGCGGGCCATGCGGCCCGCCCGGGAAGTTTCCGGTTCCGGCCGGTTTTTTCCCGGCCGGGCATGCTCAGTGCGTCCACATGAGGTCGGCGTAACCGGGCATGGGGTAGTCTGAGGAGGACATGACGGATTCCAGCCTGTCGGCCAGAGCGCGACATTCGTTCATGGCCGGAAGCACCTTATCGCGGGCGAAGCGTGCGCAGGCATCTGCGCCTTCGGTTCCGGCAAGGGCCATGCGCTTTTCATCCAGCGCTCGCAGGGCCAGCATGAGTTTTCCGGTCAGGGAGGCGAGAAGTTCCAGGTAGTCGGCTTCGGCCTCGGGTACTCGGTCCATGGCGGCGCGGGTGCTGTTCACCATGTCGGCGGCCGCGCTCTGGGCCTTCATGGCCGCGGGCACGATGAGGGTGCGGCCCATGCGGCTCGCGGTGGCGGCTTCGATGCCTATGGTCTTGGCGTAGTTTTCCAGCAGGATTTCCTGGCGGGAGAGACATTCGCGTTCGGACAGGATGCCCTGGCGGGAGAAGGCCCCGAGCACGTCGGGGTCGCTGTAGTGCTCCAGGGCTTCCACGGTATTGGCATAGTTGGGCAGTCCGCGGTGCGCGGCTTCCTCCGTCCACTCTTCGGTGTAGCCGTTGCCGTTGAATACGATGGGCGCGTGTTCGGTGAAAAGGTCGCCGAGAAGCTCCTGAACGGCAAGGTTCAGCTCCTTGCCGGAGGCAGTTTCCGCTTCCAGGCGGTCGGCGATATCTTCCAGCGCGCATGCCACGGCCGCATTTATGGCGATGTTGGCGGGCGCGATGGACTGCGAGGAGCCCACGGCGCGGAATTCAAACTTGTTGCCCGTGAAGGCGAAGGGGCTTGTGCGGTTGCGGTCGGAATAGTCGCGGGGCAGGGGCGGCAGCACGTCCACGCCGATGTTGAGCGTGGGCCTTGCCTTCCTTTCGCAGGAGCCGTTGCCCGTGAAGGAATCCACCACTTCCGCGAGCTGGTCGCCGAGGTACACGGAGATGATGGCGGGCGGGGCCTCGTTGGCTCCGAGGCGGTGATCATTGCCCGCGCCGATGGTGCCGAGACGCAGGATTGCCGCGTGCCTGTGCACGGCGCGCAGCACTGCGGCGAGGAAGACCAGGAACTGCGCGTTGTCCTGCGGTGTGTCGCCGGGCCTGAGCAGGTTGTTGCCTTCGGAGTCGGCAAGAGACCAGTTGTTGTGCTTGCCCGAGCCGTTCACGCCTTCAAAGGGCTTTTCGTGCAGAAGGCACATGAAGCCGTGGCGGGGTGCGATGTGGCGCATGAGGTTCATGATCAGCATGTTGTGGTCGGTGGCGATGTTTACCTGCTCATACATGGGCGCGAGCTCGAACTGCGCCGGGGCCACTTCGTTGTGGCGCGTCTGCGCCGGTATGCCGAGGCGGAACAGGGTGTGCTCCAGATCCTCCATGAAGGCCATGACGCGGGCGGGAATGGCGCCGAAATAATGGTCTTCCATTTCCTGCCCCTTGGGCGTGGTGGCGCCGTAGAGGGTGCGGCCCGTCATGAGAAGGTCGGGCCTTTTCGCTGCAAGGGCCTTGTCCACGAGAAAGTATTCCTGCTCCGGCCCGGCCTGCGCCGTCACATAGCGGGCCCTGTCGTTGCCGAAGAGGCGCAGGATGCGCAAAGCCTGCCGCGATACGGCGGATACGGAGCGCAGAAGCGGCACTTTTCTGTCCAGCGCTTCCCCGGTGTAGGAATAGAACATGGTGGGGATGTGCAGGGTATGGCCGATGAGAAAGACCGGGGAGGTGGGGTCCCAGGCGGTGTAGCCTCTGGCCTCAAAGGTGGAGCGAAGCCCACCGGAGGGGAAGCTTGAGGCGTCCGGCTCGCCGGAAAGCAGCGTCTTGCCCGAGAAGGAGCTTATCATCCTGCCGTCCACGCACTGGAGGAAGGCGTCGTGCTTTTCCGCAGTGAGGCCGGTGAGCGGGTGGAACCAGTGGGTGTAATGTGTGGCGCCCCGGGAAACGGCCCAGTCCTTCATGGCGTTGGCCACGGTCCCGGCAATGGCGGGGTCGAGGCGGGTGCCGTTCAGCGCCGTCTGCTCCAGGTTTACATAGACCTCGTGGGGAAGATGCTGACGCATGGCGTCGAGGGTGAACACGTCGCAGCCGAAATATTCGTCGTCATGCCTTGTCGATGCAGGGTTTGACATAGGGATTAACTCCTTTGGGAAGGCTCCGTTGCTGTTTCTGCCTCTGGAAAAGCAAGAAGCGTGCCAGAAGAAGTACTGATGCGATT
>NZ_DYZA01000012.1 GCF_020741395.1 Mailhella massiliensis | reverse complement strand
CATGGTATCTGCTATGGTTGTGGAGTCAAGCGGCAGGGGAGCGTCTCCGTCCGAGAACCGAAATTTCCCGGTTCAGAAAAAATCTGCGAAAATGCTTGACTCTATAGTCACTATAGACACTACGCTGATATCAACAAGGAGATAAGCGTGAACGACAACAATATATCTCGCGGCGGAACAGGGCCCTGCGCCTGTTCCCGGGTTTTCACCCTGCGGTCATTTACTGAGGAAAAGGAACGTATGGCCCGGGAAGGGCATGTTCCCGGACTTCATCACGATCATGCCGGGCATCATCATGAAGGCTGCTCCTGCGGCCACGACCATGCCGCTCCGGAGCCGGTGGACACGGCTCTGCTGGAGGAGGCTTCGGCCACGGCGGCGGTGTACCGCATCATGAACATGGACTGCCCCATGGAAGAGGCGCTTATAAGAAAGCGCCTGTCATCTGTGGAAGGCATCACCGGCCTGGAGTTCAATCTCATGCAGCGTGTGCTCACCGTGCGCCACAGCCTGCCTTCCACCCTCGTCATTGAGGAGGCGCTCGCTTCCATAGATATGATTCCCGAAAGACTGGGGAAAGCCGGAACGCCCGCTTCGCCTGTGGTTGAAGCGTCTATTGCATGGAAGAAGCTGGCGGCGGCTGCAGTGTTTGCGGCCTTTTCCGAGGCTTCGGAACTGGCTCTTGCCTGGTCGGGAGGAGTTTCTCCGTTTCTGGAGTTTCTGCCTTTTCTTTTCGCGGCGGCGGCCATTATTCTCGGAGGGCTCGGCACCTACCGCAAGGGCTGGATAGCCGTTTCCAACCTCAACCTCAATATCAACGCCCTCATGTCCGTGGCCGTCACCGGGGCAGTGCTCATCGGTCAGTACCCGGAAGCCGCCATGGTCATGGTACTTTTCAATATTTCCGAGGCCATTGAGGCCCGGGCTCTCAACAGGGCGCGTAATGCCATAGGCAAACTTCTGGCGCTTTCCCCGGAGCGGGCGATGGTGCAGCAGGCCGACGGCTCCTGGGAGGAGAGGGATATCCGCACCGTTTCCGTGGGGAGCATCATCCGGGTGAAGCCCGGCGAGAGGGTGGCGTTGGACGGCGTGATTCGCCGCGGACATTCCGCCGTGGATCAGGCGCCCATCACAGGGGAAAGCATCCCTGTGGAGAAGGCCGAGGGCGATATCGTGTTTGCCGGAACCATCAATACCTTCGGTTCCTTTGAGTTTGAGGCCACGGCGGCCGCATCGGATACCACGCTCTCCCGCATCATTCATGCGGTGGAGGATGCGCAGGGGCGGCGCGCCCCCATACAGCGTTTTGTGGACGCCTTCGCCCGCCGATACACCCCGGCCGTGTTCCTGCTTTCCCTGTTGACGGCGTTTGGTCTTCCCCTCTGCATGGACTGGGCCTGGAAGGACGCCGTGTACACCGCGCTGGTTCTTCTGGTCATAGGTTGCCCGTGCGCTCTCGTGATTTCCACCCCGGTGAGCATCGTGAGCGGCATGGCGGCGGCAATGCGCTCCGGCATCCTGGTGAAAGGCGGCATGTTTCTGGAGCAGGGGCGGCTTCTGCGCTGCCTTGCCTTCGACAAGACGGGCACGCTGACCCATGGCCGTCCCCGCCTGACGGACAGGGAAATTCTGGGTGCGGAAGAGGGGGAGAGGTCCGCGCTTCTTGCAGCCGGACTTGCCGCAAGGTCGGATCACCCCGTCTCCCGCGCCCTTGCGGAAAACGCGGAGGAGCAGGGGCTTGCTCTTCCTGACGTAGAGGATTTCGAGGCCGTGCCCGGGCTGGGGGTGCGCGGGCGTGTGGAAGGCAGGCTCTACCATCTCGGAAGCCGCCGCATGATGGCATGCCTGGGGCTGGATTCCGCCGAGCTGGAAGGGCGGATCGCAGCGTTGGAGAGCAGGGGCAGAACCGTGGTTGCCCTTGCCGGGGAAGAGGGGGTGCTCGCGCTTTTTGCCGTGGCCGATACCCTGCGGGAAAACAGCCGGGAGGCGGTGCGCGAGTTGAAGGAGCTCGGCGTACATACCGTCATGCTCACCGGTGATAATGAGAATGTGGCGCGTGTCATAGCCTCACAGGCCGGGGTGGACGAGTATTTCTCGGGCCTTCTGCCGGAGGACAAGCTGCACGCCCTGGAAAAGCTTGCCGCCCGCGGCGGCAAGGTGGGCATGGCGGGCGACGGCATCAACGACGCCCCGGCCCTTGCTCGTGCCGACATAGGCTTCGCTATGGCCCGCGGCGGTACCGATACCGCCATGGAAACTGCCGACGTGGCCCTCATGGACGACGACTTGCGCAAGATACCGAGGTTCATCCGCCTTTCCCGTGCGACCTATGCCATTCTGGTACAGAACATCGTGCTGGCCTTGGGCGTGAAGGCGCTGTTCTTCGCCCTGACCTTCAGCGGCTGCGCCACCATGTGGATGGCCGTATTCGCTGATGTGGGCACGGCCCTTCTGGTGGTGGCCAACGGCCTGAGGGCTGCGAAAAAGTAGTTTTTAAAAGGAAAGCTTCAAGTTTTTTCCCGCCGTTTCGGACGGAGGAGAAGTGCGTCCGGCCTTCCTCATGTTCAGGAGAAGCATCATGATATTTCAGCAGATACGCGGAGCCACCAGCATCGTGACCTTCGGAGGCAGTCGCTTTCTTATCGACCCTTTCTTCGCACGGAAGGGAACTTTGCCTTCAGTTCCCTCTCCGTGGAATGATTTCCCCAACCCTCTGGTGGAACTTCCTCTGCCGGTGGAGGAAATCGTCGCGGTGGATGCCGTCATTGTCACGCACATGCACCATTTCGATCACTTCGACGAGGCTGCGTGCGACGCCCTTGCTGAAGACATGCCTATCTTCACGCAGAATGAGGCGGAAGCGGAAGATATGCGCGCTCTGGGCTTTATGCGTGTCACGGCGCTGACAGAGGAAGGCGTGGATTTTCGCAATGTCACGCTTCACAGGACGGAGGCTCTGCACGGGGCGGGCGAGGCTGCGGCACGCAACTACGCTGCTTTCGGACTGCCTTCCACGGCCTGCGGCGTGCTGTTTACTGCGGAAGGCGAAAAGATGTTCTACCTGGCCGGAGATACGGTGTGGTTTCAGGGCGTGGCCGACGTGCTGGAAAGGTTCCGTCCCGATGTGGTGGCGCTCAATGCTGCCTGGGCGCAGTTTTATGACGGCACCCCTATCCTCATGGGGCCGGAAGAGCTGTCCGTGGCGGCGGCTGCGGCCCCGCAGGCACGCATGATAGCCACGCACATGGACGCGGTGAACCACGCGAGGCTCAACCGCTCCCTTCTGCGTGCGTTTGTGAAGCAGGAGGGGCTGGAAGAGCGCTTCCTCATTCCTGAAGACGGTGAGAGCGTGCAGTTCTCTTGAAAGATTTCTGCAGGTTTGACAAAGGCGTCGGGCTCGGCCATGAGTTCCGGCAGAACATGCCGGGGAAAGAGACTGTCCCCGGAACAGGGCTTTGCCGGCCCCGGATGTTTGTCCGGGGCCTTTTCGCATAATAGAGAAGGATGTTTTGTCGAAGATCCTTGGGGCGGAATGATGCGTTTGGGTGAACTATGCGATGGATTATACCTTGAGAATGCATAGATATTCGGCCGGATGCGAAG
>NZ_DYZA01000011.1 GCF_020741395.1 Mailhella massiliensis | reverse complement strand
GCCACGATGTGGAGCTTGCGCGCGGTATTGCCGACCGGGTGGTCGGTTTTGCCGTACGGAACGAATCTTCGCAGCATGTGATTTCCACGCTGTATCTCGAACGGTAAACCGCAGGGGAGGTGTAATGTCTTCTCCCGTCCGCGCCGTCGTCGGGCTCGCTCTGGCCGACATACGGCATGAATGGCGCATGAGCCTTTGCCTTGTGCTGGCCGTGGCGGCCATAGCCACGCCGCTTCTGCTTTTTTTCGGCCTGAAGTACGGCACTCTGGAAACCCTGCGCAGTCGCCTTCTGGAGAATCCGGCCACGCTGGAGCTTGTGCCCGTGACGGAGCGGCTTCTCGATGAAGACTGGTTCGCCCGCTGGCGGAAGGATCCGAGGGTGGCCTTCATGGTGCCTCATACCAGAAAGCTTTCCGCCCAGGCCGATGTGCGGGCGGCGGAGGGAGGCGGAAGAGTGCGCCTTGATCTGCATCCCACGCTTCCCGGAGACGTATTGCTTGCCCGCTATGGTGCGGACAACGTCCCCGACGACGGCTGCGTGCTCAGTTTTGCCGCGGCGGAGAAGCTCAAGGTCGGGCAGGGGAAAAAGCTCATTTTTACCGTCACGAGGGAGCAGGGCCGTTCCCGGGCTTCCCTGGAGCTTACGGTGACGGGTATTTTGCCCGTGCAGGCAGGCACACCGGCCTCGGCCTACATTCCCCTGGAAAAGCTTGAGGCCGTGGAAGACTACAAGGACGGCCGCGCCGTGCCCGAGCTGAACTGGCCCGGGCAGGACCCTGTGGCCTACATGCAGGCCCGGGGTGTGCTTCTGGCCTTCGAGGTTGCGCCGGATGCCATGCTTCAGGCTTCCCTCCAGCTCAATACCGGCTTTGCCCGCCTGAAAAAAGTGGAAAGCCCCGACGTTTTTCCGGCCCTGCCCTCAGGCCGCATCGTATACCGCCTGACCAGCCTGGGGCGGGGCGCGGGGGAAAACAATTTTCTGGCGCTGGAAGAAAAGCTGCGCGGCTGCGGCGTGTTCCTTGCCCCTCTTTTTGCCGGGGTGGAGTTTCTCCTGCCCGGGGACGTCCTTTTGCGGGGGCAGCCTGCCACCGGCGCGGAAAGCGGGCCGCTTTTGCAGGCCATGAGCGGGCTTTCCTCCCTGTCGGCGTGGACGGACAGGAACCTGCGTTCTTTTCCGCGCGTCATGCTGGTGCCCGCCTCCGTGCCCGGCGGGGAAGTTTCCGTCACGGCCCAGGTGGCGGGCCATGAAGAACGCCGCCTGACCTTCCGCGTCACTCTTGCCCCTCACCCCGAAGTACCGGAGGGCACGGCCCTCGCTCCGCAGGCTATGCTGGGGCAACTTTCGCTTCTGGAGGAACGCACCCTGCGCGACGGCAGAAACAGCGACGGTTCCCCCGCTTTTCTGCTGGGCAGGCGTGGTTATTCCTCCTTCCGCATGTACGCATCGGGCATGGACGCGGTCGCCCCTCTGGCCGCCGACCTGGAAAAGGAAGATATGCGCATCAGCACGAAGGCGGACCGTATTGAAGAAATAAAAAGTCTCGACGCCGGCCTTTCGCTGCTGTTCTGGATCATCGCCTCCGCTTCTTCCTTGGGGGGTACGGCCTGCCTGCTGTCCAGCATTTACGCCAGTGTGGAGCGCAAGCGCAGGGAATTTGCGGTACTGCGTCTGCTTGGTCTGCACGGGGTTCGCCTCGGCCTGTTCCCGCTGGTGTCGAGCCTTGCGCTTACCCTGTGCGGCATGGCGGCAAGTCTCGGCATGTTTCATGCCATGGCCGGGACCATCGGGATATTTTTTGCCCGTCATCTGGAGGAGGGGGAAAGAGTCTGTGCGCTGGGCTTTCCCGAACAGGCCGGAGCCGTGCTTGTTGCCGCATGCCTGGCCGTACTTGCAGGCGGGGCGGCGGCGCTTCGCCTGAACACCATAGAGCCGTCGGAATCTCTGCGCGATGAATAAGGGGGTACGAATGAAAACATGGCGTTGTCTGCTGCTTGCCGCCTGCTTCCTTTTTCCTTCGGGAGTCTCGGCCGCGCCTTCGGGCAATCCCGCGCCCGCTGAGGGCGACCTCGTCCTGCCCGGCCCGGAAGGCGTGGTCTTCGCTTTCCGCGCCGTGCACGTCGGCAGCGCGGACGGGGAAAACGGGCCGCTTTCCGGGGCGCGTTTCATCATGGGCGATCCTTCCGGGGACTTCCGCTCTCCTCCTACGGCAGTCATGATAGCCGGAGCCTTTGAAAGTACGGATGAAGCGCGGCCCGGGCGGGTGTATTACATGGGCAAGTATGAAGTCACGCGGGCGCAGTATGCGGCCGTCATGGGGACTGAAGCCCTGCCCCCGGTGAAGGGGGCGGAAGACCCGGATATGCCGGTGACGGGCGTTTCCTATTTCGATGCCGTGGCCTTTGTGGATCGCCTGAATACCTGGCTCTACAAGAATGCCCTTTCCTCCCTTCCCTGTGCCGGTCCCAGCCCCGGATTCGTGCGCCTGCCTTCGGAAATGGAGTGGGAGTTCGCCGCACGCGGAGGGCAGGAAGTGGATTCCGTGACTTTCGACGACGTGTATCCCTACGAAGACCTTGCAGCCCATGAATGGTTTTCCGGCCCCTCCTCTTCGCACAACAAGGTGCAGAAGGTAGGCATGCTCAGGCCCAATCCCCTGGGCCTGCACGACATGCTCGGCAATGTGCGGGAAATAACGCAGTCGCAGTATTACATTGAATACTATCAGGGCAGGGGAGGGGGCTTCGCCGCGCGCGGCGGGCACTACCTTGTGTCCGAAGATGAGATAAGCGCGGCCTTGCGCACCGAGGAGCCCTATTACCTCGGCAGCGTACAACAGGGCATGCGTCCCAACGTCAAGCCCACCATGGGCTTCCGTATCATGTTGAGCGCCCCGGTACTTACGGACAGGCAGAGCATTGCAGCCATAGAGGAGGCATGGGAAAACTACCGCTCCGGCGACGGCGCATCCATGCCTGCCGCTCTTTCCGTGGCGGACACGGCTTCCCGGGAGGCCGTATCCGCGCAGGATGCGCTGGTGCGCCTAGAAAAGGTGAAGGAAGCTCTGCGTGGTGAAAACCTCATGAATGCGCTGCAAAGCGATATCGACGCCACGGAGGGCGCGCTGCGCGACATGGTGCGCATACGCCGCGAGGCCGACGAGGAGTCGGCCCGGGTGTGGGTGAACATTGCCGCCGAGCGCGGGCTTTATCTTGCCATCAACCTGAGAGGCCTTGCCGTTGCCGGCGAGGCGCCCACGGAAAGGCTGCGCGCCCGGGCTGAGGAATATGCCTACAATGTAAACTCCGGGCTTGAAAGTTACAGCAAGATCATGGCGGAGCTTGCCAAGCTGCCTTCGGAACTGGTGTTGAAAGCCTTCGACGCCCACGATGCTTATCTCGCCGGCCTGATGGAGAAGGAGCAGAAGGCGGGCGGGGAGCGCGCAAAACAGCGCCTGGCCGATCTGGACAGGCAGAAGAACACGTTTTTGCCGGTGACGCGGCGGCATTATGAACGCTACCATAAGGAAAAACGCTTCGACGCCGCCACCTGGCGCTCGGAGTATGCCGTGAAACTTCAGGATGAATAGGAAAAAAACATGGCCCGCCCCGAGGAGGGGGAAAACTGCCGCGCATGGAGCGGCGTAAAAGGAGAATGAGAAATGAACCGTGTGGTCAGAACTTCCGGAGCGCTTTTGCTTTCCTTCAGCCTCGTCATGCCTCTCGGCGGCTGTGCCAACATTCAGAACGACGGAACCAGGACAAAAACCGAAGGCACGCTGGTCGGCGCGGGCGCGGGCGCGGGCCTCGGAGCGCTTTTGGGCCTGGCTATAGGCCAGAATACCGAAGGTACGCTCATCGGAGCGGGCTTAGGCGCTCTTCTGGGCGGCCTGTCCGGTTTTCTGGTGGGGAATCATGTGGCGGATCAGAAGGCCAAATACGCTTCGGAAGAGGCATGGCTCGACGCCTGCATCGACGATTCGCGCAAGAACAACAAGGAGCTTGCCGAATACAACCGGGAGCTCGGCAAGGAAATCGCGGCCATGGATAAGAAGTCCAGGACTCTTGCCGCAGAGTACAAGCAGAAAAAGCAGAAGAAATCCACGCTGCTTGCCGAAAAGAAGTCCGTGGACTCCCAGCGCAAGGAACTGGAAAAAAGCATAGCCTCCCTGGAGAAGCGTCTGAGCAAGGACAAGGACGTGGCGAAGGAAGCCCGCGGGGGCGGGAACAATAAGGAAGCGGCGGCCATGGACAAGGAAATTGCAAAGCTGGAAAAGCAGATAGCGCAGATGAAGGAATATAACCGCAAGCTGGCCAGCATTTCGGTACGCATGGCGGTATAGGCCGGGCTTTCCCGTCTTTTTCACGCTTTTTTGCAACCAACGGAGAAAATGATGCGTATATCCACAGGGATGTTGGCAGGGGTATGCCTTATGCTTCTTTCCGGCTGCGGCCTTTCCACGGATCCGACGCAGGGCGGTCTTTTCGGGTACAATCCCAAGGCATACGAGGCCAGGCAGCAGGCGAAGAGGGCGGAGCTTCAGAGCCTTGAGGCCGAGAAGGAGCAGCATCGGCAGGAAACCGTGCGCCTCTCACAGGAAAGGGAGAAAAAGAGCGCGGCCCTTGCCGCACAGCAGAAGGAGCTCAATTCCCTGAAAAAGGAGCTGAACAGCCTTTCGTCCGATATCGACAGGCTTAAAAAGGGCTCGGATGAGGAGCGGGCCCGCGCGGATCAGCTGGAGAGGCAGCGGGCTGCTCTTGAGCGCGAGCTCTCCCGTGCGGACAGGGAACAGGATGTTCAGCAGAAGGCAAGGAAGATAGAAAGCCTGAAAAAAGAACTGCGCGCTCTTGAACAGGAAGCCGAGGATCTGAGCAACTTATGACGCTGCGACCGCGCGCCGTTTTCTGCGTCCTGTTCGTCGCCTTTCTGCTGTCTATGCCTTCCGTGTCCTTTGCCGACCCGCCTGTGGCGGAGATATTCGCTCTTGTGAGGGAAAAGGCGCTGTACCGGCCCGAGGTTCTGCCTGAAGAGGAAACGGTGCGCGAGGAGGCGGCGCTCAACGCTTTTCTGCGCAGTTTCGACAGGTATGCCGCGTGGTTCTCTTCCGAAAGGCTGCAAAAGCGGCAGGGGGTGCGGCATGTCGCGCCCTGCGGCGTGGGCATGGCCGTGGTGCAGGACAAGCAGGAGAAGCTGATAGGTATCCCCTATGACGGGAGTCCGGCGGAGCGGGCGGGCCTGCGCTACGGCGATGAGATTGTGGCTGTGGAAGGCCGTCCCGTGCGGGGCATGGACATGGAGGATGTGGCCCTTGCCATACGAGGGGAGGAGGGCAGTTCCGTTTCCCTCATGGTGCGCAGGCACGACGGCGGGACAAGAACGCTGACCATGACCAGGCAGAAGGTCGAGGCTCCGCTTCTTTCCCGCACGGAGGAGGCGGGCGGCGTCCGCCTGCGCCTGCATCAGTTCACCCCGAAGCTGGTCGGGCTGCTTGAGGATGAACTTCTTGCCATGGCGAAAAAGCCGCCCCGCAGCCTGATTCTTGATCTGCGGGGCAACAACGGCGGCGATCTCGAAGCCGCTCTGGCCTGTGCGGAAATGTTCCTGCCTGAAGGGGCCGAAGTCATGCGCAGCCGCGATACGGAAGGGGAGCATGTGCGCCGGGCCGTAAAGAACGGGGTGGCGGCATCCTGGCATTGTGATATGGTGCTGTGGCAGGACGGTCTTACCGCCAGCGCAGCGGAAGCGTTCATCGCCGCCCTTTCCCAGGCGGGGAGGGCGGAGAGCCTGGGAGTGACCAGCGCGGGCAAGGCCTCGGTGCAGACGTTGTTCCGTCTGGAGGGAGGCGTGCTCAAGCTGACCACGGAGCAGCTTCTTTTCCCGGGACAGCATTTCAGTTGGCAGGAGAGCGGGCTCAGGCCCGATGAATTCGTCAAGGTGGAAAAGCGGGAAGCTCTTTTTGTAGAGAAGAAAACGGAGGTGTATCAGTGAAGCGCTGGATGCAGTCATGGATGGTGGGGATATTGCTGGCGCTGACGGCTTTTCCGGCCGGAGCAGCGACCTTTGAGGTGAGTGCCAGAGGCAGGGACGAGGCCGTGGCGCAGACCAACGCCGGGGTGAACGCTGTACGCGAATGTATGAAGAGCATGGTCTCCGGGGAATTTCTGAAAGCCAATGCGGAGAGCGTCCGAAAGGGCGTCATCCTCAAAAGCGGGGATTTTGTCCGCAGCGTGACTGTGCAGGGCCGGAGCGAGGAAAAGGGCCTTGTGGTGCTGGACGCCGTGGTGGATGTGGATGAAAAAGCCCTGGCGGGCGTGCTTTCCGCCATGAAGATGGACGAAGCCTCCGAAACGCGCATGGCCGGGGCCCTTTCGGCCATGGCAGAAGCTTCTGCCGCGGCGCAGGCCGCCGCTCCCGCCCCTGAAGGCGCCGGGGAAGAAGGCGCGGTGGTTGCAGAAGCTCCGGCGCAGGCGGTTGCAGAAGCTCCGGCATCCGGCGCGCCGGGCGCCGCCGCACAGGACGCGCAGGCTTTGCCTTTCTCCGGCGGAAGCGACGCGGGCAATCCCGCCGTTCCCGGGGCAGGCGACGGAGCCTCCGCGCAGGCCCCTTCTTCCGCCGTTTCCGCAGAGGACGACAGGGAGTATGTACGCGGCGACAATTTTTCCGGTGCGGACTTATATATAGAAGATATGCGCACGCTCTCTTCCCTCGTTTCCCCGAGGCTCTTTGCCATGCTTCTCGACGAAGAGGAAAGAGCGGCGGTCAATACTCTGTTTTCCCTGAACATGCGTCATATCCGCATACGTGTGGACGACAAGTATATGACGGTTCTTGCCGAACCTCCAGCCGCTGCCGATCTGACTTCGCTTACCCGGCCCGGCATGAAGGTCAGGGAGGTGGCCGGTCTTCTGGGACTTTCGGAATCGCATTTCACGCCGGAGATGCAGTCTTTCCTTGAACGCGACCTTCAGGCCACGTCCATCCCTGAAGTGCAGAAGGCAGGAGGTTTGTACGTCACTTCCGTTTCCTCCTTCATCATTATCGGCGATCATCTGCCCAATGTGGCGGAAGTACGCGCCATGATCTTGGAGGACACACTTCCCTTCACCGTGCAGGGAGAGGATCCTCTGCGTGTCTGCACACGGGATATCATGTCCGTGCCGAAGGAAGAGCGAAAGGCCCCGGTGCAGATGGTCTTCGGAGCACGCCCTGTAGAAGGAGGCTGGCTTGTGCGCGGCAGTTCCACCATGGGCGAGATTATTCCCGCTCTGCGCGAAGCGACGCCCATGAAGTTTTCCGACATGCTCCTCGACAGGGAGACCCCTTTCTTCCTTCTGGGGTTCCGTAACGGCAACCATGTAAAAGCGCTTATGAGCGATATTGCGGAGCAGGATGAAAGTGTTTCCGGCCCCATGAGCCGGGTGACGGAAGCCCTGCTCAGCCTGGGCGGCGGTCATGTCGAGGCCGATGCCCGGACGTTCCCCGCCGTTTCCCTGGCGCTGCGCGGCAGGCCTGAGGATCTGAACAATCTCGTCGCTATGGCGGAGGACGGCGCCCCCTGGAAACAGGTCCCGGTGGAAGGCTGGGACGCGGTGCGCGTGCAGCCTCTGGATCAGATACTCGGCATGCCTTTGCTTTCCGTCATGGCCCAGAGAAAGGATACGCTCGTCAGCGGCATCATGGATATGGATGCCCTGAACTCCACGCAGGATGCCCGTGCCGTGCTTTCTTCGTCGCTCCGGGGAACCGGGGTGAAGATGCCGGAAGAGGTGAGCAGCGTGATGTTTCTCAATGTGCAGCAGATGTTCGGGGAGCTGAACAGCCTTCTTTCCGACCCCATGATCGGCGCCATGGCCGATATGTTCGCGCCAGGTTGGCGTGCTCCTCTGCAGAAGCTGTTCTCTACGACTTCACCCATCGTGTCCGTCACGGGCTGGTCCTCCTGCCCGGACATACTGGACAGTACCTTCTTCATAGCCGTGACGAAAGAAAATACGGACGCCTTCTACGCGGCCGTCAAGGAGCTCTCCATGCTTTCTTCGTCAATGAAGTAAGCGGTCTTACAGTATAAACTCCGAGGGCCTCTGCGTCCATCGCAGAGGCCTTTTTCATTCTTGCCTCCCGGACAATTCTTTTCTCCGCCCTGCATGGGAAATCATGGAAGCCTCCCCGGCGATAACGCATAGTGGCGGAAGGAGCGTGCCGTTGCGGCGCGAAAGGAAGCATGTTTACCGGGGGGAGCGTATGTCGTCGTCCTGTTGCGGCCGGATCGAGTGTTTTTTCCGGTCTGTTGTTTTTGCGTGGAGTCTGACGTTTTTTTGTTCCTTTTTCCTCGCGGATGCCGCGAGAGCCGTGGACCTTACGGGCAACGGCAGCGCTTCGGTTTCGGCCGGGGACTCATATAATTTTGTGTATGGCAGGCGCGCCCAGGGCGGGGACGCCGTGGCCGACGGAAGTGTTGTCAGAGTAACAGGCGGTACCGTTGCTATGGACGTGTACGGCGGATCCGCCCTGAGCCGGAACGGTACTGCCGAGGCTGTGGGCAACAGCGTGCTTGTGAGCGGCGGGTTGGACGGGTTCGACTATACGCTCTATGGCGGATATGCCAGAAGCTATGTGAGCGACGCCACAGCAAGCGGCAACAGCGTGAGTATTTCAGGATCGCTCAGTCTGGGGCCCTGGGCCACGGTGTACGGCGGTTATGCGAAACTTTCCGGCGGTTCCGGCGTACTGACCGCTTCAGGCAACAGCGTGAGCATAGAGGAAAGTGCAACGCTTTATCTTGTGGTGGGGGGCGAAGCCTACGGGGACAGCTCCACAGTGTCGGATTCCTTTGCCCTGAACAATACGGTATCGCTGCGGGCGGGTTCCGTGGGGCTTCTTTACGGCGGTTACGCCATAGCAAGCGGCGACGCCGAAGCTTCCGGCAACACGGTGGCCGTGTACGGCGGCGAGGTGGGGAACGTCGTGGGGGGCGATACGTACGCCATGGACGGCGACGCTGAAGCATCCGGCAACAGCGTGGTATTCTACGGCGGCAGGAGCAAAGACGTGATCGGCGCTTCCGTGCAGAGCGACAGCGGCGCGGCCGCAGCGAGAGACAATACGGTATATCTCACCAACGCCGTGGTGACGGGCAATGCCGTGGGTGCGTTTGCCCCGGAAAGCGAGGTGGGGGCGACGCTTGAGCACAATACCGTTGTGGCGGGAAGCGGCGCGAGAGTGACGGGCAATGCCGTGGGCGCGGCCGTGACGGGGGCGACGCCGGGCAGCGCGGCGGATTTCAACATCGTCGCCGTGACGGACGGCGGCAGCGTGGAGGGCAGCGTGTACGGCGGCATAGTGGAGGGCGCGGGCAGCGCCGACCACAACACCGTCCTTGTGCGCAGCGCCTTTGTGGGCGGCGACGTGTACGGCGGTGAAGCGGGGCAGGGCGGCGAAGCGTCGTACAACAGCGTCATTATCGCAGGCGGCGCGAGCTTTTCCGCCGATACCGCGCTTTACGGCGGCGTGACGGGCGGGCAGGCCGTGCCTTCTGCCGGCAGCGGCAACACGCTTTTCGTGGACGGCTGGCAGGGGAGCGTGTCGCGCGCGGCGGGCTTTGAAAACCTGCACTTCATTTTGCCTGCGCCCGGCGCTTCTGTGGATATTCCCATGCTTACGGTCACGGGTGCGCAAAGCGGCGATTTCACGGGTTCCGTCGTGACGGCCCAGCTTCCCGATATCATCACCGGGGGCCGGGCATACCTCGGCGACACCTTCACCCTCGTGAGCGATGCAAGCGGGGCCATAGCCGAGGCTCAGGCGGGCAGCCTCATCAGCCTGCTTCAGGGGTACGCGACGTATTTCGACGGCGTGCTGACCAATACGGGCACGGCGGTACAGCTCACCATCATGGAAGAGAAGATGAATCCGCGCATTGCTGCGCTTGCCGAAGCGCGGGCCGCAAGCTCAGGCCTGCTCAATCAGGGGGCGGATCTTGCGGCGGACGCGGGCCTTTTCCAGGCTGCCGAGGCCGTGAGGCGCTCCGGGCAGGAATGGACGCCCTTCGCGGTGGGTTACGGCGGCGTTTCCCGCTATCATACCGGCTCAAGGGCGGATGCCGAGGGCTTTTCCGGCATGACGGGCCTCGCGGGAAAACTGTCTATGGAGGGCGGGGACGTGATCTTCGGCGGATTTTTTGAATTCGGCCGGGCGCACCTTTCCACCTTCAACGGTTTTGCCTCCGGGAACGTACACGGCACAGGTTCAAGCCATTACGCGGGCGGAGGCCTGCTTGCCCGCATCGAAGCCGGGAGCGGTCTTCTGAAAGGCTGGTACGCCGAGGGCGTCTGGCGTACGGGCCAGATAAGCACGTCCTGGTACAGCGGCGACTTGCGGGACAATATGGATCGCCCCGCGGAATACGATCTTTCCAACCTCTACTACGGCGGGCATGCGGGGCTGGGGCATGTGTTCTCCCTGGGGAAGGATATTTCCCTCGATGCGTACGGAAAATTTTTCTGGACACGGCAGGAGGGGGACGGCGCGGACATGAACGGGGAAAACGTGCGCTTCAAGAGCGTGGATTCCCGACGCGTGCGTGCGGGGGCCCGCCTGTCCTGGACTGCTGCAGAAGGCGTGACGCCCTATGCGGGCGCGGCGTGGGAAAAGGAATTTTGCGGCGAGGCCCATGTCCTGGCCAGAGATTTTTCCATTCCCGACGCCTCCCTGGAAGGGGACAGCGCCCTTTTTGAACTCGGCCTGAGCGTGGCGCCTCTTTCACGGCCCTTCAGTATGGATATTGCCGTAGTGGGCAGTGCAGGGGAACGCGAGAGCATAGGCGGCCGCCTGAACCTCTTGTACCGCTTCTGAGAAGAGGAAAAAGTCTCTCCCCGACCATGCCGGGGAGGGACTTTTTCCTGTATGGATTTTTTCTGTTCAGGATTGCGTTTTTTTCACCGTCAGCATGACGGAACAGGTGAGAATTTCGTGCTCGGCGTCGGGGGGAGAGAACAGCACAAGGTAGGTTTCGCCTTTCTGCAGGGGGTCGTCCCGGCCCAGGAGCCGGGTGGGATCGCTCAAGGGAGCTATGTGGAATTCCCCGGGGGCAAGCGCCCCGCCGCCTGAGAAGGCGAAGGCGCGGCGTTCGTCCCTGCCTGCGGTGGCCGCCATGCGGACTTCCTTTACTTTGCCGCCGGTGCCGAGCATGTCCATCTGAAAAAGAGGGGTTCCCCCGCCTTTTGCTTCTGCCCGGAAGGCATAGGCCCCGAGCAGGCGCTCGCCTTTTTGCAGAGGCGGGAGAGAATTTTGAGTCACGGCTTGACAGGAGAGCATGGTCAGGCGCGGGCCCCGGCTGCCGAGGTAGGAAGGTGCGGGAGGCGAGGCCGTTACGGCAGAGCCTGGCAGAAAGCCGTACACAAGCCTGTCGCCCACCAGGGTGGCCATGACGCGGATGGAGGAAAGCTTCTCAGGTTTTTCTGCCGCTACAATGAAGGGATCCTGCTCCAGGATGACGAAGTCCGCCGCGAGTCCTTTCTGCAGGGAGCCGAATCTGCCTTCCAGCTTGTTCTGCCAGGCGGGCAGGCGTGTGACGGCAAGAAGTGCCTGAAGGATGTTGATGCGCTGGTCGAAATTGGGGAAACTCCCCATCATGACGGTTTTTGTCTGCGCAGGATCCCTGGCCGGAAGGCAGACGGTAGCGCGTATGTCCTTGCCTGTACCGCTGATGAGCGTGCCGCCGGGGGAAAGGGGAGTGGAGGCGCTCATGCGCATGAGCGAGGTCTGCACGCTGCGCAGGGGATGGATGGGCGTGACGAAGGTGTCGCTGTGGAAGGAGAAGGGCTGAAGGTAATACGCGCTCCAACCCGCAGGGCTCATGTTGTCGGCCCTGCCCGGCCCGAGAAAGATATTCCTGTGCCGCTCTCCCCAGAAATACACATGGTCGATGAAGTAGGAGCTGCAAAGGTGCTGCTTTGCCATGAGGCGCGAGAGCGTCTCCATGTCGGGCGCGCCCACGGCCTGCGGGTCGAGCCTGCCGCCTTCAAAGGCCCCTTTGAGGCCGCTGTAGAGTGCGGAGCTGCCTTCGAGGTCGCGGTAGTTGCCCGTCATGCGCTGGATATGCTGAAGTTCCAGCATCTGGGCGTGTATGCTCGTGTGCCTTGTGTCCTCCCTCTGCGGAAAGGCGCATACCGCCCTTTCCAAGGCCGCTACCCAGGCTTCCGCCGCGGCGTTGCCGTTGGTGTGGGTTTCCGTGCTCTGGCCTGCGCCGTGATAGAGGCGTATCAGTTCCCCCATGCGCCTCGGGGAAAGGTTCAGTGTCCCGCGCGCCCCGTTGAAATAGGGGGCGCCGTCGAAACTGTCCGCCGCGCTGTAGCTTCCCCAGTTGTAATAGCCCGGGGCCTTGAGCCAGGCCGTGTAGCCCTGGGGAGATCCGTCGAAGAGGATTTTCCATGCGCCGAGAAAGATTCTCCCTTCCGGGAGGCCCTGCTTCGGGGATGTGGGGGAGCCGTCCGGCCCCAGGCCGAACCTGGTTATGTCCGAGCCTGTGGGCACGGCCTTTTCCCCGTCGCAGAAGCGCAGGGAAGAGCGCTCGTCCGGCCCGTCCTTCCAGCCCAGCGCCTTGCGGTTCTGGCCGCCCGCCGCATCGAATATGCCTTCCGGGGTGACGATATCGTATACGGCCAGGGGGTGAAGCACCACGCGCAGGGAAAGCGTGCCCTGCCGGAGCCCCTCCTGAAAAAGGGGCAGGTGTACAGTCATAAGGGATGCCCCCTGATCCGCCGTCGTCACCCCTCGGGAGGCATAGACGTGACAGGCCCGGGCCAGGCTTTTCTGCATGTCCGGTTTGGGAAAGTCCGGCAGGGAGGTGACGAGCCCCATGGCCCGCGTTTCCATGAGCAGGCCCGTGGGGCGGCCCGCGCCGTCCTTGACCACCCCTTCCGTTGCAAGGGCTTCGGCGTTCTTATCCAGCCCTGCCTTTTCCAGTGCGAGGGAATTCGCCACGCCCATGTGGCCGGAAATATGGCGGAGGTAGACGGGATTGCCCGGGCATACGGTGTCGATATCCTCCCGCGTGGGGTGGCGCATGTCGGTGATGGAAGTGTCGTCGTAGCCCCAGCCCAGTATCCATTGGTTCGGTTCGGCGGCAGAGCAGCGTGCGGCAAGGGCTTTCTGATAATCAGCAATGGAGGCCATGTCGCCGAGGGGCGCGCTGTTCAGGTTGATTTCATAAAGGTCGTACTGCCCCTGTTCTGGGAAGTGCCCGTGGCCGTCCACAAAACCGGGCATGAGCGTTTTTCCCCTGAGGTCCACCACGCGGAGCGCCTTGCGGAAATATCCCCTCGCCCTTGCCTCTTTCTCCGTGCCCGTGAAGATGATGACGCCGTCCCTGGTGGCCAGAGTTTCTGCGGTGGAGGCGTTTTTCACATTCCGTGCTTCGGCGGAGGTGTCCGTCATGGTGCGGATGACGCCGTTGTGATACAGCGTGTCCACGGTATCCTGCACAGAGGCTGCGGCCTGCCCCTCCGGGCAGAGGAGGGAAAGCATGAGAAGGGGGAGAAGGGGGCGCGTCGTCATGGGCGGTCTCCGGGAAGAAAGGGTTCGGGGGAGGCGTATTCCGCATATTGCGGCGTGCCCAGGGCATAGCCCCCCGCCACTTCATGGAGCGCTCCCGTCACATAGGAGGAAGCGTCGCCTGCGAAATATAAAACGGCGTTTGCCACGTCTTCCGGCGTCCCCATGCGTCCCAGGGGCACATGGCGGAGGAAGGAGCGCAGGAAGCTTTCCGGCATGTTGCGCAGGGCCGCGTCCGTGGCGATGAGCCCGGGCAGTACGGCGTTGCAGCGTATGCCGTCGCGCGCGTATTGCAGTGCTATGTTTTGTGTCAGTGCGTTTATGGCCGCCTTGGAAAGGGTGTAGGCCAGGCGGCTTACGTCCGGTACCCGGGAGCCGATGCTGGAAATGTTGATGATGGAGCCGCCGCCGGATTCCTTCATGAAGGGCACGGCCCTCCGGCAGGAGAGATAGACGCTCTGGATATTGGCGCGCACGATGCGGAAAAAGGCCTCGCTGTCGCCTTCAAGCAGGTCTTTGTCCCGCGCCGTGTCGGTGGAACCGTAGTTGTTGACCAGAATATCCAGTCTTCCGTCTTTGCGTGCGGCAGTATCCATGAGGCGGGGATAATCTTCCGCCCGTGTGGCGTCGAAGCGGAGAAAAAAGGCCCTGCCGCCCTGTTTTCTTATACCGCAGACCGCCTCTTCGCCTTCCTTTTCATTTCGTGCGGCTACAAATACCGTGGCTCCGTGTTTTGCGAGCGCCTGCGCACAGGCAAGGCCTATGCCTTTGCTGCCTGCCGTGACTATTGCCGTTTTGCCGGTGAGATCCGTCATGATGTTTCCTTGGTTGAGGGGTAGTGGAATGGCCGTGAGGCCCCCTCAAGCATGGCACGGGGATGCGCGCCGCGCCATGAGTTGTGGAAAAAGGGCGTGAGTATCATGCGAAAAGGGCGTCATGCGCGAAAAGGGCGTGCGTTTTCCTGCGGGAGCATCCCTGTGCCTCGGCGGGGCAGGGAAGGCATGCCTCGGAGCGGTGGAGGACGCGCGGAGGCACAGGGCTTACGGGAGAAAAGGCGGGGCCAGACATTTTTTTAAAAAAAGGGTGAGAAAAGGCTTTACAAAGTTCCGGCTCTTGGATACAAGTCTCTTGCTGTTTGCGGGAACTTTCCGGCAGGAAGAAATTTCTTCTTGCAAGAAGTCCTGTTCTGAGGTAAGTTCCCATACCTGCTGCTGGCGTAGCTCAACTGGCAGAGCAGCTGATTTGTAATCAGCAGGTTGCGGGTTCGATTCCCATCGCCAGCTCCATATTTTTGGAGTGCGTTGAGGAAGAGCTCCAAATTTCCCGGGCTTTTTGCTCCGGGTGGCCGGTGAAGGTCACGCTCCTTCTTCCGGTTGCGGCAAGAACGCGTAAGCGTTTTTGTATAGCGTGGTGGGGTTCCCGAGCGGCCAAAGGGAACAGACTGTAAATCTGTCGTCGTAAGACTTCGGTGGTTCGAATCCACCCCCCACCACCAGCTTTACGCTGGTATAGCTGTAGGAGGCAGTGCGCGCTGTCAGGGGACTACGGCACATAGGCGGGAATAGCTCAACGGCTAGAGCATCAGCCTTCCAAGCTGAGGGTTGCGAGTTCGAATCTCGTTTCCCGCTCCACCTGCCACTTTGTTTCCTGTTGCTCCCCCTTCTTCTCTGGCGCGTCATGAGTCCGTGTTTTAGGGCTGTTCCCTTATTTAATGAGGGTGCAGGACGGCGTCCGCTGCTCAAACAGGGCACCACAATTGCAAGTAACCATTTAGGGAGACCATCATGGGCAAGGAAAAATTTGATCGCTCTAAGCCGCATGTCAACATCGGTACCATCGGCCACATCGACCATGGTAAGACCACTCTGACTGCCGCCATCACCAAGATTGCCGGCCTCAAGGGCCAGGGCAAGTTCATCGCTTACGACGATATCGACAAGGCTCCTGAAGAAAAG
>NZ_DYZA01000010.1 GCF_020741395.1 Mailhella massiliensis | reverse complement strand
GGGCGCTGGGGCAGAAAAAAACGCCGCCCGCCCCGGCAGGGGAAGAACGGCGCGCGCCCGGAAAAGGCCCGTTCGCTACATTACATAGAAGATTACGGCCTGCCCCTCGCGGGCGGCATCGTCAAAGAATTCCTTCAATTCCTCCACAGCGTCCCACACATATTCAAAAAAATCCTCCTCATCGTCGTCCTCCGTCACAGGATAAATCTGGTTTTCCAGCATTTCCTGCACGTTGAAGCGTTCCCGGAAATCCTCCTGCGTGAGCAGGGCAAGGGCTGCGGCGAGGGCCTTCACGTCGGGGACAGCCATGAGCATGGAGGAGAACTCGTCGTCATCCTCCTCAAGGAGGGTGTTGCCGCTCAGCACCAGGCGGCTGAAGATATTGTCGTCGTCCCCGCCGTAGGAAGCTCCGGTGAGGGTGAACTGTATGGCGTGCCAGGCCTTGTCGATATCCACGATATGCTCTTTCTCCGCCTTATCGTAGATGAGATCCGAAAGCGCAATCTCGCCCCGGCGTATCTTTTCGACAGTACTTTCACTGGTTCTGAAGTAATTTCCCGACATTCCCATACCTGTTCTCCTTATCCTGAACCGTGCCCCCATGCAGGAACGCCTGTCCCGTCGGAACGCATGGTCTGCATGTTGCCGCCGGCCGCTCCGCTTTCCGCTGCGGCGGCGGATGCATAAGCGCCCTTCCCTCCCGCCTCATGCGGAACGCCCGGAAGCTTCGCTTTCCCATTCCTAGTATGTTCAATAGAGCACTTATGATTTTCTCCGTCAATGCCTTCACGCCCCCTTCATGTAAAGACATTCATCAAAGCCCTATTCCGGCCGCCCTCCGGAAAACGCGGCGTCCCCGCCGGAGAGGAGGCTCCCCTTCTCCTCCGGCTTCCCGGGCCTTCCGCCTCCGCCCGGAGATGCCCGTTTCGTATTCCACGGCAAAGACTTGACATATTCGCCGGTTAAAGCTCTCCTGTCTGTCCGGCCGCGCCGCAGACGGGGCGGCCGCCCTTTCGCCGCAGCAACCTTATCCTTTCAGGATAGCGCATGAAAACATTCTTTACCTTTCTTGTCTGCCTCGTTCTCGCTCTCGCCTCCCCGGCGGGAGCCGCCGCACGGGAGATAACGGCCTCGGTATTCCCGGTATGGCTCCTTCTTCGGGAGGTGGCGCGCGACGTGCCTGGAGTGAACCTTTCCCTGCTCCTGCCTCCCGGCACGGGCTGCCCTCACGACTACGCCATGACGGTGCAGGACAGGCGCGCCCTCGCCCGGGCGGACGTGCTCGTCGTCAACGGCCTGGGGCTGGAAAGCTTTCTCGGCGAGGAAGGCCGCGCCGGAAAGCTCATGAAGGAAGGCTCCTGTATCATCGACCTTTCCCGGGGCCTGGACGGCCTCATCCGCGAAGAGGGGGAAGGCGGCCCTCATCATCACGGCGTGAACCCGCATATCTTCGCAAGCCCGGCCATGATGGAGCGCATGGCCCTTTCCCTGGCAAAGCAGCTTGCAGGCCTGGATCCTGCAAACGCGGCCCTGTATGAGGAAGGGGGCCGGCGCACGGCGGAGCGCTACGCAAAACTTGCCGAAGCCTGCCGGGAGGCGGGTGCACGCATGGCGGGCAGGGGCGTGCTCGTGCAGCACGATATCTTCGGCTATCTCGCCCGCGACATGGGCCTTCGCGTGGACGGCGTGATCCGCGAAAGCGAAGGGCAGGAGCCCTCCGCGAGGGACATGCTGAACCTCGTGCAGATCATCCGCGAAAAGGGCACGGCCGCCGTGATCACGGAACCGCAGTACCCCGACCGCACGGGAAAGGCCCTGGCTGCGGAAACGGGCATAGCCTGCCTTACCCTCGACCCGGCGGCGGGCGGCCCGGAAGACGCCTCGCCGGACTACTACGAACATGTCATGCGCGAAAACCTGCGCATCCTGGAGAACGCCCTTGGAACATACTGAAAGCCCCGCCATTGTGTTCGACCATGTGAGCGTGACCAGGAGCGGGCTGAACATTCTCGATCAGGTGAACGCCGCCGTGCCGAAGGGCAGCTGCACCGTGCTCATCGGGCCCAACGGCGCGGGCAAGACTACGCTTCTGCTTGCACTTCTCGGCGAGGTGCACTACCGGGGCCGCATCACCCTCAGCGGCGGCCGAGGACTGCGCATAGGCTATGTACCGCAGAAGCTCATCCTCGACCGGGGCATGCCCTTCACCGTGGCGGAATTTCTCACCATGGGCGTGCAGAAGCGCCCGCTCTGGCTCGGTATTTCCCGAAGGGCGAAAGAAAAGGCCCTGGCCCTTCTTGACGAAGTGCACGCCGCCCACCTCATGCGGCGCCGCGTGGGCACCCTTTCCGGCGGGGAGATGCAGCGCGTGCTCCTTGCCCTGGCTCTCCAGCAGAAGCCCGAGCTTCTCGTGCTGGACGAACCTTCGGCAGGTGTGGATTTCGAGGGCGGACGCCTGTTCTGCGAGCTTCTGGACGACCTGCGCCGCACCCAGAAATTCACCCAGATCATGGTGAGCCACGACCTCGGCATGGTGGCCCATCACGCCACCTGCGTCATCTGCCTGAAGCGCCGCGTCATTGCCCAGGGGCCGCCGGACAAGGTGCTCAACGGTGACGTGCTCCAGGCCCTGTTCGGCATGCACATGGGCCTCATCTGCGCGCAGGATCACACCCACGCCATGCCCGGCCATGATCACAGCGCCGGAAAGGAGCATCGCCATGCCTGACCTTTCGTGGCTTTTTTCCCTGGCCTCCCACTTCCCGCTGGACGGCATGGACATGCGTTTCATGCAGCAGGCCCTCGTGGCCCTCGTGCTGCTCGCGCCCATGACGGCGGCCCTCGGCGTACAGGTGGTGCATTACCGCATGGCCTTCTTTTCCGACGCGGTGGGACATTCCGCCTTCGCGGGTGTGGCCGCCGGGCTCATCCTCGGGGTGGACCCGCACCTTTCCATGCCCCTGTTCGGCCTTGCCGTGGGGCTTCTCATCATGTTCATGCAGCGTTTCAGCGCCCTTCCCTCGGATACCGTCATAGGCGTGGTCTTTTCCGCCGTGGTGGCCGGGGGCCTTGCCGTGGTCAGCCGCAACAACACCATAGCCCGCGACCTGCAACAGTTCCTCTACGGCGACATACTCACCATGACGGAAACGGACATAGCCTGGCTCTGCGCCCTGTTCCTTCTTTTCGTGATCTTTGAAATCGCGGCGTTCAACCGCCTGCTCTACGCGGGCACAAGCGGCATCATCGCCCGGGCGCACCGCGTGCCCGTGGCGCTGTTTGAATACCTCTTCGCCGCCCTGCTCGCGCTTGTAGTCATGTTCTCCGTGTGGGGCGTGGGCGTGCTGCTCGTCACCGCCATGCTCACCGTGCCCGCCGCCTCGGCACGCAACTTCGCAAGAAGCGCCGGGGGCATGTTCTGGTGGGCCGTTCTCGTGGGCACAAGCTCCGCCGTGGCCGGGCTCGCCCTCTCCGTGCAGCCCTGGATGGGCACGGCCACGGGTGCAACCATCATTCTCGTGTCCTGCCTCTGGTTCCTTGTGAGCGTCGTCGCCGCCGCCGTGCGCAACGAACGCCAGTCCTGAACAGCCGTGCAGGAAGCCTTCCCGCAAGCCCCGCCGGGCCTTCTCCGGCGGGGCTTTTTTCCGCCCTCCCGGCAGGGAAGGGGCGCATCCTTCATGCGTCTTTCCCGCTCCCTCCCGCAACGTCCTTGATGTTTCTCTGCAACGCGCTACAATAGCCCTGTCATGCCATGGCCTTATGCCGCTGCGATGCAGGGCGCATGCAGTCTCCCCCCTCTTTCTTCATGAGAATGATGAGATCATCACGCTCCCTTCCCCGACGATATGCGCTCATGGCCATGATTTTCCTTTATCCGCAGACGCAAAGGAGACTTTTGTGGGACATCACCTCATGCTGGAAAAACAGTCCGCCTACGGCCGCATGATAGACCGGCTCAACCGCTTCCCCCAGGGCGCGCCGGAATCGGAAACGCTCTACTCCATCCTCAAAATGCTCTTCACGGAAAAGGAGGCCGACCTTGTGGCGCAGATGCCCATACGGCCCTTCACCGCATCCGACGCCGCGAAGCGCTGGAACATGCCGGAAACGGAGGCGCACAAGATTCTCGACAATCTCGCCTCCCGCGCCATGCTCGTGGATATGGAGGTGAAAGGGGAACAGCGCTACTGCCTGCCCCCGCCCATGGCCGGTTTCTTTGAATTTTCCATGATGCGCGTGCGAAAGGACGTGGACCAGAAAACCCTTGCCGAGCTCTTCCACCAGTACATCAACGTGGAAGAGGACTTCATGCGCGAGCTCTTCGTCACCGGCGAGACGGGCCTCGGCCGCGTCTTCGTGCAGGAGCCCACGGTGAAGGAGCCCTACGCCATGGAAATCCTCGACTGGGAACGCTCCACCCACGTCATTGAAACTGCCTCCCAGTGCGGCATCAGCATGTGCTACTGCCGCCACAAGAAGCAGCACCTCGGCACGGCCTGCGACGCGCCCATGGATATCTGCATGACTTTCAACACCGCCGCCCATTCCCTCATCAAGCACGGCCACGCAAGAGAGGTAAGCAAAAGCGAGTGCCTCGAGCTTCTGCATCAGGCATGGGAGCACAACCTCGTGCAGTTCGGCGAAAACGTGCGCGAAGGCGTGAACTTCATCTGCAACTGCTGCGGCTGCTGCTGCGAGGCCCTCGGCGCGGTGAAGCGCTTCCAGATGACGCAGACCATACACTCCAACTTCATCATGCACATGGATGAATCCGCCTGCGTGAAGTGCGGCCGCTGCGTCGACCTGTGCCCTGTGAACGCCCTGACCATGGTGCGCAACGAAGACGGCACGCGCCGCATAGACTTCAACGCCGAGCTGTGCCTCGGCTGCGGCGTGTGCACCCGCGGCTGCACCAAGGGGGCCGTGACCCTCGTACCCCGGCCGGAACGCACCATCACGCCTCTCAACACCACGCACCGCGCCGTAGTCATGGCCACGGAGCGCGGCAACCTCCAGAACCTCATCTTCGACAACCGCATGCTCTTCAGCCATCGCCTGCTTGCGGGCGTGCTCGGCTCCATCCTGAAAATGCCCGCCGTGAAGCGCTCCCTGGCGCAGAAGCAGCTCAAGTCGCGCTTCATCGAAAAAATCTGCGAGAAACTCTGAGGCCCTCAGCTTTGCCCGGCGGCTGCAGCACGGCGCAGAAGCGTGCGCCGGGGCGCCGCCCCGGGCGTTGTGACGACACAAAAAAAGGACGGACAGGGAATATCCCCATCCGTCCTTTTTTTTCAGGGTGGTGGACCCGGCAGGCCTCGAACCTACGACAATCCGGTTATGAGCCGGGGGCTCTACCAACTGAGCTACGGGTCCAACAGCGGGAATATGACTCGATTCTCTTGCTTTGGCAAGCAAAAAGACGCCCGCTTCGCACAAAATCTTTGCCTTTTCCCCGGAAGCCCTCCCGTTCCGGCAGATTCCCGGCCTTTGCCCGAAGCGCGCGGCGCTTCCCCGGCCCGGGAGCGGCCGGCAGGGGGAGAGGCCCCGAAAGCTTCCGCATGTTCCGCCCCGGGGCGCATCTTCCGATTTCCCGGGGAAAGGCCGAAGCCGGGGCGCGGCAGGGCAGGCGCTTGCCTGAAGGCCCGGGCGCGGCAAACGGATGAAGAAGCCCCTTCCCCGGGCTTTCCGAGGGAGCGCTGTCCCTCAAGCGCCCTTCCCTCCGGGGGAACCCGGC
>NZ_DYZA01000009.1 GCF_020741395.1 Mailhella massiliensis | reverse complement strand
AAAGATCCATGCCCTCGCATGCATGGGCTTCAATATGCTCTTCTTCGGGCTGCTCGTTTTCATGACCTACGACATGATGCTCAAGGTGAAAGGCCTCAATCAAATGGCCATTGCCCTGCCTCTGCCTGTATGGCTCACATGGCTCGGTATGTGCTTTTCCTGCCTGTGCTGCTTTCTGCAGGCGGTACGAAATTTCGTCCTCATGCTGAAAAACGACTGAAGGAGCGCTCCATGACTTCCGTCACTCTTTTATTCGTCACGCTTGCCTTCCTGCTTGGTCTGGGAGTGCCCATAGGAATCTCCATAGGCCTCGCCACCCTCGCAGGCATAGTCCATGACGGCATCCCGCTGCTCTTCTTCACTCAGCGATGCTTCAATACCTTCGACTCTTTCCCTCTCATGGCCGTCCCGTTCTTTCTTCTGGCAGGCGATATCATGCAGCGGGGAACACTGGCCAACAGCCTGCTCGGCCTGTGTCAGAGCTTTGTCGGGCACAGGCGCGGAGGGCTTGCACACATTTCCGTGCTCACTTCCCTCTTCTACGGCGCGCTCTGCGGCAGCAGCGCGGCCACCACTGCCGCCGTGGGCGGCATCATGATCCCGGCCATGTCCAGAGAAGGCTACCCCACGAGATTCGCCGCCGCCGTGAACGCCGCAGGCGGAGCGCTCGGCGTGATGATCCCCCCTTCCATTCCTCTTATTCTCTACGGCGCCTCAGGCAGCGTTTCCATTACCGACCTCTTCATTGCGGGCATCATTCCCGGCGTGATCGTGGCTGCCGGTTTCATCGTCACCTCCCATATCATCATCCGAAAAACCGGCTACGGCGAAATCCACCCGAAGGCTCCGTGGAGCGAGCGCCTTCACGCTCTTGCCGTGGCCAAATGGGCCATTCTGGTGCCCGTCATCGTGCTCGGCTTCATCTACGGCGGCATCACCACCCCCACGGAAGCCGGGGCCGTGGCCGTGCTCTACGCCCTTCTGGTGGAAACCTTCATCACCCGTTCCCTGACCTGGAATCTCCTGAAGGAAATCATGAAATCCTCGCTGTCCACGCTCTCGGTGATCTTTCTCATCATCATCACGGCTACAGCCATGGGGACTTTCCTCCAGTTCCACAATCTCGATAAAGTCCTTATCGACTTTGTGCACTCCGTGACGCAGAGCCAGGCGGTATTTCTGTTCATCATGCTGATTTTCTTTCTTATTATCGGCACATTCATGGACTGTTCCGCCACCATACTCATCTTCGCCCCGCTTCTTGTGCCCCTGGCCCGCAGCTACGGCGTCGATCCTGTGCATTTCGGCATCTTCATGCTGGTGGCGCTGTGCACAGGCTTTCTCACCCCTCCTGTGGGAACGAACCTCTTTGTCGTGTGCAGCCTTACCGGACAGAACATCATGAGCATTTCCAAAGAAGTGCTGCCCTATGTTCTTTCCATGATCGTGGTCCTGCTCATGCTCATGTATATTCCGTCTGTTACGCTGTTTCTCCTGTAACGCAGGAACAACCTTCAACCTGAGGAGTTTTGTATGCGCGGAATCCTTTCCTTCTCCCTGGGAATCGCCATGGCCTGCTGCCTGAACACGGCCCCCGCGAACGCGGCCACAACCGTCAAAGTGTCCGTAGTCACCAACAACGGCGACGTACTCGTCACCGCCATGCAGGATACCTTCACCAAATTCATCGAAGAAAAATCCAAGGGCAGGTACAAGGTCGACACCTACTTCGGCGGTGCGCTCGGAGGCTGCGACAGCGTTTTTCAGGGCGTGCAGTTCGGAACCATCAACATCGCCATAGACAGCACCTCCAACCTCTCGCAGTTCGCCCCGGAACTCGCCGTAGTGGACATGCCCTTCCTCATGCCTACGGAAAAAGACCTCAGAAAAATCACCGAAGGGCCTTATTCCAAAAAATTCATGAAGTATCTCGACAAGACAGGGGTGAAGACCGTCGCGCTCATCTTTTCCACCTACCGCCCTCTGGTCTCCCTCAACCACTGGGAAACCCTTGAAGACATACAGGGCCAGAAGTTCCGCTCCACAGCCTCCAAGACCCACATGGCCGCCATATCCTCGCTGGGCATGACTCCCACCCCCATGCCTCCCACCGAAATGGTCACCGGCATACAGCAGGGGGTCGTGGGCGGTTCCGACACGGAAATACTCGGCATCATCAACTACCGCTTCTGCGATGTGGCCAAAAACGTGCTTATAGCCGACCATATCCCCGTCATCTTCGTACTCTATTGCAGCGCCTCCTGGTATGACAGCCTTTCCGACGAGGACAAGGCCCTGTTCGACGAGGCCTTCCAGGCCTACTACGCGGAAACTCAGCGCGTATACGCGGAAAAGGCCGCCTGGACGCTCCGCGAATGTAAGGAAAAGTACGGCATGAACGTCACTTATCTCTCCCCCGAGGAAAAAAAGCGCTGGATAGAAAAATCCAAAACGGCCTACGAAAGCCTCTCCCCCGCCCAGACGGCGGTATGCGAAGAAATTCGTGAAGCCCTCAAGAGTAGGATCTGAAGCCGGAACGGCCTTCTTCCGCAAAAGGAGCTCCTGCGGGAGAGGGCCACGGTACGGCCGGAAGAGAACCGACATGTTCAACCCTGCTTTCCGAAGCTGTTCTTCAAAAGCAGTCTGATACAAGGAGTAGCCATGCTCTTTCGCTTAGACGGAAAAACCGCCCTTATCACCGGAGGCGGCAGCGGCATAGGATTCGCCATAGCCAAAGCCATGCTGCAACAGGGGGCAAGCGTGATCATCGCCTCCCGGAACACGGGACGCCTGGCGGCGGCAGCCGAGAAACTGGAAAGCGTCGCGCCGGGAAAAGTGACCTTTGCCCCCCTCGACCTGAAAAACGACGCCAGCATCCGGGAGCTTGCGGCGTTCCTTGAAAAACGCGGCCCGGGGCTGGATATCCTCGTCAACAATTCCGCCGTGCTCCACCTCGCCCCCCTGGAAGAAAGCAACGCCTCCATGTTTGAAGACATTTTCCGGACCAATGTGGCCGGCATGCTGAAACTCACCCTGGCGCTGCTGCCCCTGCTCAAGGCAGGCGGCGGAGGAAAGATCATCAACGTAGGCTCCTATGTTGAGGAAATCGTACGCCCCAACGTCGCCCTCTACGCCGCCGCCAAGGGCGCCATACGCCAGCTCACCAAATCCATGGCCGTGGAGTGGGCCCGGTACAATATTCAGGCCAACCTGCTTTCCCCGGGCATCATCGCCACGGAGTTCACCGCCAACACCATGCAGAAAGATCCGAAGTGGAAGGAGTTCTGTGAACGCCGGATTCCCCTGGGGCGCTGGGGCCGCGCCGAAGATATCGGCGGATGCGCCGTCTTTCTCGCTTCCCGGGAAGCGGATTACATGACGGGGGCGCAGCTCGCCGTCGACGGCGGCATACTCGCTTCTCTCTGACACTCTCACCTATCGGAGCCGAACTATGTTCTCTCTTGCAGGAAAAACCGCACTCGTCACGGGCGGAGGCCGGGGCATAGGCTACGACATAGCCCGAGCGCTGGCCGAACAGGGAGCCGCTCTCATCCTTGCGGGGCGCACCGCCTCCACGCTGGAAAAAGCCGCGTCCCACCTTCTGGAAACCTTCCCGGGGCTCACCGTCCACTGTAAAACGTGCGACATAGGACAGAGCGACGCCACGGCCAAGATGATGGAAGAACTCGACCGAGAAGGCCTCCCCCTCGATATTCTCGTGAACAACGCGGCCCTCCACCTGAGCTGCCCGGTGGAAGACATGGAAGAAGCCGACATGCAGCGCATCATACAGACCAATATCTGCGGCATGTTCTCCCTCTGCAAGGCCGCCCTGCCCATGCTCAGAAAAAGAGGCGGAGGCAAAGTCATAAACCTCACCTCCTTCATGTCGCAGATAGGCAGGGCCGATATCGCCTGTTACAGCGCCACCAAGGCCGCTATCCGGCAGATGACAAGAGTCATGGCCATTGAATGGGCGCCGTACAACATTCAGGTCAATGCCATAGCCCCGGGCGTCATTGCCACGGATTTCACCGCAGGCCTGCAACAGAACGCCCCTATGGTGGAATACCTGAAACATCGCATCCCCGCCGGGCGCTGGGGCGGCATGGGAGACATGGGCGGCTGCGCCGCATTCCTCGCCTCCGATGCGGCGAACTACGTCACCGGCGCCACCATAGTGGTGGACGGCGGGATTCTGGCTTCCCTGTAAACGCTCGAAGGAATGCAGAGCTCGCTGCATTCCTTCGCCTATTTTACCCCCATGGCACACTTCTCAAGCTTTTTCTCATCTATGACATGAATTTTGTTCTTGGTAAAACAGTCTATGATATTCATGTCTTTCAATTCCTTCACTACCCTGTTGATGCTCGACT
>NZ_DYZA01000008.1 GCF_020741395.1 Mailhella massiliensis | reverse complement strand
CTTCTTTCAGTGTAGCGCCGCTTCGCTCCATCACGTCGGGAATACGGAAGCTTCCCCCTATCTCCACAAGCTGCCCACGGGAAAGGATAACCTCCCCGCCCTTACACAGGGTATCCAGCATGAGCAGCACGGCCGCAGCGTTGTTGTTCACCACCAGGGCGGCTTCGGCCCCGGTGAGGGTACAGAGCAATTCTTCCACCAGGCTGATGCGGCTGCCCCTTTCCCCGGTTTCCAGATTGAATTCCAGGTTGCTGTAGCCCGAGGCGGCAATGCTTACGGCCGCGCATGCTTCTTTGGCCAGTACGGAGCGGCCGAGGTTGGTGTGTACCACTACGCCCGCGCCGTTGATGACGCGTCGGAAGCGGGGGCGCTCCTTTTTTTCCACGGCGGCACGGAGGCGCGGTTCCACGGCTTCCATGGAGAGAGCGGAGGCGTCGGCTGCACGGCCTGCGCGTATGTCGTCGCGCAGCTCATCAAGCACGGCTCGGCAGCTTTCCAGCAGCACGGCGTGGGCCGTGTCGGGAAAGACGGCCTCCAGCTGATGCAGGCAGGCATCCACGGAAGGAAGCAAGCGGAAAAGTGACGACATGAAACACTCCTTACAGACTGGGAAGGTAGGGCCTTCCCTCTCGGCAGCCGTTCAGGAAGAGGCGAGAGGCGCTTCCAGAAGGTCGGGCCAGAGAGTGAAAAGTTCCGAGAGCAGGTACAGGGAACCGCATACCAGCACGGGTCTTTTCCCGGCGGCCTGTTCTGCTTCCGCAAGGGCCTCTTTCAGGCCGGGCACGGCAAGGGCTTTCGGGCCGAGCATGGCGGAAAGTGCACTTCCCTGTGCGGCTCGGGGATTATCTTTAATGGTGGGAACAAAAAGGGGCAAGTCCCCGGCAAGTTCGCGTACCAGCGCCGTGAGTTTTTCCGGCTCCTTGTCTGCCAGGCAGGAGAACACCACAGCACCGGGACGCTCTTCTTCGCCCATGTCTCTGACGGATGCGAGGAGGGCTTTCATACCGTGGGTGTTGTGCGCACCGTCCAGCCACAGGGCGGGATGCCCGCCGGAAGCGGGAGCGTATTGCAGCCTGCCGGGAATGAAGGCCAGCCTGAGTCCCCGGGCAATGGTACGGCAGTCGGTTTTCCAGCGGTAACGGTGGCAGAGCAGCACCCAGGCCAGCACGGCAGTCTGAGCGTTCACGTGCTGATGAGGGCCGCGCAGGCCGAGTATGGCATCGTCAGGAAGAACGGAACATGCCTTCAGCTCTTCGGGCAGGCTCTCCCAAAGAGCGCTTCCGGCTCTGGTCCCTCCGCATTTTTCTTTGGTGGGGCAGGAGCACAGGGGAATCTGGCGGGCGTCGGCTTTGGCAAAGAGAATATCCCGGGCCTCCGACTCCTGCGGGGCGCTCACGGCCATGGCGACGCCTTCGCGCAGGGCGTCGGACTTGTCATCCGCTATGGCGGCGAGGCTGTCGCCAAGCACGTTCATGTGGTCCATGCCCATAGGTACGAAGCAGATCATATCCACAGGAAGGGCGGTGGTGGCGTCGTATCTGCCGCCAAGCCCCGCTTCAAAAATGGCAAGGTCACTTTCGCTGGTCTGGAAGGCGGAGGCCGCCATGACGGTGAGCAGCTCGAAATAAGTGAGCCCCTTCTCCGCCCGGAGAGCATCCCCGGCGAGGGCCGGCCAGACGCGGCGGGGGAGCATGGTGTGGTTGAGCCGTATGCGTTCTTCCGGCCATACGAAATGGGGCGAGGTGTACAGGCCTACATTCAGGCCGTGAGCCATAGCTATGGACTGCAGAAAGACCGACGTAGACCCCTTGCCGTTGGTGCCCACAATCTGCACGGCGGGGCAGCGCAGTCTGTCGAGTTCCAGGGCGTGCAGGGCGCGTTCCATGCGGCCGAGTCCCATATCCATGTGAAAGAGGCCCAGTGAATCCAGGTGTTGCAGGACCTCCTCATAGGAGTGGAAGGGCGCGCTTTCTGGCAGGCGGCAGCAGCAGGATCCGTGATCAGTCATGGGAGGCTTCTTTTTTTGCTTTTCTGGCGGCGCGCAACCAGTCATACCAGGCGTCCAGCCCGGAATGGGTGCGGCAGGACACTTCCATCACCGCAAGCTCCGCATTGACGGCGCGGGCATGGACGCGGGCCTTTTCCACGTTGAAATCCACATAAGGCAGAAGATCCGTTTTATTGAGAAGCATGGCTTTGGCCTTGCGGAAGAGATAGGGGTATTTCTGGGGCTTGTCGTCCCCTTCAGTCACGCTGAGCAATGCTATTTTGGCGTCTTCCCCGCAGTCGAATTCCGTGGGGCAGACAAGATTGCCCACATTTTCGATGAATAGAATGTCCAGCCCCTCCAGGTTGAGGGACTGAAGGGCTTCGCTGATCATACTGCTGTTCAGGTGGCAGCCACCTTCCGTATTGATCTGTACGGCCTGCGCTCCGGAAGCGGCCACACGGCGGGCGTCGTTGTCGGTCTGCAGGTCGCCTTCGATGACGGCCATGCGGAATTCTCCCGAAAGGTCGTTCAGCGTGCGTTCCAGCAGGGATGTTTTGCCGGAGCCGGGAGAGCTGATGAGATTGAGCACGAGTATGCCTCGGCGCGTAAAATCGGCGCGAAGGCGCGCGGCGATGCGTTCATTGGCTTCCAGAACATTGCGTACGACGGGAATTTCCATGGTATGCCTCAAAGGTGTTTGTCGGAAAAGAGAAGGGGGGCAGCTTACTCCGCCTCCAGGTGATCGAGAAAAATACCTTCCCCGCCCGTGAGGACGAAGGGAGCGGTTTCACCGCAGGAAGGGCAGGGAGCGTACAGGGCGTTTCTGTCCTCGGGTTGGAAACTGTGTCCGCACAGGCTGCAGCGGAGGCCTAGAGGTTCTTCCACGAGCTCCAGCTTCGCGCCTTCGTGGGGCGTGCCCGCAGTCATGGCTTCAAAGGCCATGTGCATGGCGTCGGGCTGAACTTGGTCCAGCACGCCGTAGCGTATGCGCAGAAGAAGGAGCCTTGAGGCCCCGTGCCGGGAAAGTTCCTCCCGGCTTATGTCCATCACGCTTGCCATAAGGGAAAGTTCATGCATGTTTTTATCCGCTGCCGTCACTGCCGACGGATTCCGCCGCCCGGCGGGCAGCACCGTTCTTCTGCGGTGCAAAGAATCCGCCTGCCGGGCCTGAGCCTGATTTCGTTTTCCCCTAGGAAGGGGGGAACTTTCAAACCATAAAGGAATGTTGATGAAACTGGTCTATAGAAAAAACGCCGTATCGTCCACTGTGGCAGAATTTTTCACATGGCGGGGCTGCTTGTCATGGTGCGGGCATCTCGGCTATAGAGGAACGAAATACCGCTTCGGATCATGAAGCATGAGAGGTGATATGAGCAGGACATTGCGTCTTTTCGCCTGTGCGGCCGCCATGCTGGCTGTCGCTGTCGGCGCTGCCGCCGTTCTGAAGGATGAACCCGGTTATGAGGCCGGGCTCTCGGAAGTATCGGGAAAGATTGTCGGACTCACCGAGTATCAGGAAGGCCGGGGAGAGCCGGAGAGTGAGCCTTCCCTGCCGCCCTCGCAGCATGACTGGTCGGCAGCGGATCCCTCGCCTTTGGGCGGCGGAATATTTCCAGAAGTGAAAAGTGCTTCTCCCTTGAAAAGCGGAGGTGTTTCCTCCATCCCTTCGACGTTTCTTCCGGAAGCGGTATCCGCGCCCGGCGGGAAAGGGGACGTGCTGACGGAGTCCCCCGCATTTTTCAGGGAAGATTCCTCTGTCGACGAAGCGGAGGGCTTTTCTTCTGGAAATGCGGCACGGGAAAAAAGCGCGCCTCCAGAAGGCGGGAGCAAGGCCGTATCCGTTTCTTCTGAGGAACGCTCCTTAGGTGAGGCCGCAGAAGCTGGGAAGAAAGTCGCTCCCTCATCGGAAACGAAGACGTTGAAGGCGGCGCAGGAGTCCGCCCCGGTGAATGCGGAGCGTGGTAAGAAAGCCGAGTCTTCCCCCGGTATCGTACAAGAGGCCTTGGAGGAGGTCCGCACTGTGGCCGGAGGAGAGCCGTCCGTGCCCCAGAAGGCGCAGCCTCGATACGAAAGAGTGGTCACTTCCGCGAAGTTTTCCATGAAAGGCAGCCTTATCAAGCTGGTTTTGCAGGGCAATGCTCCCATGGTAGGACACTGTTCCATCCTCGGCGATCCCGATCGCGTGGTGCTCGACCTTGCGGGCAACTGGGAGCTGGAAGCGCCCCGTGTGCCCAGCAACAGGCTTGTGCAGGCGGTGCGAGTGGGACAGCATGAGGATAAGACCCGCATCGTGCTCGATATGAAGACCATGGGAAAGGTGGCTCTGGTTCCCGTGAACCGCAACGCCCTTGAACTGAGCATACAATAGCCGGAGGCTTGAGCATGAACGTAAGCGGCAGGCATTACCGCACCATTTGGACGGAAGGAGAGGGAGAAGAGGAGACGCTTTTCATCATCGACCAGAGACTTCTTCCCCACGAGTTTCGTGCGCTCCCCCTGAGAAGCTTGGAAGAGGTGTGTTTCGCCATACGCGAGATGCAGGTGCGCGGGGCGGGACTCATCGGGGCAACGGCGGCATGGGGCGTATGGATTGCCGCCCGCACCGCGCCGGAGGGGGATTTTTCCGCCTTCATGGCACAGAGTATGGAAAAACTGCGCGCCACACGCCCCACGGCGAGCAATCTTGCCTGGGCTCTGGATCGCCAGAAAAAAGCCATGGCTGGCCTCGGCAGGCGGGAGGCCGTGGCGGCCGCCCGTGCCGAAGCGCAGATCATAGCCGATGAGGACGCAAGCTTCTGCCGCCGCATAGGAGAGCATGGCCTTGCTGTTATCAGAGAGCTCTCTGCACGCAAGGGAGGGGAATGTGTCAACATACTCACACACTGCAACGCGGGGTGGTTGGCCTTTGTGGATTACGGTTCCGCGCTTTCCCCTGTGTACGCCGCCTTCGATGCGGGTATTCCCGTGCATGTCTGGGTGGATGAAACGCGGCCCCGTAATCAGGGGGCTTCCCTTACGGCATGGGAGCTGGGCATGCACGGCGTCCCGCACGACCTTGTTGCCGACAATGTCGGGGGCCATCTCATGCAGCACGGTATGGTGGATATGGTCATCACCGGGGCCGACCGCGTGACGCGCCGGGGTGATGCCGCGAACAAGATAGGTACTTATCTGAAGGCTCTTGCCGCACACGACAACAATGTGCCCTTCTATGTGGCGTTGCCTTCCTCTACCTTTGACTTTTCCCTGAGCGACGGCGTGCGCGATATTCCCATTGAGGAAAGAAATGCCGATGAGGTGCGCGTCATGTCCGGCCTGTCGGAAAAGGGGAA
>NZ_DYZA01000007.1 GCF_020741395.1 Mailhella massiliensis | reverse complement strand
CTTCCGGCCATGGAAAAGCGAGGGAAAGAGGGGAGCAGGTGCGAATATGCAACGTCCCGGCATAGTGTTGCGGACTATCTGCGGACATTGGCGATATCCATGAAAAAACTGCAATTCATGTTTGCAACGCGTATGATTTCAAGGTAAAATTGAAAAATCTCCAGCGATGAGGTCCGCCATGAATCATCAGATACTTATGCTTGTCGTTTGCGGAACAGCCATGGGCTGCCTTTTCAAATATCTGAATATTCCCGGAGGGTGCATGCTCGGGGCCGTGGTGGGAAGCATGACGGTGAAGCTTCTCGGCATTGCCGACGCGCAGATGCCTTCGCTTTTTTACAATGCCGCGCAGATAGCCATAGGCATCTGCGTAGGCTCCATGATTTCTCTGGACATGCTGGCAGGCATGAAGGATCAGATCCCCGTCATGGTACTGAGTACCGTTATTCTGCTTCTGGCGGGGCTGGGATCGGCCTTTGTGGTGCGGCACATGACGGATCTGGACGTGACAAGTTCCATCCTGGCCACTTCACCCGGAGGACTCAACGCCGTAATCGGTCTTGCCGATGCGGCGGAGCATTTGCCTACGATCATGGCGTTCCAGATGATGCGCCTTTATGTGGTCATATTGCTTGTGCCGGTATTCTGCTGGTGCATGAAGTTTTTTTTCCATAAGTAGGGCGTCTTCCGGCCCGGAGCGTGGCGTCCGTTTTCCGACGTATGGGCTCGTGTTCAAGGAGGGGCTGTAGGCCGGGCCTTGAGCCTTGCCCTGAGGAATATGCAGGACCAAAGGGCTTTGTCAAAAAAAAACGGCATGCCGGGTTCCACAAGGAGCCGGGCGTGCCGTTCTTTTTTGGGGAGATACCGGGCTGAGACCCGTCTCCGGCAGGAATATGTTGTTTTTAAGACGAAAAGCCCCTCGCCGTAACCGGCAAAGGGCTGAAAAGATTATCTGCGCGGGCCGCCGGGGCGAGGCATGCCGCCGGGCCTGAAGGCAGGTGGTCGGAAAGTATTTCCACCGGCCGGGCGTACCATGGGAGGTCTCGGGCCGCCGGGCCTTCCCGGAGCCATGGCCGGATGCCTCGGTCTGCCGGGACGCATTGCAGGCGGACGAGGCCCTCCCGGCGGAGGGCCGGGAGGCCGGATACCGTGCATCGGCGGGCGATGCGGAGGCGGAAGAATACCGTGCGGCGGGTGCGGCGGCCGGGGGCGCACGAGTATGGGGGGCGGCAGCACGGGGAAGAGGAGGGAAGTTCCGTAATACCCCGGCGTATAATATCCTCCTGTACCTATGCCGATGCTTCCGGCGTAAATGCCGCCCGGACCGAAGGCCACGCTTCCCGACACGTCCGGCCCATAGGGATCCGGGGCGCAACCGACAAGAGCGAGGGAGAACAGGATGGCAAGAAATCTGCTCTTCATGGGATTCTCCTTCGTAAGAGACACTGGGAAATCCTGCCTGTACACCTTGCAGAATAGGCGTTTTCCGGGAAAAGACAAGTTTCGTTTTGTTACAGGTGGAAGACTTTGTTACTTCTGGGCGGCAAGGGCTTCACGGATGCGGCAGACGCCGCATATCTCCGAGGAAGTGGGATAGCCGCAGCGGACGCAGGGTTGCAGGGTTTGGCCCTTCTGTTGTTCCTCCTGCTGAAAGGCGGGCTTGCCGCGTTCCAGAAAACCGTGGTAGAAGTCCATTTTTCTTCCGGGCATTTTTTCTTCCAGTTCAAGCCACAGGCCTTTCAGCGTGGAGAAGCTGGCCCCTTCACTGTAGGGGCAGGGGGCATAGTGGTTTTCTATACCCATAAGAAAAGCGTAGTTGGCAGTTTCAAATTCCGTGACTCGCCAGAACGGTTTTACTTTTCTGGTGAAGCCGTCGGAGTCTTCCAGAAGGGGGCCCTGATCGCTGAGGTAGGCCCTGTCCCAGCGCAGGGTATTGCTGGTGAGGCGGGCCACTTCATCGTCAAGGTTGTGGCCGGTGGCGAGCACATTGAAGCCGCCCTCTCGTGCTGTCTGATTGAAGTAGTAGCGTTTGATTTTACCGCAGGCGGAACAGACGGGGCGACGGAGCGCGGCCTTCACACCGGGAATAGCCAGGCCCTCGGCGGCCATATCGCGGATGATGAGGGGAAAATCGTATTTTTTGCAGAAGCGTTCCACTACACCCCGCGCGGCAGGTGAGGATTCCGGGATGCCGAGATCGATGTGCAGGCCCGTGACATTATAGCCCTGCCGCCCCAGTTCCAGCATGAGGGCGAGGGAATCCTTGCCGCCGGAAAGAGCTACCAGCACACGATCGCTCCGGGTCATGAGCTTGTGTTCCCGGATGCCTCTGTCCACCTGCCGGGAAAAGAAATCCAGAAAGCAGTCGGGGCAGAAGGCGGTATTGTGGCTGGGCAGGGAAACAACGGCGCGGGAACGGCAGCGGCGGCACTTCATGGGGAACCTCGTGGCGGAGAATAGGGATCTGTACAAGAGCGCAGACGTGCAGGCCCGCACTTCACAGACGCCGAGGAATACGCTAAAAAACAAGAAGTGTAAATTTATGCCAACCCGCCCGGAATTTTCGGGTAAGACGGAGTCCCCGCCCATGGCCGCCCCTTCGCGTTTTTTCCGTAACCTGGCAGTATGCTTTGCCGTTTTGCTTTGTGCCGGCGGCGGAGCATGGTTTTTTCTTTTTCATGAAGGGCAGGCTCCCACAGTGAAGACGGCTCCTGCCGTGCCGAGCGGAGCAGTGATTTCCGAGGAAGAAACTTCTGCGCCTCCAGCGCCGGCCGTGCGGGAGAATGTCGGGCAGGAAAAAGCACGGGGCGAGGTGCGGGAAGAGCAAAAGGCCGGGGAAGTATCGGCAGCCATTACTACGGAATCCCGTCCTGTCCCTGCCGATCCGGAGGCGGATACACTGGCCCGCGTGGAGCAGGCCATGAAGGAGAGCGGCCCCACGCTTCCCGGAGGGGACAGCGCTTCGGGAACGGTGGAGAACAGGCCTCCCGTTCAGGATATGCAGAGGCAGGATTCCGTGGTGACTGTCGCCTTTGTGCGCGACGTTGCCCGCTGGCTTGTATCGGGATATGTGCCTTCGCGCAGGGAGGGGCGCGGAGGTCGTACCACGGCTACGCTCATGTATGGGAATTTTCGCTACAGCAATTCCGGCGCACTTCGCAGTGTGGAGCGCGACCCGCTGAAAAGCCGCTCCGGCGTTCTGAACTATGTATTCACTCCGGGCATGTTGAAAGCTCTGTACCGCATGTATGCGCCGTGCTTTGTGGAGGAAATGGAACGTGCGGCCCGGAGCGGCCGTTCGCCGCTTTCCGATGCGCAGGTTGCGGACATGTTCTTGGTGTATGCCGGGGAGTTTCAGCGTCTTTCCGCTTCGCTGGACGCAGCCGCCGGGGCGGATCTTGCCGCTCTTTCCTCGGCCGTACGCCGTGCGGCGGAAAAGGAAGCCGCCGCTAACGACGGTTTCGCCCGCGCCTATACCGCGCTTTCCCTGGCCAGAGAAGCGGGAAACAAGGAAGAGGTGGCCATACAAAGCCGCCGCATGGAGGAATGTTCCCGTGAGGCGGGTATGTATGCCGCAAGGCAGGAAAGGGCCCGTGCTGATATGGTTCATGCCATTCGCCGCAGTGCGGAGGGGAAAACGCTTTCCAGTGCGGAACTGGTGTTTCTTGGGGAATGGTTGAGCCGTCGCCGTGCTTCCGAGGAGTCCGTGCGCGCGGCGGCGTTTGTCTGCCGCAGTATGGCCGGGCTTTGCGAACAGCGCGCACGGCTTGTTCTTTTCCCGGAAGCGGCGGTGGAAGGGGAGAACAGGCAGGCGGAGGTGCAGAATGTCATTTCCCCGGAAGCGGAACCCTCTTCGGTGAAGGAGGAGTCCGCCGCTGCTCCCGAAGCCCGGGATGAGACTTCCGCCGTGGAGGTCTCTGGCAGGATACAGACGCCTGTCGGTAAAACTCCCGACCCCGGGGACGGGAGAGTGCCGGAAGGGGCTTCTTCCGAGTCTTTTGTCAGGGAAGTTTCCGGCCCCCTTTCCTTTGCACCGCCTTCTTCAGATACGGAGGCTGGGGGCGCTTCGGCGGGGAGCCTTGCAGAACCTGCCGCGGAGGCTTCAGCATTGCCCGGAGAAGCGGCCGGCGGTCAGGGGAAAGAGGTTTTACAGACGACGCCCTCTCCGTCCGGGGAGCGGGCGGAAACTTCCGCTCCTGCGGCATACTCCGAGCCCGCTCCGCAAAAGGCGGCTGCCTCTTCGGAATGTGCGGAGGCTACAGGTGAGCCGTTTTCCGCCGCGCTTTCCGGCGGTAGTGCCGGAGCTTCCCCGGAGAGGGAAGGCGCTGGGGCCGCAGGTGCTTCATCGGAGGAGCCTTCGCAGCCGTAGATGTTTTTCTTAATAAGAAGCCGGGCTTTCAGGGAAGGCCCGGCTTCTTGGTTAAAAGAAAACCCCCAGCTAGGCTGGGGGTTCCCGAAAACTTATAGTTATGCGTAGGTTATAAACACTCCTTTTGATTTGCTAAGAAAGAGGTGCGGTCTGGCAACTGCGCCCATAAGCAAATCAA
>NZ_DYZA01000006.1 GCF_020741395.1 Mailhella massiliensis | reverse complement strand
CAGCTCCACAGCGTGGTTCAGGTTGCCGAGGGTATTTTTTTCTTGGGATTCCGCTCCGCAGGGGAAGGGTAAGGGCAGGAGATGGCAAGGTAAGGCACATGCCTGTCCGGGCGGACGCAATTTCTGTATCGGCAGGTTATGGCGATACGCCTCATCCCCTGGAGTTCCGGCAGTCTCCCGGTTTTCACTTCCCCGGAATTGAGGTAGAAGAGTTACGGAGACACGGGATACGGAGTACGGGAGGAAAAGTCATGTCATGTGGGTTCCGCTATGCGGAAAGAAAGGATACCGCATTGATTCTGCAGTTCATCAGGGAGCTTGCGGCGTATGAAAAGTTGCTGCATGAAGTAGTGGCGGATGAACGGACTCTGGAAGAATGGATATTCGACAGACGGAAGGCCGAAGTAATTTTCGCCCTTGAAGAGGGGACGGAAGTGGGCTTTGCGCTGTTCTTCCATAATTTTTCCACGTTCCTCGGCCGGGCAGGCCTCTATCTGGAAGATCTGTATGTCCGGCCGGAATACCGCGGCAGAGGATACGGCAAGGCGATATTGAAAAAGCTCTCGTCCATCGCCGTTGAGCGCGGCTGCGGCCGCCTGGAATGGTGGTGCCTCGATTGGAACAGCCGGGGTATTGATTTTTATCTGTCCCTCGGAGCGGAGCCCATGAGCGACTGGACGGTATACAGGATTGCGGGAGAAACGCTGAAAAAACTGGCGGAATAAAAGCTCCCGTGGGTGACGATGGGGAGGCTTGAGAGCAGTGCCGGGTTCTGCACGGGGGGGCCGGGAAAGCAGGAGAGAAACAGAGACGGAGGGCGAATCACGTTTTGCCGTGTTTCGTGCTTAGACGCTGCAGACGTACATTCAGCAATTCTCCGCGATGAACAGTGAAGGGCCGCCCCGGAAGGGCGGCCCTTTTATGTGCTCAGGGAGCGCGGAAACCTCAGGCCGAATGGTCGGTGAGGGTCAGCTTTTTCTTGGTGGCGGAAATGCTTTCCGTCTGCACCTTGCTGCGGTCGGTGTAGTGGGTGTGCAGAAGTTCATGTGCCTTATGGGAGTTCGGCTCGCCGAGGAAATCCTTATAGAGGCGGATGATCTGCGGGTTGTTGTGGGACTGCCGGCGAGGCATGTCGTGGTCAATGGCGAAAAGGCCTTCCCTGCGTTCGTGGGCATGGGGATGATAGCTCTTTTTCACTCGGCAGGTACCGCCGCCGTCAACGCAGCCGCCGGGGCAGGCCATGACTTCGATGAAGGAGTAGGGGGAATTGCCGGCTATGGCCTGCTCTGCGAGTTTGCGGGCGTTGGCGAGGCCATGCACCACGGCCACCCTGATGACGCCGTTTCCTTCGCCGAGATCCACTTCCGCTTCGCGCATACCTTCTTCGCCGCGCACGGGTACCACGTCCACGCCGGGCAGTTCCTTATGGTTGAGCACGGCGTACACGGTGCGCACGGCCGCTTCCATCACGCCGCCCGTGGCGCCGAAAATGACGGCCGCACCGGTGGAGGCGCTCATGTAGGGGTTGTCGAAGTCTTCAGGCTCCACCTCGGCAAGATTGATGCCGCAGCGGCGGAAGAGCCGGGAAAGCTCGCGAATGGTAAGCACCACGTCGGTGTCGGGAGTGCTGTGGACATGGAGCTGTGGGCGGGCGGCCTCATCCTTTTTCGCCGTGCAGGGCATGAGGGAGATGTTGCGGATTTTTTTAGGTGGAATCCCCATTTTTTCCGCCAGATAGGTCTTGACCAGAGAACCGACTACGGCCTGCGGGGAGCGGGTGGTGGAAAGATAGGGCAGCACTTCCGGGCAATGTTTTTCCGCGTAGTTCACCCAGGCAGGACAGCAGGAGGTGAAGGTGGGGAGTTTGCCGCCGTTCTTCATACGGGTAAGCAGTTCCGAACCTTCCTCCATGATGACGACGTCGGCGGCGAAGTCGGTGTCGATGACGATATCGGCGCCGAGGCGGCGCAGGGCGGCGATGATCCTGCCCTGCACGTTTTGCCCGGGAGCGAGGCCGAATTCCTCACCGAGGATGACGCGCACCGATGGAGCGAAGGAAAACACGGTGGTGATTTCCGGGTTGGCGAGGTAATCGAGCACAGTGTCGTTCTCATCGCGTTCCGCGAGCGCGCCCGTGGGGCAGACCAGGGTGCACTGGCCGCACTGTATGCAGGCTGAGGTATTCTGGCTGGGGGCCATGCCCACGCCGATGTGCGCGCCCACGCCCGTACCGTCCACGGTGAGGGCGGCCACACCCTGCATCTTGCGGCATACCTCCACACAGCGCATGCAGCGCACGCATTTGGTCATGTCGCGCACCATGCCGCGCATGGTGTTGTCCAGGGGACGCACGGAAGGCATGCGCGTTGCAAAACGGTTGGTGGAAAGGCCTACATATTCGGCAAGATCCTGCAATTCGCAGTTGCCGTGGCGGGCGCATGCGCCGCAGTCCTGGTCGTGATCGGCGAAGATGAGTTCCACCTGAAGGCGCTGCATGTCGCGCACGCGGGTGGAACGGGTGTTCACCCGCATGCCTTCTTCCATGGGCGTATTGCAGGTGGTGGCCATTTCGGTGCGGCCGTTTTTGTCCGTAATTTCCGCAAGGCAGACGCGGCAGGTGCCGGGCTTGTGGTCAAGAGGCTGGAAGTGGCAGAGGGTGGGAATGAAGATGCCGTTGCGCCGGGCTACCTGCAGGATGGTTTCCCCGGGCTCGAAAGTATATTCTTTTCCGTTGATGGATGCATTCATGGCGGATTCTCTCAGAAACGGTTAGGCTTTAAAACCGGGGATGGGAGCGCGGGTGACGACGGACATGATGCGGTAGCAGCGCATGCAGCGCTTTGCTTCCTGCCATGCCTCTTCCTGGCTCATGCCCAGTTCCACTTCCTTGAAGTTGCCTGCGCGATCTGCGGGGGCAAGTTCATTCAGCTTCACGCGGGATTTCTTTTCCTGCCCGCATACCGGATCGTCGCCGAGCAGGTCGGCCTGCCGGATGAGCTGGCTGATACGTTCGCGCGCGAGGAAGGGGGGCTTTCCGTATTCCAGATAGCTTACAATGGCCTGGGCTCCTATGGACCCCTGTGCCATGCCGTGGATGAGCACGCTCGGGCCCTTGGTGCGGGGGCCGGTGGTGCCGTCGCCGCCGGCGAAGACGCCGGGCCTGGAGGTCGCCTGATATTCATCGACGATGATGCAGTTCTTGCGGTCGAGGGCGATGCCGTCTTCCTTGACGAGCATGGCCGGATCGCTTTTCTGGCCTATGGCCGCGATGACATGGTCGCAGGGAATGACGAATTCAGAACCGGGGATGGGGGTGACACCGCGGCGGCCGCTTTCATCGGGTTCCGTCTGCTGCATGGCCACGCAGCGCAGGCCTGCGATTTTCCCGTTTTCCATCACCAGGGAATCCTGCCCGGAAAGGAAATGAAATTCCACGCCTTCACGCATGGCTTCCACGATTTCCTCCCTGTCGGCCGGTGCGTCGGCCTCCGTGCGGCGGTACACGAGGTGCACCTTTCCGCGCGTCATACGCACGGCGGAGCGGCAGCAGTCCATGGCCACGTTGCCGCCGCCCACCACGACCACGTCGCCTTCCATGGTGGGAGTGACGCCGTTTTCCAGAACGTCGTGCACCTTTTCCAGAAAGTCGATGCCGTTTTCATAGCCGGGAAGCGAAGAGTCCTCTCCTTCCATGCCGAGGTATCCGCCCAGGGGGCAACCCGTGGCTATGAACACGGCCTTGTAGCCCCGGTCGAACAGGTCGTTGATGTGAAAGTCGCGCCCGAGCTTCTGTTTGAAGAAGAACATGCCGCCCATCTGCTTGACGAGCTCGTTTTCCTGCAGAAGCACGTTCTTGGGCAGGCGGTAAAAGGGGATGCCGTAGCGTACCATACCGCCCGCCTTGTCGTGGGCTTCATAAATATCCACGGGGTAGCCGGTTTCCAGGAGCTGATAGGCGCAGGTGACGCCCACAGGGCCTGCCCCTATGACGGCCACGCGCTTGTTCTTGGTAGTGGGGCAGGGTTCGGGCTTCAGGATACCGGGTACGATGGTCTTGTCGGCGGCGAAGCGCTTGAGGTTCTTGATATCTATGGGGCTGTCCACCTGGGCGCGGCGGCAGGCTTTTTCACAGTAGCGCACGCAGACTCTGCCGCAGCTTCCCGCGAGAGGATAGTGGTTGAGCACGACGCCTGCGGCGAGGTCGTTATGTCCGTCCAGCAGGTAGTCGATGTAGCGGGGCACGTTGACGTGGCTCGGGCAGGCTTCGATGCAGGGGCTTGTCGTCACGGAATAGAAGCCCGCATTGCCGTGGAAGGGGAAGGGGCGCAGCTCGTCGGGGAAATGGGAAATGGCTTCAAAGAGCGGCGTCGTGCCTGTGCGTCCCACGCCGCACATGGAGGTTTCGTGCATCTGCTCTGTGACGTCACGCACTTCTTCCCAATTCACCTCTCCGCCGTGGCAGGCTTTTTCCAGCTCCTGCGCGAGAATATGCGAACCCGCTCGGCAGGGAGAGCATTTGCCGCAGGACTCGGCGGCAAGGCGTTCATGGTGCTTCCACAGCGCCCAGGCGAGGCTGGCTGTGCGGGAAAAGACCAGAAAGCCCCGGTTGCTGAGGAAAATCTCCATGGGATTCCCTTCGTTGAACTCGTCGAAAAGTTCCAACGGTAATTCCTTGGGATAGGTAGGAATTGCGGAGCCGCGATTGTCGTAGACGACATGGTCCCAGACTCCGTAAATCAGCTGCGGCATAAGGCAGAGCCTCCTTGCATGGTGCGTATGGCGTGTTGGAAGGTAAGCCGGGTCTTTGTGATCTTCCTTTTTTACGGGCGGAACCGCGCGGGAGGAGAAGCGTCGCGCTTTCCGCCGGAAAGATGGTATCCGGTACACAACGGTATTCGTTGTATGTAGGGAAAAAAAGGGCGTTCGTAAAGGGGAAGCGGGAACAGGACGGCTTCGACCGAATCCGGAAGGCGATTCGCGGAAGTTTTTTCCTGAGAGGCGCGTTTTGAAGAAAAAAGGAAGGTCGATTTCGGGCGACCGCCACACGGGGAGGGCATGCCCTCTGCTCGACGTGACGCGAATTCCGTGGCAGTATGGGCCCTCGTGAGGAGGCGGAAACGCCGTTTTCAGAAAACTTCCTATTGCTGCCGGGATGAGCCATGCGGATTTTTTTTCTTTTTACGATGGTCCTTATCCTTTCTTTCGATGGGGCGTGGGCATACAGTCCCCCCCAGAAGATACGCGACGAGGCTTTTTCGAGGCTCAACGACGGGCTTGAGCAATTCGCCGAAAGAAAGGATGTGGACGAGCGTACCCTCATGGAGCGCCTGACCTTTCGGGACGCGAAGTTCCGGCGCATCCTGAAGGACTGCTTTGAGATCATGGCGGATTCTCCCCTTCTTGATCTTCTGGAGCTTCAGGATGAGACGCGCGCGCAGATAAAAGAGAAGCAGGAAAAAATCGGCGAGCTTGCGCGCCTGAGCGTCACCGCTCCGGAATCTTCATGGAATCCCATGGCGATGACGCAGGAGCGCATAAAAAAGGACACGGAAGCTCTTCGGCAGGAAATAAGGGAGCTTCAGGATTGCTTTGACCGGCAGAAAGAACAAGTATATGCCGGAATAGTCAGCAACAACGTGCCTATGGAGCGCGAGCAGTTCGAGCTCATGCTCAATGCCGCCGATGCCGTGGAAACAGCGAACATCATGGCCGTTGCCGAAAACCTGAAATATATCCTGCAAAGTATAGAGGAAAAGGCGAAGGATAAAGATGCTCCTGTGGAGCTTTTGCAGACTTACTCCGGCACATGTATGATGTGCTACAGAGTGTATATGTATGCTGTGCAATTCGCCGTGGAACAGGTGGATACGAAGTATCGTCCGCGCCTTCTTGCCATGAAGGAGGAGAACGGCAAGCTTCTCAGGG
>NZ_DYZA01000005.1 GCF_020741395.1 Mailhella massiliensis | reverse complement strand
AGAGGAGAGGGAGCAAGAAGAATGGAATCGCCGTGGTACATCCCCCTGCTCATCGTGGGCTTCACCACGGTGCAGGGCCTTTTGAACTTCGGGGGCGCGTACCTCAACGCATGGGTGGGCGGCAAGCTCACCATGGGCGTGAAGGCCAGGCTCTATGAGAAGCTCGTGGAAATCGAGCCTTCCTTCTTCGATAAGACCACCTCCGGCGAGGTGCTTTTCCGCTTCAATTCCGATGCGGAACTGGCCTGCTCAGGCCTTCTGGGCAACCTGAAAAGCTTTCTCACCAGAATCTTTTCCTCCATTGCCCTCATCGGCGTGCTTTTCTACAATTCCTGGCAGCTTTCCATTCTGGCTATCGTCATCCTTGTGGTGGCCGTGGCCCCGCTCACCAAGGTGAAAAAGCTGCTCAATACCCTGGTTACGCGCAACAACACCTGCATGTTCCAGGTGAACACCACCTACAACGAAACTTTTTCCGGCAACCGTACCATCGCCGCCTACAACCTCCAGGAGAGGCAGAAGAGCCGCTTCAACAGCCTTTTGAACGACGTCTTCACCCTCACCGTGGCCATGACGCGCCGCACCGCGTGGATTACGCCGTTCATGCATTTCGTCATTTCCATAGGCCTCGGCCTCGCCATAGCACTGGGCAGCTGGCTCATCGTCCAGGGCACCATTTCCGCCGGCAACTTCGTTTCCTTCATCACCGCGCTGCTCATGCTCTATACGCCCCTCAAGAACATCACCAACGTGGCCGTTTCCGTGCAGCAGTCCTTCCTGGCCATAGAGCGCGTGTTCTCCCTTCTGGAGCGGCCTTCCTCCCTTCTGGAAAAGGAAGAGACCACGCCCCTGCCCGAAGTGAAGCAGGGCGTCGCTTTCGAGCATGTGAGCTTCGGCTACAGCAAGAATGTGGAAGTGCTGCACGATATCAACCTCGAGGTGCGCGTGGGCGAAATGCTGGCCCTTGTCGGCAATTCCGGCGGCGGTAAGAGCACCCTGGTCAGCCTCCTGCCCCGATTCTACGACGTGACGAAGGGCAGCATCAAGGTGGACGGCGTGGACGTGCGCAACTTCGCCCTCAAGGATCTGCGCCAGCATATTGCCATGGTCTTTCAGGACAACTTCCTTTTCGACGGCACCATCAAGGAAAACATACTCCTCGGCAACCCCTCCGCCACGGATGAGGATATCAGGAAGGCCCTGGAATGTGCCTGCCTCAGCGAATTCATCGCCTCTCTCGACAAGGGCGTGGAAACGTATATCGGCGAAAGAGGCATACTCCTTTCCGGCGGCCAGAAGCAGCGCGTGGCCATTGCCCGCGCCTTCCTCAAGAATTCCCCCATCGTCATCCTCGACGAGGCCACCTCCGCCCTCGACAACAAGTCCGAGGAAATCGTGCAGCGCGCCATTGATAACCTCATGAAGGATAAGACGGTGTTCGTCATAGCCCACCGCCTCTCCACCGTGAAGAACGCCAACCGTATTGCCGTCATCAACGAAGGCAACCTTGTGGAACTCGGCAGCCATGAAGAGCTCATGGCCATACCCAACGGCCAGTACCGCACTCTCTACAATATGCAGTTCAAGGCCCCTGCACACCGTGCCGAAGAGGAAAAGCCTGCCGCCGAAGTGGCCTGAGCTTCTTCCGACATGCTTTCGGGCGGCGCGGCCGGATGGCTTCGCCGCCCTTTTGGTATCTGGAAAGGCAAACGGGGCGCCGCCCCGCACCCCGCCGGGGGCGGTGACCTCCCCCGGGCCCCCGCATCGGGCAGGGCGTGGCCCCGAGGGCCGGCCGGGGCTATCCTTCGTATCACGGATGTTTCGGAACGCTTCCGAGAGTGGGAAAGGCTCCTTTTTGTCGCTTGTGGCTGGAAAGGGCGGGAAAGCTCCGCCTTACCGCCTTCTGCCGCAGAGTCCGTGTGAGCGTGTCCTTGAGGACCCGCTCACGCAGGCCGCCTGTTTTCCGGCATGCGCCGGAAAACAGGGGCAAAGGAAGGATGATAAAGATGTTTGGGGAGAAATGACGTCCCCTGCATGGTTCCGCCTTCGTTTGCCGTGGGCAAAAATTCGTGCGGCGCCTTCTTCTGCCTTCATGGGCAAAAGGCGAATGTTTTTCAGAGATGAGGGGGCGCGTTTTGCGGAGGATAGCCTTCTTTCAACGCTCTGGGGGCCCGGGGCTTTCGAGCGCCCGGGCCGCAAGGGAATTCATTTCCGCCGTCCGCGCGCAGCCGCCCCGGCAAGCCCCGCGCCCGTACAGTGTGCCCGGGCCGCAAGGCACGCCGGCGAAGAGGACGCAAGGGATTGGATGCATCGGGGGAAATTTCCGTTTCCGCCCGGGGTGTTATCCGAGGATTTTTCCATGGCAGCATGAACAGGGAGCAGAGAACCGTGAATTCAGAAAAAATTTACCCCCGCACCGGGGACAGGCAGACCGTCTATCTGAAAAACGTCATCACCGGGCCGGGCATAGAGGTGGGCGCCTATACCATATATAACGATTTCGTGCACGACCCGAGGGACTTTGAGCGCAACAACGTGCTGTATCATTACCCCGTCAATCACGACAGGCTCATTATAGGCCGTTTCTGCTCCATCGCCTGCGGTGCGAAGTTCCTTTTCAACAGCGCCAATCACACCCTCTCTTCCCTTTCCACCTATCCTTTTCCCATTTTTTATGAGGAATGGGGGCTGGAAGGAACGAATGTCGCCGAAGCATGGGACAATAAGGGCGATATCCGCGTAGGCAACGACGTATGGATAGGGTATGAAGCCGTTATCCTTGCGGGCGTGACTATAGGCGACGGGGCGATCATCGGCGCGCGTGCGCTGGTGACGAAGGATGTTCCTCCCTATACCGTAGTGGGCGGTGTGCCCGCACGGATGCTGCGCAGGCGCTTTTCCGACGCGGTCGTCGGGCGTCTTCAGTCGCTGCAATGGTGGGACTGGCCCGAAGAGCGCATCGCGGCAAACCTTGCGGCCATACGCTCAGGCAATGTGGAAAGGCTGAGCCCTGCCGCAACCGGCGCCCGGCCGCCGAAAAAGGGCACGCCTCCGCATCAGCCGGAGGAGCATGCAAAGAGGACGGGCAGCCCCGTTCCTTTGCCTGTAAGGAAATGACGCCTCCGCAATGGGGGGGGAGGAAGGCGGGGCAAGAGCTTTCGCCTGCGGAACATGACGCATCTTCAGGCCCGGTGGGGCAGTTCTCTGCCGAAACGCAAGGCCTTCGCGCCTGCGGTGTGGAAGGGGAAAGGCCGGGGCCGGTCGTGCTGAAGGGAGGGATGGGGAAAAGAGGGTATGAGGGGAGCGAAGGCTCTTTTCTCGCCATAGGCCTTCTTCTGCCTTGAAGCAGACCCGGCTTCATGCCGCGTTTCCCGGCAAAGAACATCCCTCTTTTCAAGGTTCCGGGGGCCCGGCCGCTCTTGGGGCGGAGGGGGCCGGAGTGAAACGCCCGGGCTTCCGCACAGGCCCCGCGCCGTGCATGCGTGATTTTTTGCAGCCCCGGCAAGGCCCGCACAGGCCCCGCACCGTGCAGCGCATCCGGGGCGGGCCTTTCGCCCCTGCGGTGTGAAGGGGAAGGGCCGGGATTCGCCCGGTGAAAGTGCGGGTATGCTCCGCCGGGATCCCCTCAGCGGCTTCTGCGGTTGTTCTCCCACTGGGAATAGAAGTTTTTCTTGGCAAGGTACATGTTCCTGTCCGCCTCGTTGATCTGCTCGTCGATGCCGCAGGAGGAAGCGCGCCAGGACACGCCCGTGGAGACGCTCAGATGGTCTTTCTGCATGGCCTCCATGACTTCCTGCACCTTCCCATGGAAGGCTTTTTCCTGCGATTCGTGGTCGATGACGATGAATTCGTCCCCGCCGATGCGGTAGGCCTTCTGGTCGAACACCCGGCGGAGATGCTGCGCCGTGCGGTAGATAAGCTCGTCCCCGGCATGGTGGCCCAGGGTGTCGTTGGTCTTTTTCAGGCCGTTCAGGTCGAAATAGGCCACGCCGAGCCGCTCGCCGCAGTCTTCCCGCAGGGCGTCGCACACCTGGTTGAATTTGTTTCTGTTGTAGAGCCCGGTGGAGAGGTCTTCAAAATGCATCTGGATGATGGAGGCGTTCTGCTCCTCGATCTTTTTCTTCTGCGCCTCTATCTGCTCCTGAAAATACTTGCGCGATTCCAGCGACATTTTTTCAGGAAAACCGATATCGCTTTCCACCATCTCCGTGTACGGGTTGGAAAGGTGTATGTGGCAGCAGCGGGGCCCCTGTTCCGTCCAGCGGAAGACGGTAGTCACGCGCTGATGCACGCGCAGATACATGTCGGAAGAAGGGGAGGTGGAAATCCACAACATTCCCGTGCAGACATAGACGTTTTCCGAGACGCTGATCACATCGTAGTGTTCGTTGGAGATCTCGCAGGGAGGCACCTTGCCTTTGAAGGTATGCAGCGTCGCCGCCACATTTTCCGTGCCGACGATATACTCGTGTTCGGCCGCGCCGAACCACAGAAAGACCTCGTCCATGTATTCGACGAAGGCTTCCGCGTGATTGTCGCAGTAGTGCCTGTGCAGGAAAAAACTTGTTAATTCCTTGATTTTATTTTTTCTTTTTTCTTCTGTAAATGCGCGTTCCATAGTGAACCCTGAGGGTTGTCGGTTCTCTCAGCGATTCCGCTGTCCTGTATGATGTTTTATGTCCTGACGGGCAGCATCACGAGCGCTCTTCGGGCCTGCGATGTTTTCCGGCGCCGGGGCGTCTCCGCAAGGGAAGCAAGGAAAGCTCCATAATGTGTGCCCCGGGCACTTTTCCCGAAACACAGGGAAGACATGGAAGGTGTTTGGGGATAGGATATAAGGCCTTTCTGTTTCGTGCAAGAAAGAATGTCCACGGGAAGTGCGGCATGTTTTCGCCAGGCAGGGGAGCGCGCAGAACATGCCCGCGTGCGGAATGGCGCCTTTCCCCCGGCAGGGAGAAATCAGCGTGAAGGGCGGTGTCGGAAGGCATGGGAAATGCGGCATGGCCGAAGGCACGGAGAGTGCGGAGGCCTGCCGGGAAAAACACAAAAGGCGGCGGCGCCTGCGCAGGCCTGCGTCGTCGTTGCCGTGGAATATGCGTCCTTTCCGTATCATGGTCTCCCGCAGGAAAGCGTTAAAAAAGTATACTTTTTGGAACGTCACAGCGGAGAAGGAACGCGCTTTCTCCGAAGCCGTCCCCTGCCGGAACACGCGAGCCCCGCCGGAGAACGGGCCGCAGAAAAGAAGCCCGACGCCGCTTCCTCCGCAGGAAAGGCTCTCCCGCCGCCCCCGGCTGAGCCCCGCCCCATGCCTGAGCTTTCTCACCTTCCGAAGGGCAGTTCCCCTTTTTCCTTGCGGCGCTTCGCCGTGCCCATGCAGCAGCCTGCGGGCATCCGTGTTTTGGGGCCGCCCGTCCCCTTCCTGCAAAGGAAGGCGCGCATGATATTTTTCTGCCTTTTCCGGCACAGAAAACGGAAGAGGAGACGGCCACGGAAGGTTTTTCAGGGGATCTTGCGCCCTTGCCAGACGAAAAAGAAACGTAACAACGCGGTGACGCCGTGTTTTCTTTCGCTGAATTACTGCCGGTCAAACATTGCTATTCCCCATCGGAGCGGATAAAGTCGGAATGTCACCTTTCCCTGTCACCACCCTCGTCTCTATTTTAGAATATTTTTCTGTTCAAGTAAAGCAGAATTATAGGGTGGAACTTAAAAATTAGTCCAAATTTTTTCCGTCCATGCCTCGGCAGGGAGCAGCACTCTACCCCGGCAGCGAGGGAAAAGTTTTGGAGCGTGGACTGTTTACCCTATGAGTACGCTTGGAGAACGTATAAAATTAGCGCGCGGCACCGATTCGCAGGAGGCTTTTTCCCGAATTCTCGGCATCGGCAAGGGATCGCTGGGCGTTTACGAGCGGAATGAAAATCTGCCCAATACTGATGTCATACTAAAAATCTGTTCAAAAACCGGCGTCAGGCTGGAATGGCTGCTCACGGGGGCCGGGCCCATGTGCCCGCAGGAGTCATGCACGCCGGGCATGGAAGAGGCACGGGGGCAGGCGGGGCCTGCGGAAGCCCCGGAGCGGCCGGGCGCCGCCGCAGAGAAGTGCCCCTATTGCGCCAGGCTGGAAAACCGGCTGGAAATCAGGCTGGACAGGCTGGAAGAGGAGCGCCGCGAGCTTTCTTCGGAAAATCGCCGCCTGTGGAAGGAAAACGCCGAGCTGTGCGAGCGCTGCGCCCACTACGAGGAGAGGAAAAGGCAGAGGGTCATGCCTCTTACAGGGGGAAAAGCGGGCTGCGTATCCCGGTGAAGCCGGGCGGGGGAATCCCTCCTGAGGCGGGCTCCTTGGCTGCGGCCTGCGTCCGCCTGCGGGAGCATGCCGGGCCCCTTGCCTGAGGCGCAGGACGCCGTCGGGCACGGGAGGGGCCTTCCCCTGCGCCTGAGGCGCGGGAGCCGGGCGTATGCCGGGATCCCGGGAGGCTGCGTTCCCCGGAAGGGCAGGGAGGGCCCGCCGCCTTGCCCGTGCCCTTTCCGGCGCGGCATGGCCCCGCGAGCGGGGCTTCTTCTGCGGTGCTGCCGCCGAGGAGCGGTGTCGCCTTTTTTCCGGGCCTCCGGGCGCATGCGGAACATCATGGAAAACAGCGCCCGAGGAGGGCAGGGGGCTTTGTCCGGCCCCTCTTTCTGGAGGAGCCCTTTGCATCGCGCGGGGGCCTCTTTTCATCAGCCATGTCCCTCAGCCGGTCGCGCCGCGCGGGAGGGATACCCCTCCTGCGGGGGCACGCTTTCCCCGCCGCCTTCAAAGCCCCCTGCCTGCGGGGAGGCCGGGATTTGCGTCGTGAAGACCGGAGAGCCCGGGGGGGGAGGCGCGGGGCTGCATGCCCGGCCGTGGCGTTCCCTTCTTCCCCGTAGCGGGCTCCTGTGCAAAGCCCCTTCTTCCCTGTGGCGGGGCCCTGCCCGGGAAGGGAAGCGCCGCCCCGGCCGAAGTTTTCCGGGCATGGGAAAGCTCCGCCTTTTCCACACTGTGGTGGACGGCCGGGACGTTTTTTCTAGGTGCGGGCGTTTTCTTCCGTATGCTGAAAAAAAGCGGCTGCGGGCCGCGAAGGACGGCATGCCGCGCGTGATGCCGCGCGCGGGGGACTGCAAGGGCAGCCGGAGGAGGCGCTGTGGACATGAGTGAAGAACGTGTGATCGTACCCGGGGTGAAGAAGATCAGCCATGCGGAACTTCAGGCTTTTCTGGAGGAGCGCTGCCGTGAGCCAGGTTTGACGAACTGCGACCGGGACGAACTCAGCGAGGCTGCGGCCTGTTCCGTTGTCGTGGCCTCGCGCGGGAGTGCCTGCGGAGAAAAGTGCCTGCTCCGGGCGAAGGAGGAGGCGCTTTTACCCCTCTCCGGTGTGTTTTCCGCCTGCGAGGTCGCGTATGTGATAACGGTGATCCGGGTGTCTGAGGAGAACTTGACCATGAGCGATTTTTCCGACGTCATGAACGGTGTGGAAACAAAGGTGCGCGCCATGGCGGCCGGAGACAACGGTATTCGGCGATTCCTGCATCTTCTCTCCGTTACGGGCGAGGGGGATACGGCCATGGTCGACATTATCCTCACGGGCGAATCCGCCGTCTGAGCGCCCCCGCGCGCGTTCCCGTCCTGCGGCTTTTTTACGGCGGGCAGCCCTGTGCCGGGCCCCTCATGTCCCTTTTTCCCGTGCCGGGGAAGCGTTGCCCCGGCGCAGGGGAGAAGGGCACGTCCGGCGACGTGTCGTTGATAAGCTGCCAGTACGGACGAGGGGGATGCGGCCATGGTCGACATTATCCTCACGGGCGAATCCGCCGCCTGAGCGCCCCCGCGCGCGTTCCCGTCCTGCGGCTTTTTTACGGCGGGCTGCCCTGTGCCGGGCCCCTCATGTCCCTTTTTCCCGTGCCGGGGGGGAGCGTTGCCCCGGCGCAGGGGAGAAGGGCACGTCCGGCGACGTGTCGTTGATAAGCTGCCAGCGCCGCCCCAGCGCAGGGGATAAAGGAGCGGGAAACGCCGCGCGGGGAAGTGCGCGGGCGGGGCTTTTCCTGCCGGGCGCGGGCCGCGCGCAAAAAAAGCGCCTCCCTTTTCGGGAAGCGCTTTCTTGCGTTGTTTGTGGACAGGCAATAAGCCCTTACAGGCTGGAAAACCGCCCGGTTTAAGGGGATGCTTGAACGCGATTATCGAATTTTTCTATATATCGTGAAGTGTTATTATTCCCACAGGATTATTCTTGTCATTTATGACAAAGAGACATGAAATCTTTTTTTCTTCCATAATGCCACGCGCCTTGGCTGT
>NZ_DYZA01000004.1 GCF_020741395.1 Mailhella massiliensis | reverse complement strand
TTGCTCATGCCGACGCGCGTATCCATTCCGAAAACGGCTATGCCTTCGGTTACAACTTCGGCCTGCACGCCCGCTTCAACGACCAGTGGAGCGCAGGCCTGACCTACCGCGCCAGCGAAGACATGACCTTCGACGGCAGCGCCCGCTTTCGCTTTTCCGGCGATGCTTCCGGGATATACGCTCTGCAGCAAGTCATGCGGAACTGCGATGCCGACGGCAAGCTCTCCATCCCCGACGTCATCACCCTCGGCGTGATGTACAAACCCCTGCCCAACCTGAGCTTTGAAGGTGACGTGGCCTACACGGTGTGGAGCCGCTACCGCAATCTCACCATCAACCTGCACAACGGAACGCCCACCTTCTTCGAGCAGAAGAACTGGCGCGACACCTGGGCTTTCACCTTCGGCGTGGAATACGCGCCTCTGGACTGGCTGACCCTGCGTGCGGGCTTCACCTATGAAACCTCGCCCCTTAAGGACGACAACTGCTACGACTACCTCGTGCCCTCCAACGGCCGCAACTACTACACCCTGGGCGCGGGCTTCAAGTACGAGAACTGGACCCTCGACCTTGCCTACATGTACATCGACGTACGTGATATCAATTATAAGGACAGGCCGGGCGAGCAGGGCGGTATTCCTCTTACCAGCACCTATAGCGGCCGGGCGCACAACAGCTATGCCCACAACTTCGGCCTGACCATAGGCTACAGGTTCTGAGCCTGCGCAACGCTCGTTTCACAGCACCAAGGGCCCCCGCTCCGGCAGGGGCCTTTTTTACGGTTTTCTTCCCCTCTGGCCTTTTTCCCTTTTTCCGGTACTATGGCCCGGCACGGACAGGGTTGACGTTTCGCCGCCGTCCGGCAAAAGAACGCCCGCGCCCGGCTTTTGTGCGAAGGTTTTTCCCGGGAGCGGAGTATGGAGAGGATCTTGATGAAAGAAAACAACATGCAGGAGCGGCCCTACGTCGTCTGCCACATGGCCATGTCGCTCGACGGGAAGGTGACGGGCGACTTTCTTCGCCTGTCCCGTTGCGAGTCTGCGCTGAATACCTATTACCGCATCAATCGCGACTATGCCGCGAGCGCCTACGCCTGCGGCCGCGTGACTATGGAGGAAAGCTTCACGAAAGGCTTCCGGCCCGACCTTTCCCGCTTCGGAGAGACGGTCATGCCTCCCATGGATCATGTGGCCGACGAGAATGCCTCCTTTTTCGCCGTGGCTTTTGACAGGCACGGGAGCCTCGGCTGGAAAGGTCCCCGCATAGAGGACGAAGATCCGGGCTACGGCGGCGCGCACATCATAGAGGTGCTCTGTGAAAGCGTGCCTCAGGCCTGCCTCGCCTATCTGCATGAGATGGGAGTGTCCTACATTTTCGCCGGGAAGGATGATATCGACCTGCCCCTGGCACTGCACAAGCTCAAGGCCGTTTTCGGCATACGCAGGCTTCTTTTGGAAGGGGGGAGCCTTCTGAACGGTTCCTTCCTCAGGGCGGACATGGTGGATGAGTTGAGCCTCGTGGTGCTTCCCGTCACGGGGAATGCTCAGGATAAAAGTCTGTTCGACCGGAGCGTGACGGCCCTTTTCCGCCTTGAGGAGACGGAAAGCCTTGAAAATGGGGCGGCCTGGTTGCGCTTCCGCAGGGAACGCTGATCGGCGTGTTCCGGTATCGGAGAAATTGAGGCTGAAAAGGGCGCCCGGTAGGAATCTTCGGCAAGTGTTGTCGGGGGCAGCGGCGTATTTTCCTGTCATGGGGACGGCAGGGCTGGGGAAGCCTTGTTCTGGGGGAGGCTTTTTCTTGGGTCTTCCGGCCGCAATGGCCGGAAAAAGTGTTTTACGGGGTCGGGAATGATTCTGGAAATGGGGCTTATCGCCGGGGGGGTGCCCGCGGGCTGGCTGTTTCGTCGCAGAGAGACCGTAGTGCGGAGAGTGAACACGGCTCTCGGCTGGACCGTCCGCATTATGCTTTTTCTGCTGGGCCTTTCCCTTGGGCTGGACGATACGCTCATCGGGCAGTTGAAGAGTCTCGGCCTGTATGCCGCATTCATCAGCGTGTTTTCCGTGGCGGGTTGTTTTGCGGCGGCGTGGCTTCTCGGGCGTTATGTATTCCCGGAATACGCCGCCGGGAAAGGCGCGGCGGAAGCCGGGGGAAGGGCGGCGAACGCTTCTTCCTTCGTGGCGCTGGGCTTTTTTGTGGCCGGGCTTCTTCTCGGCCGGATGCATGTTTTTCCTGAAGGACCGGTCGTCGGGGAGGCGGCGGTATGGGTGCTGTACCTGCTTCTGGTGCTCGCAGGCATGACGGTGGGCTTTGACCTCAGGGCTCTCGGCATTGTGCGGGAGATGAAGTGCCGCATCCTGTTCATCCCCCTGGGGGTGGTGGCGGGCACGCTTTGCGGGAGCGCCCTGGCGTGGCTTGCGCTTTCTTCCTTTTCCCGCCTTTCCCTGCCGGAATCGCTGGCCGTGGGCGCGGGCTTCGGCTATTACAGCCTGGCTACGGTGATCATGACGCGGCTCGGAGATGCGGCGCTGGGATCCGTAGCCCTGTTGTCCAACATGATCCATGAGGCCCTCGCCCTGCTTTTGCCGCCCTTTCTTGTGCGTTTTTCCGGCAGGCTCGGGCCGGTGCTTGCCGGGGGCGCGGCGGCCATGGATACCTGTCTGCCTGTCATAGCCCAGGTGAGCGGGGAGCGCTGCGCTGTCCTTGCAGTATTTTCCGGTATGTGCCTCACGCTTCTCGTACCTGTTGTCGTGCCGCTTCTCATGGCGCTGCGCTGAACCGTCCTTTTCCCCTGAAAAAAAAGGCCGCATTACTGCGGCCTTTTTGTGCGGAGAGTTCCTATATTGCGTCCAGGAGCATTTTTGTGGCGATGACGTAGAGGAAGCAGGCGAAGAATTTCTTGAGCTTGGGCACGGGGAGCTTGTGGGCTATGCCCGCGCCTATGGGCGCGGTAAGCATGCTCACCGCCACAATGCCGGCGAGCGCGGGAAGATAGACATAGCCCAGCGCGTATTCGGGCAGGCCCGGCACATTCCAGCCGTTGGTGATGAAGCCGAGGCATCCCGCGAAGGCTATGGGGAAGCCTATGGCGGCGGAAGTGCCCACGGCCCGGCGCATGTCCACGTTATGCCACACGAGGAAGGGCACGGAGAGCGTACCCCCGCCTATGCCCACAAGGCTGGATACCGCGCCGATGACGACGCCAGCGCCTGTCATGCCCGCAAATCCAGGCAGGGTGCGGCTGGCGGCGGGCTTCTTGTTCAGAAGCATGTTGGTGGCCACATAGTAGAGGAACACCGCGAAAAAGAGCTGAAGGTAGCGGCCCGGGATGCGGGCGGCGATGAAGGAACCGCCATAGGTGCCGATGAGTATGCCCAGAGCGATGGAGCGGAATACCTGCCAGTTCACGCCGCCGCGCCGGTGATGGGCCATGGCGCTGGAAACGGCGGTGAACATGATGCTGCCGAGCGACGTACCCACGGCCATGTGCATGGCCACATCCGGCGAAATGTTCAGCCACTGGAAGGAAAACACCAGCATGGGCACCACCACGGCGCCCCCGCCGATGCCGAGAAGCCCGGCCAGAAGGCCGGCCACCGCGCCGAGAGCGCAGTAAAGAAGTATTGAGGTTATCATACTTTCCCCCTGAGAAAACGATGCCTCATCATAACGGCTCACATACTCACGTCAATGCCGTTTCATGGCGGGAACATGCGCCTTATGCGACGGCAGAGCTGCGCAGTTGCCCGACGCCCGGCATGGCTTTTCTGTTTTCCGGCCTGTCCGGCCGGGGTTTGACAAGGCTCTTTCCCTGTGGAAGGATTTCCCGTAAAAGCAGGGAAGGGAGGCCCTTTCCGATTGCAATGCGCCCGGTTTTTGCGTGCCGGGAGAGGGAGAACACATGGAAGGAGCCTTTTCGGAGCTGGAATACGGCTATGCCCTGTTGAAAAAGCGCCTTATGGAGCTTATGCCGCGGCCGGGGAGGTACGCGTCGGGCCTTGCCGGAGTGACGCTGTTTCGCGGGGAGGAGGCCGCACGGCTGGAGAGCGCGTTCTGCCCGCCTTCCGTGGGGGTTGTCGTTCAGGGCTTTGAGGAAGCCGTCATGGGAGCGGAAACGCATGCCTGCGGCAGGGGACTCTATCTTCTGAACTGCGCGGGGATGCCCTGTTCTTTCCTTGTGCGGGAAGCAGGTGAGAAGATACCTTTTCTTTCCATGGCGCTGGAGCTGCGGGCTCCGCTTCTTTTTCAGCTCATGGCCGAGCTGCCCGGCAAAGGAGGGCTCCTGCCGCCTCCTTCTGAAAGCGCCCTGCGCACGGCCCGGATGACGCCTGAGCTGCTTTGCGCCTTTCTGCGCCTTGTAGACGCGGCAGGGGACGCGGACAAGGCAAAAGTGCTCGCCCCCATGATCGTGAGGGAAATCCATTTTTACCTGCTCATCGGGCCTCTCGGAAGCTGCCTCAGGAATTTTTATACGCCGGGCACGCCCGCCGCGCAGATAGCGCAGGCCACAGTCTACATGCGCGCCCATTGCGGGGAGAGGCTGCGCATGGAATCCCTGGCCCGCCTGGCCAACATGGCCGAATCCACCTTCAGCCGGAATTTCCGGAAAGTCACGTCCCTGAGTCCTCTGCAATTCCACAAGCGCCTCAAGCTCCATGAAGCGCGCAGGCTCATGATCCTGGAGAAGTGCAGCGCCGCCACTGCCTGTACTGCCGTGGGCTATGAGAGCAGGCAGCAGTTCACCCGGGAATACAAGCGCCTTTTCGGAAGGCCCCCCATGCGCGATATTATGGAAGGGGGCGGCGTGTAGGAGCGTTTTTTCCTCGCGTCTGCCTGCGTTGCGCAATGCGATTAAAAAAGGTAGAGCCATACACGAACATATTCATCGAGGAGCCGCCATGCCTGTCATCACTCTTCCTTTCGGCCCGCTGGAAGCCAACTGCCATATCGTGCACAACGGCAAAGACGCCGTTGTTTTCGACCCTTCCGATGAAACCGGTCTTGTGCTGAAAAAGCTTTCGGAAAACAACCTCACCCCGCGCGCCGTGGCGCTCACTCATCTGCACAGCGACCATTGCCTGGGCTGCGCCGACATGGCGAAGGCCACGGGGCTCACGGTGCTGGTAGGCATGGAGGACTGGGTGGACCGCGCCATGCTCCTTTGCCGGGGCATGTGTTTCGGCATGGACCTGAAGCCTTTCGAGGCGGAAACCCTCGCTCCCGGAGAAGTGGACTGGGGTACGCTGCACTGTCGCGTCCTTCATACTCCCGGTCATTCCGCCGGAAGCCTCTGTTACTATTTCGCGGACCTCGGCATCATCGTCACCGGCGATCTTCTTTTCTACCGTTCCGTGGGGCGCTGCGACCTGCCCGGCGGCAACGGCGACGAGCTTGTCCGCTCCCTGCGAGAGAAAATCTATACGCTCCCCGGCAATGTGGTCGTGTATCCCGGCCACGGCCCGGAAACCAGCATCGGCTACGAAGCCGCGCACAACTGCTATTGCCGCGCCTGAGTTTCCCGGAAAGTTTTTTCTCAGGGGAGCCGCGTAGGCTGGAGAACCTGCATGGCGGACGATACTCTTCTTGTTGCATGCAGCCCCCGCCGGGGGGGCAACAGCGATGAAGCCTCCCGCCTGCTGCATGATGCCCTGCCCGGGCAAAGCGTGGTGCTGAGACTGGTTGATCTTGGCGTGCGTCCGTGCGCTTCCTGCGGCTTCTGCGCCGCACACCCCGGATACTGCGCGCTGGACGATCCAGGCGACGGAGCGAAGGCGCTGTTTGAAGCCATGTTCCGCGCGCGTTTCTGCGTCATGATTTCCCCTGTGTATTTCTATCACCTTCCGGCCCAGGCCAAGGCCTTTGTGGATCGGGCGCAGCGCTTCTGGGCCTGCGGGGAAAAGCCCGGTCGGGGAAGGGAGCTCTCCGCCGTGCTTTTCGGGGCGCGTCTGAAGGGAGAAAAGCTTTTCGAAGGTGCGGAAAGGACGCTCCGATACATGGCCCTTGCCCTGGGGATGGAATGGCGCGAGCCTCTGCGCCTCTACGGGCTGGACGGGCCGGATGCGCTTGCGCAAAGCGCCCTGCACAGGGAAAGAATCCTGGAATATGCGTCAGTTCTCGGAGGAGAGATCCTGTGAGAGCAGCGTGCTCGGCCTTGTGGGAAGCCGTGAAGAGGGGTGCGGGAAGACTCGATTCAGCTTTGGGGCTTCGGGAAAGGCGTTGCGTGGCCTGTCGGGAACCTTTTGAAGCGCAGAGGCTGCCGAAAAAGAGTATACCTTCTCTGGAGGAAGCGGTCGCGTTTTTCCTCTGTCCCCGGTGCAGAAAGGACATGAAGCGGAGGGAGGCGGGGTTCTGCCCTTATTGCGGTGAGCCTTCTACTTTGGAAGATGCGCCCTGCGTGAGCTGTTCGGAGTGCCTGACGCATCTGCCGCCTTGGAATGACTTTCTCTTTTTCGGTGTGTACGAGGGACTTTTGCGTGAGCTCATGCTCCGCGCCAAATTCGGCGGCAGTCTTTCCGCTCTCGATATGCTGGGCTTTTTATTGGCAGGCGTATGCATTTCCCACTATGAGGCCTCGCCTCTGCCCGATGTTCTGATTCCCATGCCATTGCATGTTTCAAGGTTGCGGGAGAGGGGATTCAATCAGTGCAGGGAGCTGGCCCGCCCCGTGGCTGCGGCGCTGGATCTTCCTGTGGATACCGGGGTACTTGTGAAGCGCAAGGCGCTTATGCCGCAGTCTCTGCTGGACAGGGAGGCGCGCAGGAAACTCTCCCAGCCTTTTGAGGCGGCAGCGCGTGTGGACGGGCGGCATATTCTGCTCATCGACGATATCTGCACCACGAAAGCCACGCTGGAAAGGGCTACGGAATGTCTGCTTCTCGCGGGAGCCTCTCGTGTGGACGTGGCGGTGGTGGCCCGCTCCTCCCTCCATGAATCGGGCCCTGCCCAAGCCTTGCCATAAGCTTTTCCGCCTGCTATGGATAACGCCGGAAAACTCCGTGCTGCGGTACAAACGCAGGCCCCGTTCCCTGCTCTCGTGCCGTCAGCCTCAGCTCGGCCATGTTTTTTTCCGTGCCAAGGATAACCCATGAGCTCTCTTCCCCTTCGTCCCGACGCCCCATGGCTGGCTCCTCTGGCCGGCTGGTCCGACCTGCCTTTCCGCCTGCTCTGCCGTGAGATGGGGGCCGCCGTGTGCTGCACGGAAATGGTGAGCGCCAAGGGGCTTGTGTACGGCGGCCGCAATACCGAAGAGCTCCTGGCATGTACTGAGCCCGGAGGGGACAGGCTTGCCGACGGCTCCCTTGTCTGCGACACCCCCCTGGTGGTGCAGATTTTCGGCGCGGAAGCGGAGTTCATGGAAAAGGCCGTGCGTCTGCTTCAGGAGAGGGGCTTTTCCTGGTTCGACGTGAATATGGGCTGTTCCGTGCCCAAGGTGACGAAAACCGGCGCGGGCGCAGCCATGCTGCGCGACGTGCCCAATGCCCTGCGCGTGGCAGAAGCCGTCATACGCGCGGCTGGAGAGGGAAAAATCGGCTTCAAGCTCCGCCTCGGGTGGGATGACGGGCATGAAGTGTACCTGGAGCTTGCCCGCCGCCTTGCAGACATGGGCGCGGGCTGGGTGACGCTGCACCCCCGCCATGCGGTGCAGGGCTTTTCCGGCCTGCCGCGCTTTTCCGCTATTGCGGAGCTTGCCTCCGAGCTTTCCGTGCCCGTGGTGGCGAGCGGCGACCTTTTCACCGCCGGGGACGGCATCCGCGTCCTTCGGGAGACGGGAGCAGCGTCCGTTATGTACGCGCGGGGGGCGCTGAAGAATCCTGCCATTTTTTCCCGGCACCGGGAGATGATTGCGCGGGGTGCGCTGGAAGGAGCGCTTCCGGAGGTGACGGCTCCGGTTTGTTCGTCGAAGCCGGGGGGGCTGAACGCGGGAGTGCAGCAGGCATTTGAAGCGCTCGACCATGTCCCTGCGGACAAGGGGGAGCTTGCCCTTGTCATACGCCGCCACGCCTTTCTTGCACGGCATTATTCGCCGCATCTCGCCCTTTTGAAAATGCGCACCTTTGTGCCCCGCTATGTGAAAAATCTCGACGGGGCAAGGGCGCTGCGCCAGCAGATCGTTTCCTGTACGGGGTGGGATGAGCTGGACGCCATACTGGAACGTCACTTTTGCGACACAAGCAACTGACCGCCCTGCGGCCTGAGGATAAACCATGTCTACCCCAATCAAAGTCAATCTCTGTGATCTTCCCTATCCCGCCCTTGAACGCTTCGTCGTGGAGGAGCTGGGGGCGAAAAAGTTCCGTGCCCAGCAGATCTGGCAGTGGATATGGGTGAAGAACGCGGCCGGTTTTGACGTGATGACCGACATTTCCCAGGCGGACAGGGAAAAGCTGGCCGGCCTTGCCGAGATCCGCTGGCCTGCCATTGCCGACGTGCGCGTAAGCTCCGACGGCACGACCAAATTTCTGCTGGAGCTTGCCGACGGGGAACTGGTGGAAACTGTGCTTATCCCGAGCGAAGCTCCGAAGCGCCCCAACGACCTTTCCGTGCGCATGACGCAGTGCGTCTCCACGCAGGTGGGCTGCGCCATGGCCTGTTCCTTCTGCAGCACGGGAAAACTCGGCTTTACCCGCAACATGACCATGGGCGAGATACTGGGACAGATTCAGGTGGCCCGCGCCTATGTGCACGATACGCAACCGGAGAGGCCCATCATCCGCAATATCGTGTACATGGGCATGGGCGAGCCTCTGCTCAACCTGAAGAACGTCATGGATTCCCTGCGTACGCTGGAACATCCCCGGGGGCTGGCCTTTTCTCCCCGGCGCATCACGGTTTCCACCTGCGGCATAGAGGCGGGCATGCGGGAATTCGGCGACAGCGGGCTCGCCTTCCTTGCCGTGTCCCTGCATGCGCCCAATCAGGAGCTCAGGGAAAAGCTCATGCCCCGGGCCTCACACTGGCATCTGGATGATCTGGTCGCCGCGCTGGAAAATTATCCTCTGAAGACCAGGGAACGCATCACCTTGGAATACCTCGTCATAGCCGGGGTGAACGATCAGGCCGAACATGTGCGGCAGCTCGCGCGCATCTGTGCGCGCCTCAAGGCGAAACTCAACCTCATTCCCTATAATCCCACGCCGGGCACGTCCTATCAGGCACCCACGCCGGAAGAACTTCTGCGTTTTGAAAAGGCCCTCTGGGCCAAGGATATTACTGCCATAGTGCGCAAGAGCAAGGGGCAGGACATAGAGGCCGCCTGCGGCCAGCTCCGTGCCGCCCACGACGCGGCGAAGATGCAGGCATGATACGGGGCTGTTTCTTCGTCCCTGCATGATGCGTAAAAGTATATGTTGAAAAGCCCGCCTCCGGGAAAGGGAGACGGGCTTTTGCAGAGCTGTCTTTATTTCCTCATGACGGTGGAGCTCCAGCATAGGAGCGAGCCGAACACGATGACGGCCACGCCCTGCCAGAAGGCTCCGTCGAGGCTTGCCCCTATCCATACCGTGGCGAAGAGGCAGGAAAGTACCGGTGTGAAGTAGGAGGCTATGGCCAGAATGGTGATATTGCCCTTTGTCACGCCGTAACTCCACGCGGCGTAAGAGCCGCCCATGGCCGCGGCTCCCACCACGACGCTGACCCAGCCCATGAAGGAGCCGTGGGAAATGTCGCCGTAGCCCGCCGCCCAGAGACAGGAGAACAGAACGCTGTCGATGGCGAACACGATGAGCGTGGGGTTCTGGCCGTTGGACCATGCTCTGGTGAAGTTGGAGTATGCGGCCCAGGCCATTGCGCCGCAGAAGGCGAGCACATAGCTCCACGGGTTCTGCTGAACGTGCAGCCAGATTTCTCCAGGCTGTATGCCTTGCTCCCCGCCAAGCACAAGCATCACACCGAGAAAGCTGATGACGACGCCGGGCACTATCCACCAGCGCGCCTTCTGCCCGTTGAAGAGTACGGCGAAAAGCACCACAAGGCAGGGCCAGAGGTAATTGACCATGCCTACTTCCACGGTCTGCTGCCCCCCGTCGGAGAGATACAGCGACAGGGAAAAGCAGATGGAACAGACATTGGCCATGGGTATCCCCAGAAAAAGATATTTTCTGGGATAGGCCTTCAGCTTGGGCCTGCCGAGCAGGAAGAAGAGAAAGACGCAGGTGGAGATATACAGGATGCTCAGCCCGGCAGCCAGGCCGAACTGCTCCGTGATGCTCCGCACGAGTCCCACGGACATGCCCCAGCAGAGGGGGGCGGTAAGGCCGAGAAGTGTGGCTTTGTGGCTTGCTGAGGGGAGAAAGGACATGAGAAACTCCTTGTGTGGAGCATGAGGTCGGAGAATCTGGGTAGTGAGGGCCTTTTTCTTCAAGCCCGGAACATAGGGAAAGCGTTGTCTTTCAGCGTGTGCCGGGCCGTTGCGCCGCACGGAGCATTTCAGGGCGTTTTTAAGGGGAATGTAAGGCAGCAATACTGTGATCAGGTTGTTGTATTTCCACGTCTTTTGCAGCGCCGTGCGTACGCGGCTGCCCTTGTGCCAGTTTTTTGTGTTTTGTCAAGGGGAAAAGCTCCGAAGGAACAGGCGGAAGGGAGAAAAAGCGTTTTTTGTCTTGACAGAACGGGGAGAGTAGTTCAAATTCAAATTTAGATTTTAGTTGCGCCGCAAAAGGCGGCAGGTTCCCGCTGATAGGGAGAAATTTCGCTCGTGGTGCGTCTGGGATAATCCTCTCCATTCCCTGACGCGCAAGCCGCTTTGCGGGGAAGGACGGCGAAGCGCCATGAAGAGATACGCATGGTGCTGCCACCCCGTGCGGTTGTGTAAGGTTCTGGGGCATGGCCGTCCACAATGCCCCAGTTTCTTTTTTCTGTTGCACTCACTCCATGGAAGTCGCGCTGCTTATCTGCGCGGCTTTTTTGGTGTCGGACAGATTTTTTTATTTCGACGCGGGTCCTTGCGGAAAGGTTTTCATCATGCCGGACTGCCGGGCTTGAGGGGGCGGAGGATACTTCCTTTCGTGTCTTCCCCGGCGGAACGGGGGAAGGCAGAGCTATTGAAAACATTTCCTTCTGCAAGATGCGGCGGCGCGGGGCGCATTGGCTTTTGAAGGGCAGGGGATTTTTCCGCTATCCTGCAAGGATGCGTAAGAGTTTTCTGGCGGCGGTTGCGACGGTGGAGAATGATCCGGGGGAAGTTCCCCCAGCTTCCGGGCGGAACATGCCGGATGCCGTGTTTTCCGTGAAACAGGGGCATGGCGCCGTGTTTTTTTGTGCCCTGCCGGCGTCGACATATGCCGTACTGTCTCCGCTTCGGTAGATGGTTCCACACGAGAGGCCGGAGCAGTATCCATGCCGGAGAACTTCAGCCTGTGCGGGAGAAAAGAGTGCCGTTGCGAGTCGGCTCTTCTTGCCGTATGCTGAAAAATGACTTCCCGCCGCAAAGCGGGAGAAAGGGCCTTGGCCGCCCTTTTTTACGGGCTTTCAGCCGGTGGAGAGTTCCGTCCGTTTTTCATGCATGTCCTTCCGGGCATGCTGCAAGAGAGGTTGCCACGCATGCTGTTTTTTTCCCGCAAGAAACATTCCCGTGAAGATGGAGAGGCAACGCGCCGCCAGATTCTCGGCACGGCCGTGCGTCTTTTCGCCGAGCACGGCTATGCCGACACTACAAGCAAGATGATCTGCCGGGAGGCGGGCGTCAATATTGCGGCAGTGAATTACTATTTCGGCAGCCGCGACGATCTGTACCGAGCCGTGCTGGACGAAGTGCATGAGCATATTGTGAACGAGAGGGAAATGGCCGTCATCACCTCGGCCGACCTTCCTGTGCGGAAAAAGCTGGAAAAGGTGCTCGACGCCTATATCGACACCGTGTTCAACGGGGAGAGCTGGTACGCAAGAATATGGGCCCATGAGCTTATAGCCCCTTCCCCTTTGGGGGGTGTGGCTTTTCTTGCGGGTACGATTTCCAAGGAACGGAGCATCGGCTCCCTTTTATCGGAACTGACGGGCATCCCCCGGGATGATCCGGCCCTCCAGACCTGCATTATTACAGTCATGGCTCCGTACCTGCTCATGCTCTGCGTGCAGAGGGACATGGCCCGAACCCTGACTTCGGTATTTGATTACCGCAAGGAAGAGGTGAACCGTCATTTTAAAATCCTGCTTTTTGCGGCGCTGAGGGAGTTTTCAGGGCGCTACGCCCGGGGGGAACTGCCTCCTGTCCTGCCTTCTGGTGTGGAGGAAGGGCATGCGTAGTATTTTTTCGTGGGTATTTTTCGTATGCGCGATGTTTACTTCGGGTTGTTCCTTGACCCGTCAGGAGTCCGCCGCCCCTTCTCTGGAAGAGATGGCCGGAGCCATGATCATGGTGGGCTTTCAGGGGACGAGCGCGCCGCCTTCTCTTCTGAAGGCCGTGTCCGAAGGGCATGTTGGAGGTATCATCCTTTTCGATAAAGGGAAGAAGGAGGGGGAACGCTATAATATTGAATCCCCCGCACAGGTGAAGGCACTGGCATCGTCGCTTCAGGACGCGTCGCCGCGTACGTTGCTTATTGCCGTGGATCAGGAAGGCGGCAAGGTGTGCCGCCTGAAAACGGAATACGGTTTTTCCGCCCTGCCTTCTGCCGAAGAGATGGGGCGCATGGATGAGACAAAGGTGCGTGCCCTGGGCCTGCGTTCGGGTCGGGAGATGTTTTCTCTCGGCATCAATGTAGACCTTGCGCCGGTGGCGGATGTACGCGTTTCTCCCCAGAGTCCGGGACTCGGTGATGTGGGCCGCCTTTTCGGCAATGAGCCTGAAAAGGTGACAAGGTGCGCCCTTGCTTTTGCTGACGGGCTGTATGAAGCGGGCGTTCTGCCCGCGCTCAAGCATTTTCCCGGGCTCGGCAGCGCGGGAAAGGACTCGCACCACGATTTGCCGGATGTGACGGGGAGCTGGAGTGAACGGGAGCTCCTGCCCTATAAAGAGGCTTTCCGCCGTGGATGGCCGGGCATGGTGCTCGTGGCCCATATCTATCACCGGGCTATGGATGAAGCTCTGCCTTCTTCTCTTTCTCCCGCCGTGATCAACGGCATGCTTCGTCGGGGGCTCGGCTGGAGGGGCGTTGTCATAAGCGACGATTTACAGATGGGAGCCGTGTACAGGGGGCGTTCCCTGGAGGAGAGGGTGCGCCTCGCCATTCTTGCCGGCAACGATATTCTGCTTTTCGGCAACTATCTCCATTACGATCCTTTGCTGCACGAAAAGCTGTTTCGGATCATCCTTGCCCTTGTACAAAGCGGCGAGGTAAGCCGTGAGCGGTTGGAAGAGTCGTGGCGGCGTATCGAGTCCATGAAGGCGAATATTCCTTCCGTGCGCTGAGCACAGTACGTTATGCCCTGAGAACAACCGGACCGTGTATCCGCCGAAGGGAAATCCTGTCGGCGGATTTTTCATGGAAAGGCGCTTCAGGAGCGTTGTCTGTGGAATTTTTGCCTGTGTGAACAGTTCTGTTCGGCGCAGTTTTGTACGAAAGAGATGAACCGATATTTTCCCAGTGTGTCGCCGCCCGTTTTTTTGAAGGACGAAGCAATGCGTGAAAAGCAGGAAGAGGGAACAAGAGGCATGATGGGGGGATCTTTTGCCGGTGCGTCGTCGCCTCTTCTTTCTTCGAGGACAGTCCCGTGCGGGCAGGGTCTACTTCCAGTACTGCCTGTGCGGGGCCGCGCCGGCGAGTTCCCGGAGACTCAGCGTGACGGTAATGACGCCGTCCGCCCAGGATGCCACCTGATAAGGGCTGAAGTAGAAGGTGATGCCGTCCTTTTCCAGAAGAAAGGTGCTGAAATTGTCCACCTCAGGCATGGTGCCCGGCTTTACCATATCCTGGGAGAGGCCGCGCGCAAGGAGCTTTTCCCGCGAGAGCACGCTGATAAGGTGCAGGGCCTTTTCCCTGTTCTGAAAAAGGTCGTCAAAGCCGATGGATTCGCCTCCCGGAAGGGCGTAGTTCTGGGAATAGAGGACAAGGCCGCCGTGGGCTCCGCCGGTATACATGTATTCTTCCCACAACAGGGAGAGGGTTTTGCCGTTGCCGGAAAGGGTGGCTTTCAGGCTCATTTCCAGAGGGGGTGTGTCCGCTCCCCGGATTTCCCGCAGGGAGGGGTATTCCTCCTCTGCCCTTTCCCGAAAAGCGGCGGCTTTTCCGGCCACGGTCTCATCGGAAATCCTGTCGGCCCGCGCCAGGCCGGTTCTCGGCCAGGAAGCCTTGATGTTCACGGAAGAGGATAACTCCGTATAGGTGGACACGGCCGTTTCGGCAGCAAGGGCCGCTCCGGCGGGCAGGAGCAGGCAGGCGGACAGGAACAGGGAAACAAGTTTCATGGGGATCTCCTTGACGAGCTCTGCTTCAGAGCAGAGGGCAGGATCAGCCGTCGATCCAGGCGACCTTTGCCCCCTGCATGACGGCATGGAAGCGGGGGCAGGAGCGTTCATGGTCGTTGATGATGCCGCAGGCCTGAAGCATGGAATATACGGTGATGCTGCCCAGATGGCGGAAACCGCGCGCCTTCAGCTCCATGCTTATGCGGTCGGAAAGGGCGTTTTTGGCGGGGACGGCTCCGTCGTGCCCGGCATAGACGAGCATGCGGCCGTCGGTAAAATTCCAGAGCCATTCGTGGAAGGAGCCGAATTCCTTCTGCATGGCGAGGTAGGCGCGCGCATTGGCCGCTACGGATTCCACCTTGCGCCTTGAGCGTATCATGCCGGGCGCCAGCAGGGCCGCCTCGATATCGCGCTCCGTGAAGGCGGCAAGTTCCTCTGCCTGAAAGTCCGCGAGGACGCGGCGGAAAATATCCCTTTTTTTCAGCATGAGCAGCCAGCTCAGGCCGCATTGCATGACTTCCAGCATGAGGTGCTCGAAAAGCAGCCGGTCGTCGTGCACGGGCACGCCCCACTCCGTATCGTGATAGCGGCGCAGGAGTTCATGCGACAGGCACCATGTGCAGGCTTTCTCCATGACTTCCTCCTTCAGGGAAAAGTAGACCGTTTCTCCGGCGAAGTACAGGGGCGCTTGACAAGGCTCTCGCTCCGTCCTAGAGCTTGCCCTCGGGCGCGGAGTATTCCGCAGAGCCGGAAAGTCCGACACAGAGAGAAGGCGCGTGCCGCGTCCATAAAAGGCCGCTTTCAGGCGGCGGGGCATGACTATGAAGATGCCGGCCATAGGCCCGCGCTGGGCCTGTTCCTTTTTCTTTGCCGTGGTGGGGCTTGTTTACGGCAGCGTCATGTCGCGCATGCCGGCTCTCAAGGCTCAGGCTTTTTTGAATGATGCCGATGTGGGCATGGTTCTTTTGTGCATGGGGCTGGGAGGCCTTTGTTCCTTTCCTCTGGCGGGCTGGGCCATTGCGCGCACCAGCTGCCGCACCGTGCTTATGCTGGCTTCCGCTTTTCTTATCGCGCTCTTTCCCTGCATGGGTCTTGTTTCAGGCCTTTTTTCCGCCGCGCTTCTGTTCGCCCTTCTGGGTTTTGCCATAGGGGTGAACGATGTGGGCATCAACGCCGGTTCCATTCTGGTGGAAAGCTCCATGCGCCGGCCCGTCATTTCCTCCATGCATGCGCTTTACAGTTCCGGAGGCCTTCTTGGTGCGCTTTTCGGCTCCTGCATGGCGGCCGCAGGCGTGCCTCCGCTGGGCAATTTTCTCGGCGTGGCCCTTGTACTTTTGTGTCTCCTGCCTTTTTTCGCCTGCAACCTTCTGCACGATATCCCGCGCGGGCGCGAAAAGGGAGGAAGCCTGCGCCGCCCGCCTCTGTGGGTGCTCGTGTTCGGCCTGCTTCTGCTCTGTTCCTACTCTTCCGAAGGTTCGGTGGGGGAATGGGGAGTGCTGCTTCTGCATGAAGTGAAGGGGGCAACGGAGCAGACGGCCGCGCTGGCCTATGCCGCGTTTTCCATCGCCATGGTGGGCATGCGCTTTTTCGGCGACAGGCTGCGCGAGCATTTCGGCGATTCCCTGCTCATGCGCGTGTGCTCCGGCTGCGCCCTTGGAGGCATGCTGACGGCCCTTCTTTCACCCTGGCCTGCTCTCTGCCTCGCCGGTTACGCCTTCATGGGCCTGGGGCTTTCCGTCACGGTTCCTGTCCTGTTCAGCGCGGCGGGCAGGCGGCGTGATCTGCCTACCGGCACGGTGACAGCCTTCCTTTCCATGCTTGCCGCAAGCGGTCAGCTCTTCATTCCGCCCCTCATCGGTATGCTGGGTGCCGCGGTGGGCCTTCAGACGGCCATGGGCGTGGTGGTCCTTCTGTGCGCCGTCCTGTTCTTCGGCGCGGGAGTGGTGAGAAAATAGAGCCTGTACCGGAAAATCCTTTTGCAGGGCATGAAAAAAGGCCGGCTTGACCAGAGCCGGCCTTTGAGCATCCTTCCGCCAGGGGGACCGGTTTTCTCCCGGAATGACAGGAGGAGAAAAACGGTGGCAGAGGATCAAATACTAGAACTTATACCGGAAGTTCAGCGCAGCGCGCCAGGCGTTGGAGAAGTCGCCGTTGTCCCCGGCCGCGTTTCTCCACACGTTCCCGTCGAAGTCCTGGAAAGCATAGCTCAGCTCCAGCACGGAAACAAAGTTCTTGTAGATCTGATAGGTGGTGTCGAAGTCCACTTCCACTACATGGTCCTTGGTGGTGAGGTAGTTGGAGGGAGAGACGGATCCGCCGTACACGTTGTTGATGATGTTGGGCATGTTGCTGCTGTTGGTGCCCCGGAAGTAGGTCACGCGCAGATCGTGGGAGAGATCGTCGAGGAAGCTTATCTTGTTGAGCTGTGCGCTGATACCCCAGGTACCGCCGGCGCTGCCGTTATCAATGGTGTTGGCAATGTTGAAACGACCCTTGAAGTAGGAGCTCGCGCCAGGCTTGAAGCCGCCGGAAAGGAAGAGAGGCTGTTCGGAACCGTTGGTGACCTTGCTGTCGTCGCCGGAGGCGTACCAGCCCTTCAGAGTGGGCACGAACCAGGGCAGTTTGTATTCGGCAAGGGCCGCCACATACCAGCCGCCGCGCTCCGTGGAGGAGTTGCCGTTGTCTGTGCCGCTGTAATAGAAGTCCATGGCAAGACGCAGCGGGTCGAACATGGTGAACTCGCCGCCGAGGCCGGCGAACCAGATGGTGGAGTCGCTGTTGTCGGGTGTGACGGTCAGATTTCCGTTATTCCAGGAAAGACGGTTCATGCCGTTGAAGGG
>NZ_DYZA01000003.1 GCF_020741395.1 Mailhella massiliensis | reverse complement strand
TTTTGTAACCCAAAAACTGAGCTGCTGTAGCCTATTGAAATTTTTGGCGTCCCCAGGCGGATTTGAACCGCCGTTGACGGCGTGAAAGGCCGCTGTCCTGGGCCGGCTAGACGATGGGGACATATTTTGCTGTGGCTGGGCTACAAGGACTCGAACCTTGATTATCGGAGCCAGAATCCGACGTCCTGCCAATTGAACGATAGCCCATCAGCGAAGATGGACTCTATCAGGAATCCCGACGATGTCAAGAATTATGTCGGAAATTTTTTAAAATTTTTCAACCTCCCTCAACCGAGCCTGCGGTGAGAAGAAAATCGTATGATAATCAAATGACATATCCACCAGACGGCAATGACTGAGAGCAATCCGATCAGCCAGCCGACAAGAATATCAAAGGGATAGTTCTTGCCCACATAAATCTGGGAAAACCCCACACAGAACGGCAGGAGGTACACCCACGGATTGGAACGGTAGAACAGCATGGACAGTACCACAGCCACGGCCATGCATGCTGCGGCTGGCGAAGAAGGCATAGAGCCGCCCAGAGTTTCGGTTTCCGTGGTATCTTCATTAATGACCAGCCACTGTTCCGTGGCGGTGTCGTAATAATTTGCCCCCATGACTACCTGACAGGGCCTTTCCCGATCTATGGAGGACTTGAGAGCGCTGGTGGTGATATCCGTCACGCCCACGGAAAGCCCCATAAGCAACACCAGCATGAGCACGCGGCCCACAGGCTCCAGAGAACTGCGCCAGCAGTGTACGGCGTAGGCCGTCACGCAGATGAGCGCACCCACCCACATGAGCCAGACCTGCGAAAACAGGGGCATGATGAAGTTGAATACCGCGTTATGCACCGATACGTTGAGGACTTCAAACAAAGACTGGTCGATAATCTGGAACATAGGGGCCTCGTTATGGGTGATGGCTCCGCACCGAGGGCGGAAGATACCGGTTTTCTCAATATACGAACATCCGCGGGCGCATGCGGCCCGGGTTCACCTACTCTATGCCGCCTGCGGCGTCGCCGTCAATCACGGCATCCCCAAGGCGGTTCTGCTCCCATTGCCAGCGGGCAAGACCGTTGAAGATATTTTTCCGCCGGACCTTGCTTCCCCCACACATGGCATCGAGCACGTCCATCATGTCCGCGCGCTTCGTTCTGCCCGCCGAGGGGCAGGGGTTGGAAAACACGGGCAGTTCCCACTGTCTGGCCGCACGCACGATTTCCGCCTTGGAAAGCAGCATGAGCGGCCGTATGACCTGAAGCGCCCCTCCGAAGAAAGGCTCGTTCATGCTCATGCCCGCCACCTTCCCCGTCTGGACAAGATTCATGAGAAAGTTGGAAACCAGGTCGTCGTTGTTGTGGCCGAAAGCAAGATGCGTGAGCCCGTACTCGCGGCAAAGGGTGAAAAGGCGCTTGCGGCGAAGGCGCGCGCAGTAGAAGCATGCGGAACTGCGCAGGTTCTCTTCCGAATGGCCGCGCGGCCCGTAGTCCGTCACTTCCAAATGGCCGGCAATACCCTCCTCCGCCAGCCACCGGGCCAGAGGGGCATGATTTTGAGGATCAAAGCCCGGGTTGAGATGAAGCGCCATGATCTCAAAGGGAAACGGCACGATGCGCCTCCGTATCTGCAAAACCTTAAGCAGCACGAAACTGTCCACTCCGCCCGACACGGCCACTCCCACCCGGGCGCCCGGGCGCAGCATGCCCGTACTCTGCATGGCCTTTCCCGCCGCTTTCACGCATACCTGCTGCGCATAGCTGAGCTTGCTTATCCGGCTCACTCCCCTTCTCTCCTCACTACGGTTGACACAAAAAATTCTTTACCCGGGGCAGCAAAACGAGGCAGGCCAAGAACATAAAAATGCGCCGACTGCCTCCCCTGCAGCCTTCTTTCCCATGAAGGTCCGCTCTTTTCCCGAAACACTCTTCCCGATCAGACAGAAACGGCGCGCCTTCCCGCACTCTGGACAGGCGCGCTCTGCAGAAAGCGCTTCATACGCCATTGTCACCCGGCCCGCACAGAAAACGCGGGCCGGAGCCGACGCGCTCTAGCTACTGAAGCATGCGCCCTGCACTCAGGACGACAGAAAGCAACGTGCGCACGCCGAATCCCGTTGCTCCCTTTGCATTGATGGGACTCTCGCCCATATCGGCGGCCGCCATATCGATGTGCGCCCAAGTCACGCCTTCACGGATGAACTGCTGAAGGAACACGGCCGCATGAATGGCCCCTCCCTCGCGCGGGCCGGAATTCACCATATCCGCACAGGGGCTTTTCAGAGCCTCAAGACTGGTGGCCGTCCAGAGCGGTAGCCTCCAGCTGCGCTCTCCCAGCTTCTCGCCCGCCGTACATAGTTCTCCGGCAAAGACGTCATCGCCGGAGAAGACTCCTGCCGTACCCAGGCCGAGCGCCACGGCACAGGCGCCGGTGAGGGTGGCTATATCCAGCATACGGAAAGGCCGGTAATGTTCCTGCGCCCAGGCAAGGGCATCGGCCAGCACGAGCCTGCCCTCTGCATCGGTATTCACGATTTCAATAGATTTGCCGTTCTTCGCAACAACGATATCCCCGGGACGCGTGGCATGCCCGCCGGGCATGTTCTCCGTGCAGGCCATGATACCTACCACGGGGCGCGCGGGCGCATGAGAGGCATCGAGCCTGCCCAAAGCTTCCATGACGCCGAGCACGGCAGCCGCACCGGACATGTCGCCTTTCATATCCTCCATACCCTTGGCGGGCTTCAGGCTGATGCCGCCGGAATCGAAGCAGAGCCCCTTGCCCACCAGAATCACCGGGGCGCGACCTTCCGCCCCCGCAGGAGTATATTCCACGACGGCCATGCGGGGCGCCTCGGCCGAGCCCTGGGCCACGGCCAGATAGGCGGCCATACCTTCGGCCGCAAGTTCCTCCGGCCCCAGCACACGAAACGCCATGCCGTACCGTGAAGCCACTTCCCGCGCCTTTTCCGCAAAGACGGAAGGCGTCATCACATTGGCAGGATCGTTCACCGCGTCCCTGGCAAGCGTAATACCCGCCGCCTCAGCCTCGGCCATACGAGCCGAAGTACGTACGGCATCTTCCACAAATTCCCCTTCCAACAAGAACGCCAGCCAACGCGGGTCGGCATGTTCGCTCTTCTTGCTCAACCAGCGCTCATAACGGTACAGGCCGAGAAAAGCGGAAAGCACAGTTTCCCGCACCAGAAAGGCAAAGTCCACTCCCAGCCTTGCCGCCACACGGGCCAGGGAAGTGCCGTCCACGCCCACGGTCTCCAGATCATATTCCCGGCAGCGATGAAGAGCACTGCCCACGGCATGACGGAAAGCCGTCATGTCCAGCTTGTCGCCTTTGCCGAGCCCTACGCCGAGCACTCGGGATATTTCCATGGCTCCGGGGCCGTAGAACATGGTCATTTCCCCCTTGCGGCCGCGAAAATCGCGCCACGCCGGGGCGATGCCGAGCCAGGGCGCGCGCTCCGCAAGCTCCGGGCAGGTCTGTTCCGCCTTTTCCCCCTCAAACACAAAACTGAGCGCCACATCGGCTTTCCACCGGGAAGGACCGCCGGCCTGAAAACGTATATCCATGGTTCACCTCAACAGGTTCAAATGATTGACACCGGACTCCACCGGCAGGCCGGAGGCGCAGGTATCCGCGCCCGAAAGAAGGGCATCCTCCATTTTCAAGGCCCGGCCATGTCCTCAGGGGCCGGAAGAGGACGCCCTAAGCTTCCCGCTTCGCCTCTCCCTCCTGATCCAGCCCCACGGCCCGGCGCAGCGCAGCCACTTCGGAAGAGGAAAGGGGGCGCACCCTGCCGGGCGCAAGAGCGCCGAGTTCCAGAGGCCCTTCCTTCACCCTTTTCAGGCGCAGGACGGTAAAGCCTACATCGCGACACATACGGCGTATCTGCCGGTTCAGCCCCTGACGAAGCACCATTTCCAGGACTATCCCCCGCGCAGAGGAAGTAGGCAGTACCCGCACTTCCACAGGAGCAAGGTTTTCTCCCTCGGCCAGAGTCATGCCCCGGCGCATGAGCGAAAGCGCCCCGGGCACGGAATCCTCGCCGTGTTCCGGCCGTACCAGCACATGGTAGACCTTGGCAAGATGCCAACGCGGATGGGTAAGCCGGTGCGCAAGCTCGCCGTCGTTGGAAAGCAGGATCAACCCTTCGGAAAAGTAGTCGAGTCTGCCTACGGGGAAAAGGCGCTTATGCCGCCAAGGCTCAGGCACAAGGTCGAGCACCGTTTCCCTCCCCTCAGGGTCGCTGGCCGTGGAAACGATGCGTACCGGCTTATTGAGCATAAGCCAGCAGGCTTTTTCCTCCGCCTGCTTGAGAACAACCGCCCGACCGTCCAGTTCCACGCAGTCGCCCGGCTCGACACGCAGGCCCGGACTGTCTGCTACGGCTCCGTTCACGCGAACCCTTCCGGCAAAAACAAGTTCATCGGCCCTGCGGCGCGAGCACACGCCCGCGTCGGCCAGGGTCTTATTCAATCTGATACCTTCCGCCACGCCGTTTCTCCGATGCTTACCGGGACATTCCCGGGAAAAAAGTCGCCATTCTCCTCTGGCACATCGGGATAATGTGGGCTATCATACCTTCCGTCAAGACCATTCCCCCAAGTAGGTATGTTTTTCCTCTCCTTCTAACAAAAACAGAGATATATGCATCTTCCCCCCTCTCTTACCTCTTCGCTCTTCACGCATCTCTACACGGCCATATGCGCCACGCTCCGCATCAGGGAAGAAAACCGCGCGGAAGTCGACGCCATACACGCCCGGGGAGAACGTCTTATTTTCTGCCTCTGGCACGACGAGCTTTTTTCCCTTATTCCGGTGGCGCGGCACCTGCGCGTGGTTTCCATCGTCAGCCCGAGTTCCGACGGGGATATGCTGGCCCGAATCCTCGCTTCAAAAAACGTCGGCGCGGTGCGCGGTTCCAGCACGCGCGGAGGGGTGCGCGCACTGCTCAGCCTCGCGCGCATGATGAAGCAGGAGCTGGTTCATGCCTGCATTACCGTGGACGGCCCGGCCGGCCCGCGCCACAAGACCAAGGAAGGCCCGTTCTTTCTTGCCAACCGCACCAATGCCCGCATCATGCCGGTACGCATCTACCAAAAACACGTCCTGCGATGCCCTACTTGGGACAAATTTCAAATTCCCCTGCCCTTTTCCGGCGTGACTATCCGCTTCGGCCACGCATGGGACGAGGGAACGAAAGAAATTCCCGACATTGAGGAAAGTACCATGGAACGTGCCCGCACCCGCCTGGAAAAAGAACTGCATGAACTTGCCGTAGGGCTTATTCCCGGAGTCTCCGCATGACAGGAAGCGAACGATTCCGCCTCGCCCTTCTGCGCGCCGCAGGCAGCTTCCTGCGTCTTCTGGGATTTCCCGGCATAGCGCTGCTCGGCAACGGCGTAGGCCACCTCATCTGGTATCTGGTGCCTTCCCGGCGCAGGCTCGCCGTGAACAACATCATGCGTCACCTCGGCATGACGGAAAAGGAAGCGGAAAAAACGGCCCACGCCAGCTTCTGCCATACCGGCCGCTCCTTCCTCGAAATCCTGCTCACCGGATCATTCGGCATGCGTTCCCCGCGCCTGCGCATAGAATCGCCTGAGCTCATGGAAAGGCTGCGCGCCTGCGAGAGGCCCATCGTGGCGGCCACGGCACATTTCGGTTCATGGGAGCTTCTGGCCTCCATGCTGGGGCAGCTCTACGCGCCGCCGAGGCCCCGCATGGTGGTGGTACGCCGCTATCACGACGAGGCCGTGCAGTCCTTCATCGCCTCCTGCCGCGAAGCCACGGGAGCAGACATGGTGGGCCACAGAAACGCTGCCATGAGCGTGATACGCGCCCTGCACCACAAGGGCATCGTGGCCTTTCTGGTGGATCACAACACCTCTCCCGCGGAAGCGGAATTTCTGCCTTTCCTGGACGAGGTTGCAGCCGTGAACATGGGACCGGCCCTGCTCGCCGTGCGGGCAAAGGCGCTTATCTGGCCGGTAGCCCTTGTGCGCGACGGAGAAAATTATGTGTTCCGTCAGCAGGAACCTCTGGACACTACGATTCTCGCAGGTTCCCGCGACGAACAGGTGAAGGCTGCGGCCGCCTTCTACACCCGGGCCATAGAGCGCTTCATCCGCGACAATCCCGAGCAGTGGTTCTGGATGCACAACCGATGGAAAACCAGAGAACTGCCCGGAACATGACTGTTCCGGAAAAAGACGCCTCCGCATAAAGCCTGCAGGCGTCTTGCATGCGGCTGCGGACTTTTTCACGGTGCCGCCCCGGGCAAAAATTCTTGCGCCTTCCTTCGGGCAAGGAAAGCCATGGCCCGACCGGGCATCTCCCCTGAGCTTCCGTGCAAAGAAACACGACGTTGTCGCGGGTGATTTTAAAAAGATTCCTGATAGCGTAACCACGCGGGGCAAAACGCAGTTATGGCGCTTTGCCCCGCTGCTCTGCTTTCAGAAAATATTCCTTCAACGGCGACCTTTCCCGAAAAAATCCGCCGTCTTTTACCAGCCCCCGCCGAGGGCCACGCACACCTGCACTATGGCGGAAAGCTGCGACGCGCGGCGTGAGGCAAGGTTCATCTGCGCACCGTACAGGGTGCGTTCCGCTTCCAACACATCCAGATAGGGGGAATATCCCGCCGCATAGCGCGCCCTTGCCAAATTCGCCGCCTTTTCCATGCGGGCGGAAGCCTCGGCAAGGTTTTTCACACTTTCGGCCATACCCTGCTGGGCGGCAAGGGAGGATCGTATGTCGGAAAAGGCCTGCTGTACCGCCTTCTCATACGCAGCCGCCGCCTCATGCAGCGAGGCCTCGGCCTGCCTCACGCTGCTCAGGGTCCGGCCGAAGGTGAATATCGGAAAAGAAGCGCTCCCGCCGAAACTCCATGTACCTGCCGGGCCGGTAAAAAGGTCGTTCAGCGCCGCGCTTGCCGCGCCGAGTCCGGCGGTCAGACTTATGGATGGGAAAAAGGCGGCCCGTGCCTCCCCTACCTGAAAATGCGCAGCGCGAAGCGCGGCTTCCGCCGAAAGAATATCCGGCCTGCGGTTCAGAAGTTCCGAAGGAAGCCCTTCAGGAAGCTGAGGCAGAGCGACAATATCCTCAAGGCTCGCCGTGCCTTTCGCCCGCGCGGAAAAAATACGCTCCGGCGAGGCTCCCGTCAGAAGCAGAAGCGCGCTTTCCGCCTGCTCCAGCCTTGTTTTCGCCTGGGCCAGGCTGTCCTTCAATTCGTCCACCTGCGTGCGGGCATTCAGGATATCCAGTTCGCTGATGGCGCCCGCAGCATACTGCTTTTCATAAAGCTCCGTGGAACTCTCCCTTGAAGCAAGGGTCCTTTCGGAAAGTTCGCGCTGTGCGGCGTAGTTCAGCATATCAAAATAGGCGGAGCATACCTGCCCGGCCACGGAAAGTTCCAGCGCCCGCCGCGCCTCTTCGGCCGAAAGAAGATTCTCTTCCGCAGCGGACGCGGCGTTACGGTAGCGCCCCCAGATATCCAGCTCCCACGCAGCCTGCACCGCACCGGACCACACCGAGCTCACGCGCGAAGGGGAGGAAACTCCCCTGCGGGGCCTCCCTTCCAACGCGCTCACGCGCTCTTCCAGAAGCCCAACCTCCTCCATCACCCCGTAGGTGGGGGTTGCGTCAAGGCTAGCCCGGCTGCGCTCCCCGCTTCCCTGAGCGGAAAACTGCGGAAAGAGCTCCGACCGCGCCATGCCGAGGGAGGCGCGCGCCGCCTCCACACGGGCAAGGCTCTGTGCAAGATCGCGGTTATGGGCAAGGGCCGAGGCCACAAGCTCATTCAAGGTCTCATCCTGAAAGCGCCGCCACCATTCCCGCGAAAGAAGTTCCCTCCTTTCGCAGGCCTCTTCGCCCCATGATGCGGGAAGTTCCTGTTCCGGCCGATGATATTCCGGCGCAAAGGAACAGCCCGAAACCCATATTGCCGCCACAAGCGCCGCTACGGCTTTCTTCATGATTTTCCCTCCTCACGCGACGCGCCGGAAAGCCTCTCCGAGATGCGCATGACCAGCACGAAGAAATACGGCACGAGCAGCGGGGCCAGAACCGTGGCCGCCAGCATGCCGCACACCACGCTCACGCCGATGGAAACGCGGCTCGCCGCGCCAGCGCCGCTGCTGAAAGCCAGAGGCAGACAGCCCAGAATAAAGGCTATGGACGTCATGATGATGGGCCGGAAGCGCAGTCTCGAAGCTTCCACGGCGGCTTCTTCCAGCGTTCTTCCCTGCCCGCGCAGTTCTACCGCGAATTCGATGATGAGAATGGCGTTCTTGCAGGCCAGACCCAGAAGCGTGATAATGGCCACCTGTGTGTAAATATCGTTGGAAAGCCCTACGAGCCAGTTGCCGAAAATGGCCCCGAACACCGCAAAGGGTACGGCGGAAAGCACGGCTGCCGGCAGGCTCCAGCGCTCATACTGAGCAGCGAGAATGAGAAAGATCATGAGCACGCTGAGTCCCAGCACGGAAAAATCTGTGCCGCCGGTCTCCACTTCCTGATACGTCACGCCGGACCAGGCATAACTGTAGCCCTGAGGCAGGGCGGCGGCCGCCTCCTCCAGAGCGGCTATGGCCTGTCCGGAACTTGCGCCCGGCGCGGGGCTGCCCGTGATCTTGGCGGACAAAAGCCCGTTGAAGTGGGAAACGCTGTCCGGCCCGCCGCTGGTCTTCACCGTCACCAGAGAGGTGAGCGGTATCTGCTCACCGGAGGAGGACGCCACATACAGCGACCGCATGCTGTCGGGCAGGCTCCGGTACTGCTCATCGGCCTGCATCATCACCTTGAAGGTTCGGCCGTAGAGATTGAAGTCGTTGATGTAGGTGGAGCCCAGCGTGGCCCCCAGCATGTTGAAGACCTCGGCGCAGTCCACGCCGGACATCATGGCCTTTTCCCTGTCGAGCTCCACAAAAAGCCTGGGAGAAGCCACGCTGAAGGCGCTGCTCACACGGGAAAGCTCCGGTCGTTTTGAGGCCTCGGCGGCAAAACGGGAGGCGGTTGCGGCAAGTTCGGCGGGAGTGCCGGACGTGGTCTGTATTTCCATTTCAAAGCCGCCGGTATTGCTCATGCCCATGATGGGCGGCGGATTGAAGGGCAGAACCATGCCCCGGCTTTCCGCAAGGCCTAAGGCATAGATGCGCCGCAGCGTCTCATCGAGGCTGAGGCCCAGCTTTTCGCGCTCCTCCCAGGGCCTGAGCTGTATGAACAGCGTACCCGAGCTCGTGTTCAGGGTACTGTTGATGAGGTCGTAGCCGGAAAGGCTGAGTACATGGGCTACGGCAGGAAGTTCGCGCACCTTTCTGCTCACGTCCATGACAAGCTCGCGCGTTTTGGGCAGGGCCGAACCTTCCGGCAGGGAAATGGTACACATGAGAGAACCCTGATCCTCCTCCGGCACCAGAGTCGTGGGTACACGGCTGAACAATTCTGCCGTGGCGGCGGAAAGCCCCAGAAGGATAAGGAAGGAAAACGCGCCGTGCCGGAGGAAGAAACCTACCAAGCGGGCAAACCCCTCAGTCACGGCATCGAAAAAACGATTGAACCAGCGGAAAGGAGCCCAGGCTTCCCGACGCTTTTTCTTCAGAAGCAGAAGACACAATGCAGGTGTAAGAGTCAACGCCACCACACCGGAAATGACTACGGCCATGGCGATGGTCACGGCGAACTGTCGGTACATCACGCCGGCAAGGCCGCCGAGAAAGCCCACGGGAATGAACACGCTGCACAGCACGAGCACTATGGCGACAACGGCGGAAGTCACCTCGTTCATGGCCATGGCCGTAGCTCCGGCCACATCGAGGCTCTCGTCATGCAGGACGCGCTCCACATTTTCCAGAACCACTATGGCATCGTCCACAACCATGCCGATAGCCAGGACCAGGGCGAACAGCGTGAGTGTATTGATGGAAAAATCCAGCAGATAGACCCCGGCGAAAGTGCCTACCAGGGCTATGGGCACGGCAAGGCAGGGAATGAGCGTGGCGCGCCAGTCCTGAAGGAAGAGATAGACCACGGCGAACACGAGCAGCATGGCCTCCACAAGGGTGCGCACCACCTCTTCCACGGAAAGGCGCACGAATATGGTAGTGTCGTAGGGCACCATGTAGTCCATGCCCGTGGGGAAGAACTTTGCCTGCTCCTCCATATAGGCGGCCACGCGGCCTGCGGTATCCAGGGCGTTGCTGCCCGGGGCGAGAAATATGGCCAGAGGAATGGCGGTGGCGCCGTCTATGGCACAGGCGAAATTGTAGCTTTCCGCCCCGAGTTCCACACGGCCCACGTCGCGCAGTCGCAGAACTCCTCCTTCGGGAGAGGCGCGAAGAATAATATCTCCGAACTCCTCCGCCGTGACCAGCCGCCCCTTTGCCTGAAGCTGCCACGTCATGGAAAGTGCGTCCGAACCGGGCTGGCTCCCCACGCTGCCCAGGGAATACTGAGCGTTCTGGTCGTTCACGGCCTGCGCAATATCACTGGTACTTATGCCGAGCTGCGCCATGCGCGGCGGGTCGAGCCAGATGCGCATGGCATGGTCGCGGCTGCCCAGTATCTGAGCCTGCCCCACACCGGGTACGCGCTTGAGCCCGTCCAAAAGGTTCACCAGAGCGTAATTGCTGAGGTAGGTTGCATCGTACATGCCCCCTTGGGAATACAGGGCCACTATTTCCAGTATGGCGGGGGAAAAGGTATCCACCGTCACGCCGTACTGGCGCACGATTTCCGGCAGCATGGGCACGGCGGCCTGCACCCTGTTGTTCACGTTCACCTGGGCGATATCGGGATCCGTCCCCACGGCGAAAGTCACGGAAATCTGCATGGAACCGCTGGAGGAGCTGACGGAACTCATATAGATCATGTCGGATACTCCGTTGATCTGCTCCTCTATAGGTGTAGCCACCGTCTGCGCGATGATCTCGGGGCTGGCCCCGGGGTACTGCGCGTTCACCGATATGGTGGGAGGAATAAGGTCGGGGTACTGGGCCACGGGAAGCTCGCGTATGGACAATATCCCCGCCAGCACGATGAACAGGGAAAGCACCATGGAAAGCACTGGGCGCCGCAGAAAGAATCCCGGCCTGGGCGCGACGGGAATATGCCTGCCCTGCCCGGCAGGTATGTCGTTGTGAGAATCATCACTCATGCGGGGCCTCCTTTACAGGGGAAACGGGTGCAGGGGCAGCTTCCACGCCTCTGCCCGTCACCGGGTTCGAGGAATCCGGCGTATCCAGAGAATCCCCTTTGAGTTCCTGACGCATGAGCGTCGGCTCCACCTTCTCTCCGGGAGTCGCCTTGTTCTGGCCCTGCACCACCACCTTCTGCCCGGCCTCCAGCCCCTTTTCCACCAGAAAGTAACTTCCGAAGGCAGGCCCCAACGTCACAGGGGCAAGAGAAACCTTATCTCCCTCCTCCAGCACATAAACTTCCGGCCCACGCTCCGTCTGCATAAGGGCTTCCTGCGGAAGCATGACGGCCCCCACAAGCTTCGCTCCGCCTACGCGCACGATGACGAACTGCCCGGGCAGGAGCGTCCCGTCCGGATTGGGAAAGCGGGCCTTGGCACGCACAGCGCTCGTTGCGGTATCCACCTGCGTATCCAGAAAAATCACCACGCCCTGTCTGCCGTACTCCACCCCCTCCATAAGGCGAAGTTCCGCTGCCGAGCCTTTTCCGTAACTGACGGCCCTGCCGCCCGCCTCCATTTCGCGCATGGTGAAAAGTTCCACCCCGGGCACAGAAAACTGAACATCCATGGGGTCGCTCTGATTGATGAAGGTGAGCGTGCTCTCCGGCGTGACCAGGGAGCCCACGGTAGTGACTTCCCGGCTGGTCCAGCCGGAAACGGGGGCTTCCACACGGCAGTATCCCAGGCGCAGGCCGGCCTCGTCGCAGGCCGCCTTCGCCGTTTCCACCTGCGCCTGCGCGCCCCGGAAGGCGGCATAGGCGCTGTCGAGCTGCTGACGGCTCACGGCGTTGTCCTGAGAGAGCCTGCGCACGCGCTCATATTCCTTCCGCGCGTTCTCCAAGGTGCTTGAGGCCTGCGCAAGCTGCCCCTGCGCCTGTTCTAGGGCCGCTTTGTAGGGCGCGTTATCAATATCGAACAAAGGCGCGCCCTTTTCCACATAGGAGCCTTCCTCAAAAAGGCGTTTCTGCAATATGCCCGTCACCTGCGGCTTTATCGCCGCAGAATGACTGCCCTGCGTCTGCCCCATGAACGTGGCGTGCAAAGGAACATCCATGCGGGCAAGCTCCACCGCCGTCACCACGGGAGGCGGAGCTTCCGCCCGGCCGGATGATTTTCCGTCGCCGTCGCAGGCTGCAAGAAAAAAGCACAGCCCAGCCGCTGCCGCCACGCGCAAGATTGTCATGAGCCTTCCTCCTCATCGTAAGCACGTCCGCCCGGAAAATGCCGGGGCGGCCCTTTGCCGGAACAGCCCGAAAACATATCACCGCCGCCTCTCCCCAGCCGACGTGCGCCCGGGTGCGCCGCCACAGCGGCGCATTGACAAAAAAACAGGCAAACGTAGATTATGACGGACTCCCTTCCCTTTTAATATGGCAATAAAACGCGCGTCCATGAGGTTCTGTATGAGTCCGTTTATTCTTCGAGGTTTCCTGATCGGCAGCTCCGTCGGTATCTTCGCCGTACTTTTCGGCTTCGTGAACACGGCGGAAGGCATAGTGTTCGGCTCCACCATGGGACTGCTTGCGGGGCTCACGTCCGCGAAGCTCTATGAAAAAAGGATGCGGGATAAAAAGAAGGACTGACGCGGCTCGTCTTCCTGCGGAAGGCTGCCTCTGAAGACTTTCGGGCAGCCTCGCAGCCATAAAAAAGAGCGGCTCCTCAAAGAACCGCTCCTCAGCTTTTCAAAACTGTCCGCGCTCGAAGGAAAAATGAGCTTATGCCCCGCGCTTTGCGCAGAACTTCAACCTCTGCGAGAGAAACACCAGCGCACGGCTGAACGAAGGCTCATCTTCCGCAAGTGACGAGGGACGCGGCAGCTGTATGACGAGTCTGCCGTTCACCCGCTCCTCGCAGAAAGGGAAAAGTGTTTTCGGCATGGAAAGCGCATCCCGCGTATCGGAGCCGAAAAGCAGCAACACCCTCGGGTTCAGAAGCTTCACACCCGACCAGAACAACGCGGCTCCGTTCTCTTCCCCGGGAAGGTTGCAGGGCCAGAACACATGGGTGCCTCCGGGGTGCCTGAGTTCCATGAGCATGCGCACGATGACTTTACGGCGCTTCTCATCGGGCACGCCGGTCAGATCCTCCCCAAGGCCGAAATACGACCACAGAACCAGCGGACAAGGAGGCAGAGGACGGCGGTTTTTGAGCGCAAGCCATGTTTCCGGCCAGCTCTCCACAGGCTGAGCTCCGGGAGTAACGAGAATATCCGTACCGGAAGGCTCCCGCGCAGGGCATGTCACGGTTGAAGTTTTCTTCACAGCTGGTGCGGCGCGGCACGGCGATGCCGCGACTTCTCCGCCTTTCGAACCACTCCTTTCTGCGGAAACGGAAGGTACGGGAGGCTCCCTGCGGGCCGCCTCCGGCTTCCGCTGCAGCTCAAAAACACGCTCCTCGCTTTCCAGAAGCAGCGCGGAAAGCCCGGCCTTGAGCCACGGGCGCGCTATGACGGAACGGCCCATCATACGGTCAGTGAACGGACCCAGTCGATGATCTTCCAGGCCACCTGAGGTTTGGGCATATCGGGCCATATCTCCTCACGGCCCTGCGCGTCGGCCACATACACGCGGTTGGCCGCGCGGCCGAAGCCGTCGGCAATACGGTTGCCCACAATCATATCCGCGCCCTTGCGCTCAAGCTTGTGATGCACGGCAAGACCCAGGGCATCCATGTCGGGCACGCTCTCGGCGGCAAAGCCCACCACGACCTGACCTTCGGACCGCTCCTCCGCCAGCGTGCGGAGTATGTCGGCATTGGGCAGAAAATTCAGACTGAAACCGTCCTCGGCCCTGTCCTTCTTGAACTTGCCCGGGCCGTGCGGTTCCGGGCTGAAATCCGCCACCGCGGCGGTGAACACGCCCACATCCGCGCTTTTCCACAGTGCTCGGGCAGCCTCCAGCATTTCCTTCGCGCTTGTCACGTTGTGACGATGGAAGGCGCTGTCCTCAGGCATCCACACGTCCACGGGACCGCATACGGTATGCACTTCCGCGCCGCGCAGCCAGGCCGCCACGGCGATGGAGGCGCCCATCACTCCCGTAGAAGCATTGGTCCAGAAGCGCACGTCGTCCCATGCCTCGCGGGTGGGGCCGAGGGTAATCATGACGGACCTGCCTTCCATGTCCTGCGGAGTAAGAGCCTTAAGCCCGGCAAGGTAAATCATGCGCAGATCGGCAAGGCGTCCCTGCCCCTCGTCGTGGCAGGCGACCACACCGCTGTCCGGCCCCACGAACATGAATCCCCTCTCGCGCAGAATCTCCACATTGGCCTGCGTGGCGGGGTTGCGCCACATGCGCGGGTTCATGGCAGGGGCCAGCACCACGGGGCCGTCGAAGGCAAGCGCCTGGGCGGAAAGCATGTCGTCTGCCCTGCCCTGGGCGAGGCGGGCCAGCATATCCGCCGTGGCGGGAGCAATAACCATGGCATGAGCGACCTGCCCCGGCTCCAGATGCTCGAAGGGAGCTTCCCCACTGAACATGTCCCCGTACACCGGCGACGCACCGAGAGCCTCAAAGGTAAGCGGCGTGATAAACTTCCGCGCAGATGCCGTGAGCGTGGCGCTGACCCCCGCCCCCGTATCCTGCCATCGGTGCACAAGTTCAGCCGCACGGAAAGCGGCTACGGAGCCGCATACGCCAAGATGAATCCTCTTATCCGCAAAACGCTTGAACAGCAGATGCTTTTCCATGCCGCAACCCTGAAAAGATAAAAGAGGAAAAAGCGCGTTCACCGCTGAAGCGGCCGCTCCGCAGCGTTTCAGAACGATTTTCCGCTCACCGCAAACGCAGCCTTGCGCTCCTGCCTTCTGAAATCGCCTCTGGAGGACACTCCGTTATTCCGAAAGTTTGGTCACCTGACCGGAAGAAACATCGGTATAGGTGGAGGGAGCCCCGGAATAGCCGGAGCTGGAGCCGGAATAAGAGGAGGAAAGCCCGTTGCTGTGCATCTCAGGCACGAGGCTCAGAATATCCACATTCACGCCGTTGACTACCCACACATCCATGGAGGTGTTCACCATACCCTCGCGGTAGAAAATTGCCGCATAATGGGGAGCCTTTTCATAAAGCTGCACGGAACGCACGCCTACGCTGGAACCGCGCAGCTGCCAGCCCTGGCGGGCCATGTTCTGCATCATGATATTGGCGAGGGATGTTCCGTCCACACGGCCGCTGAAGGACTCCAGGCCGAATTTGCTTCCGTCGGGCGCCACGGTCACCAGGGTCTCGGAGGGAATGGTACTCATGGGCGCAGGGATGGGCACGTCACGGAACTGGGAAATGTAGGTTTCCGTGATGCTGGGCTGTTCAAAAGGATTGCTGATGGAAGGCATGCTGGAACAGCCGGCGAGCATCAGGGCCGCGGCCAGTCCTGCGAACATCGTGCGGGCTTTCATGAAAAACACCTCCGAAAGGGAAGATACTTGCGCAAAAAAACAAATCATACACGGCGGCAAAGGGTATATTCCCCCTGCTGTGCACTGTTACCCTATGCTAAAACGGTAGGATGTGCAAACGCCTTTCCCTT
>NZ_DYZA01000002.1 GCF_020741395.1 Mailhella massiliensis | reverse complement strand
ATGCCACACCTTGAAGATGTGCCCAAACCGAACCTTCATGTCGCCGCGAGAGTGGAAGAGCTTCTGCGCGAGCAGCTGGAGGAGCGGGGCGTCAACCCCCGCAACCTGGCCCCGGAAGACATAGCGGCGGGCATGACCTGCCACCTTGCGCCCGACGGCAGCATGACCTACTTCTGGAAGGAAGAGCCCCTGCTGTACGTCACGCCGGAAAAGCGTGAAAAAGACGGGGAACATTCCGTGTACTGGCGCATGTTCACCAAAGACGACATGCCCCCATCCTCCGACCCATCCTGAGGCAGCCATGAACATTCTCGATACCATAGGGCATACGCCGCTTGTTTTTCTGGACGCCGTTTCCGCATCTCTTCCGGCAAAAATCCATATCAAGTACGAAGCCCGCAATCCCGGCGGATCCGTCAAGGACAGGGCGGCGGCGGGCTATCTTCGCGCGGCGCTCGCCTCTGGAGAACTCGCCTCCGGAGGGACCGTGGTGGAGGCCACGAGCGGCAACCTCGGCATAGGGCTTGCCGTGGCATGCGGTAAAATGGGCCTCACGCTCATGCTCGCCGTTCCCGCCTCGGCAAGCCGGGAACGCGTGGCACTCCTGCGCGCCATGGGTGCAAAAGTGATCCTCACCCCGGCGGAGCAGGGCATGCAGGGCGCACAGGACAAAGTGGAAGAACTTCTCGCCACGCTGCCCGGAGCGTTCCGGCCCGACCAGTTCAGCAATCCCGTGGGGCCGCGCGTGCATTACGAAAGCACTGGCGCGGAAATCCTCGAAGACTGTGCAAAGGAAGGGTTCTCGCCCAGCGCCTTCGTGGCCGGGGTGGGATCCGGTGCGACGCTTATAGGTGTGAGCCGCCGACTCAAAGAAGCCGATCCTTCTATTTTCTGCGCCGCGGTGGAGCCTGCCGAATCTCCGGTACTCTCCCAGGGGCGCAGCGGCGCGCACGGCATACAGGGCATAGGTGCGAATTTCGTACCCACCGTGTTCGACCGCTCCCTTGTCGACGATATCCTCACCGTAAGCACGGAGGACGCCATGGAAACGGCCCGCATGCTCATGGCGAAGGAATCGCTGAGCTGCGGCATCACCTCCGGCGCCAATGTGCGCGCGGCCATGGCACTTGCCCTCCGACCGGAATTCGCGGGCAAACATATCGTCACCATCGCGCCGGACACCGGCGAACGCTATCTTTCCACTCCCCTCTTTTCCAAGGACTGAGCGCCCATGACTCCCTGCCCTACGCCCGACAAAGAAATCACCCTGTCCCGCATGCATGACCTCGACGAGGTGACAGATGCCCTCTGCCGCCCGGAATCCCTCTCTTCCGTGCTGAACGCCAAGGATTGCTCCACCCCCCTGCCCTCGTATGACACGCTGAAGGAAATGATGGAGCGCCTGAAGGCGGTGCTCTTCCCCGGCTACTTCGGCCCCTCGCAGGTGCACCGCGAGTCGCTGCGCTATCACCTTGCCGCCAATCTTGATTCCATTTTCCGCATGCTCAGCGAACAGATACGGCGCGGCGGCTGCTTTGCCTGCGCTGACTATGTGAACGACTGCCGGGGCTGCGAAGTAGCCTCCAAGGAAATGGCCATGAAATTCATGCGGCGCATCCCCGCCATACGCGACATGCTCGCCGAAGACGCCCGCGCCGCCTATGAAGGAGATCCTGCGGCCACGAGCCCCGGGGAGACCGTGTTCTGCTACCCCTCCATGCTCACCATGATCCATCACCGCATCGCCCATGAACTGTACGCCCTGAAAGTGCCCATCATCCCCCGCATCATCGGGGAAATGGCCCATTCCCGCACGGGGATAGACATACACCCCGGCGCGCAGATAGGCGAAAACTTCTTCATCGACCACGGCACCGGCGTCGTCATCGGCGAAACCTGTATCATCGGCAAGGGCTGTCGCCTCTATCAGGGCGTGACGCTCGGCGCTCTTTCCTTCTCCAAGAACGCCGACGGCACACTGGTCAAGGGCATACCGCGCCACCCCATCCTGGAAGATAATGTCACGGTATACGCCGGGGCCTCCATCCTCGGCCGCATCACCATAGGCAAAGGCTCCGTCATCGGCGGCAACGTATGGCTCACCCACAGCGTACCCGAAGGCAGCCGCATCGTGCAAAGCGGCGCGAAGGCTAGAACCGGCGAAGCCCTTACGGGCAAGTGCGAAAAGGTCTGAGGCTTCCGGCTGCTTCAAACGCACAGGCTTTGCCCGTATCGACACACATCCTGGGAAGCCCCTCCGGGGGCTTCCTTTTTTCTGCCATGTTTCCGTCATATTCTTCAGGCATAACAGGGAAAAGGAACGTATCCGAAAACGCTCCGCTGCCCGGCGGGCAGAACACAAGTACTGCCGTTCCGCGCTTCCCTCGCCATGCCGGGGCTCAAACCATAAGGAAACATGATGACGACAAGCACTCTTTCCCGCATCGCCGTGGCCGGAGGCGGAAGCTGGGGTACGGCGCTCGCCCATGTACTGGCCGTAGCCGGGCACGACACAACCCTCATTCTGCGCGATGAAAACGTGGCCCGCTGCATCAACGAACGGCACGAAAACCCGCGATATCTGCCGGGGGCTCCCCTTCATGCGGGCGTGAGGGCCACCACGGATATGTCCATGCTCGCACAGTGCGGCGCCCTCGTGCTTGCCGTCCCCTGCCAGCATCAGCGCCTCTGGCTCAGGAGCGCGGGAGCCTATCTTCCTCCAAACCTCACCATCGTGAACGCCTCCAAGGGCCTGGAAAACGGCACCTGCCTGCCCATGAGCCGTGTCCTGGAAGAGGAGCTTCCCCATCTCGCCACGCGCTATGCCGTGCTTTCCGGCCCCTCCTTTGCTGCGGAAGTCATGGCCGGCCAGCCCACCGCCGTGGTGCTGGGCTGCCGCGACGAAGCAAAGGGGAGCGAGCTGCGGGCGCTTTTTGCCACGCCTTTTTTCCGCTGCTACTCCAGCGCCGACGTGACGGGCGTGGAAATGGGCGGGGCGCTCAAGAATGTCATGGCCATAGCCGCCGGGGTATGCACGGGGCTGGGCTTTCAATACAATGCCGGCGCGGCGCTCATCACGCGGGGGCTTGCGGAGCTCAGCCGCCTGGGTGCGGCCATGGGCGCGACCCCCCTCACCTTCATGGGCCTTTCCGGCCTCGGCGACCTTGTCCTTACCTGCACAGGCCGCCTTTCCCGCAACCGTCAGGTAGGCGAACGGCTGGGAAGGGGAGAAAGCCTTGAAGAAATCGTCTCCAGCCTGGGCATGGTGGCCGAGGGAGTGAAAACCGCGGGCGCTGCCAGGGAACTTGCCGCACGCTTCCATATTTCCGCCCCGGTGACCGAAGCGGTATGCCGCATCCTTCACGAGGGTGCATCTCCTAAAGACGCCGTACGGGAACTCATGGAGCGCCCCCTCAAGGAGGAATAGCGACTCACATACTGCCGGAAGAGGCGTTCTTCAGCCTCGTGATGTTCCTGTGCGGCGGATCCCCGAAAAGACGCTTGTATTCGCGGTTGAACTGCGTGGGGCTTTCATAGCCCACGGCAAGCCCCGCGCTTGCCGCGTCAACCCTTTCGGAGAGCATGAGCCGCTGGGCTTCAAAAAGGCGCAGCCTTTTGTGGAACTGCAGAGGGCTCAGGCTAGTCACTTCCTTAAAATGACGGTGGAAGGTGGAGGTCGCCATATTCACGCGCCTTGCCAGTTCCTCCACCTGCAGAGGGGAACGATAATTGTCGCGCAGCCACATCACGGCCTGGGCTATCTGCGTACTCTGGGAACCGAGCGTATGAAAACGGCGCAGAAATTCCCCCTGCGGCCCCAGGAGCATACGGTAATAAATTTCCTTGACGATCATGGGCGCGAGCATGGGAATCTGCGCAGGCGTGTCCAGAAGATCCACCAGACGGGAAAAGGCATCGAGAACGGGCAGTTCCACCTTCTCCACGGAAACGCCGCGCAAAGAACTTCCATGGGCCGGAGCCGGAGCGGGCGGCACCTCCGCCGCGAGCCTGGTGAGAAGGAACCTGTCCACCTCCAGGGAAAGGCAGAGGAAAGGGGCCTCTTCCGTACCGTCCACCACATAAAAGGAACTCGGGACATCCACGCCCACCACCAGGCACTGGCCTTCACCGTAGACATATTCCTCCGTGCCGATGGTGGATTTCTTCCTGCCCTGAAGCATCACGCCTATGCAGGGCCTGTACAGGCTGTTCTCCAGGATATCGTTTGCAAGGCGGCGGGAAAGAGAAAGGCCGGGAATGTCCGTTGCCCGCGCGCCCGTCTCAGGCATGTGACGAAGGACCTTTTCCTTCAGGCTGCTGTTGATGCGCTCCCATTCTCCCATATCCGCCTCCCTGCCTGACTTTTCCGGGTATCTTCCCCTTTCCGGCAATCCTGTTTTCATCCTATGCCGGAACCGCATGTTTCCCCATATACATTTCCCTCTTTTTCTTGCCTGATCCTCTCACCTGTACCCTGAAAAGTCCATTTCGACAAACCCGGGCATTTCGTCTACAAAAAAACAGCGTTTCAATCTCAACAAGGTCCTTGCCGTGGAAACTTCCCTTGCCATCCTTCTTGTTCTGTGCCTGTTCTTCTTTCTTGCCGGTTTCGTGGACTCCGTGGCGGGAGGCGGAGGGCTTATTTCCACCCCTGCCATGCTGCTTTGCGGCATTTCCCCGCACGCGGCCCTCGGTACGGGCAAATTCGCCAGCACCTTGGGCTCCCTCACCTCGCTGTGGACCTTCGCAAGGAATCACCTCGTCGTCATGCGCATCGCCCCGGCGGGCTTTGCCTCCGCCTTTGCCGGAGGCATGGCGGGATCCGCTCTCGCGCTTCATGTCCCCGCCGACCTTCTGGGCAAGGTGCTCATTTTCCTTCTACCTGTAGGCATGGCCATATCCCTGTTCTCCGGTAGGCTCGTTTCCGAAGAAGGGGAGCTGCCGGAAAAAGGCCTCTGGGCAAGGGTCTTCCTCATGGGCTTTCTCATCGGCGCCTACGACGGCTTTTTCGGCCCGGGTACGGGAAGCTTCTTCATCATCGCCCAGCACCTTCTCCTGCGCATGGGCCTGGTGAAGGCCTCGGCCACGGCCAAGGTCTTCAACCTCGCCTCCAACGCCGGGGCCTTTGCCGTGTTCGCCACAGGCGGCGTCACGCTCTTCAGCCTGGGCGTCCCCCTCGCTGCGGCCAACATCGCCGGCAATCAGCTCGGGACGCGCCTCGCCATACGCATAGGCGCGCGCATGGTCAGAAATTTTCTCTATGTGACGCTTTCTTTACTGCTTTCCACCCTTGTCTATCGATTCTTCCTTTCTTAATATTCAAGTCGGAGCACAGCCCTGCCGCAAAACACGCGGACAGCAATCCTGGCGCGCCTTCTGCCTTTTGTTTCCAGAATAAGAATCATGCCTTTACCTTTACAACAATTTTCCATGAAAATTGCTCCGGCGGCCGATGATACGGAGTAAGTATTATTTACTTTTATGCAAATGCTCTGCCGGGCTTATCTTTCATGTTTCTATAGGTTCAAGAGTATCTTCATTTTTCTGAATGCAGCCGGTATGGCAGCATGTCTTAAACCTCTTACGCAGCATAAAGGATACGCATGCTCTTTATCGAGAAATGCAAGGAGGCCGTGATCTCGGTGGTTCCGGTGGTCATTCTGGTGCTCCTGCTTCATCTGACCGTTGCGCCGCTGGGCGACGCCCTGCCGAGATTCCTCGCAGGGGCCGTGCTGTTCATCATCGGCCTCGGGCTTTTCCTTGTGGGCGCGGATATCGGCGTCCTGCCCGTAGGCCAGAAGGTAGGCTCCACGCTTACCGGCAAAAGAAACCTCGCCCTCATGCTGGCCGTGGGTTTTGTGGTGGGCTTCATCATCACCGTGGCCGAACCCGACGTACAGGTACTTGCCGCACAGGTCACGGGGGTGGCCCCGGTCATCGCGCCCATGGCGCTTGTGTGCATCATTGCGGCGGGCGTGGGCTTCTTCGTGGCCGTGGCCATGGGGCGCATCATTTTCCAGCTCCCTCTCAAACTGCTGCTCTTCCTCTGCTACGGCGCGGTGTTTCTCTGCGCGTCCCTTGTGCCTGATCTCTTTCTGGGCATAGGCTTCGACGCGGGCGGAGCCACCACCGGCCCCATGACTGTGCCCTTCATCATGGCCCTCGGCGTAGGCGTGGCCGCTGTGCGCGGGGGCAGCCATGCCGGGGACGACAGCTTCGGTTTCGTGGGCCTTGCATCCGTGGGGCCCATCCTTGCCGTGCTCATGCTCGGCCTGTTCGCCTCCCCCGCCGTACCTGAGGCTTCTTCCGTCGCTCAGGCCGCACCGGAAGGGCTTCTCGCCCACTTCCTCCACCTCCTGCCGGAAGTCACGCATGAAGTATCCATGGCACTCGGCCCGCTGGCCGTGCTCTTCCTGCTCTTCCGCCTCTTCCTCATCCGGCTTTCCCGCAGGCAGACCCTGCGCATGGTCATGGGCCTTATGTATACCTTCTTCGGAGTCATCCTGTTCTTCCTCGGGGTAAAGGGGGGCTTCATGCCGGCGGGCGACATACTCGGCGCGCTGCTCTCCAGCCCGGAGAACCGCTTCCTGCTCATCCCCGTAGCTCTGGTGCTCGGAGCCGTGGTGGTGTGCGCGGAGCCCGCCGTATGGATTCTCACCGAACAGGTAGAGCAGGTCTCCGGTGGAGCCATACGCCGCAGGCTCATGCTCATCGCACTTTCCGCAGGCGTATCCCTCGCCGTAGGCATCGCCATGTACCGCGTGACTACGGGCGCAAGCCTGTGGTACTTCCTCATCCCGGGCTACGCGGCAGCCATGCTGCTCATGCGCCTCTGCCCGCGCATGTTCACAGCCATTGCCTTCGACTCCGGCGGCGTGGCCTCAGGCCCCATGGCCTCAACCTTCATCCTTGCCTTCATGCTGGGTGTATCCAAGGGCGTGGGCGGCAACCCCGCCGTGGACGCTTTCGGCTGCATCGCCATGATCGCCATGACGCCGCTCATCGCCATTCAGCTTCTGGGCATCGTTTTCAGCCGCAAGACGGGGGATCGTTCATGAACACCATTTCCAGCAAAAGCGCAGGCAAGCTGCTCATCACCGTCATAGAAAAACACAAGTGCGACGACGCCATGGCCGTGGCCAGAAAGGCCGGGGCCACGGGCGGCACCGTAGTGCTCGGGCGCGGCACGGCCGAGAGCAAATGGCTCCGCCTCCTGGGGCTGGACGACGTGGAAAAGGAGCTGCTCTACTGCATCCTGCCCTCGAACCTCGTGCAGCCCGTCATGCAGGCCCTCCGCGAGGCCCCGAGCCTTGCAAGGACAAGGGGCATCATGTTCACCCTCAACGTGCTCGATATTTTCCGCCACCACATCTCGGCGCCCGGCGCAGCCTTTTCCCATATTCAGGAGGAGCCCATGTCTGAAAAAAGCCCGGAACTTCCCGGCTACGAACTTCTCTCCGTCATCGTCAACAGCGGCAGCGCCGATCAGGTCATGGATGCGGCCCGCCGCGCCGGGGCCACGGGCGGCACCGTCATTCATGCGCGCGGCACGGCCCGCCCCGACGACGCCACCTTCTTCGGCATCACCATTGTCCCTGAAAAGGAACTGGTCATGATACTCAGCCCCCGGGGCGACAGTGAACGCATCATGGAAAGCATCAAGGCCGACTTCAAGGACGCCGAGCCGGGTTCCGGCATCGCCTTCCGCATGGACGTGGAAAGCTTTGAAACACTGGGGCCGAAAAAGAACAGGTAACAGCATGCGCCGACAAAAAAGGGGCCCCACCGGCATAGCCGGTGGTTCCTCTTATGCGCCTGTAAGGCTTTCTTACCAGCCGCGCCCTAGGCTCAGGACTCATTAATTGCCAAAAGGGTAAAAAGTTCTTATTGTCGGCATAGGGAGGATGCCATGAAGGAACTTTTTTATCTTTCTCATGAACAGATTGCTCGTATCAAACGCTACTTTCCTCGT
>NZ_DYZA01000001.1 GCF_020741395.1 Mailhella massiliensis | reverse complement strand
CTGGCGGCCGGGCAGGCCGTGTCAGCCTGTGGAGCGGGAAGGGCTCAAGCGCCCGTGTTGAATCAGGAACCCGCCTATGGCGCGGCTCGTTAGAGCCGCTACCGATAGGAATCCCCCGACTTCAGGCGGGGAGGATGTCAAGAAAAACTTTCCCAGTCCGTCTTTCTGGAGGCGCATAAGATATGAAAAGAATCCTCCTTTCCGTGCTCTTTGTCGGCGTGATCCTCTCCTCCGGCTGCGCCGTGCCCCCGGGCGAGGCGCTTTTTGACGCGGGCGGCACTTCCCGGCTGAGGCTGCGGCAGATCCAGACGCGCTATTTCGACACGTCGGACAAGCAGAAGGCCATGGAGGCCGTCATTGCCACGCTCCAGGATCTGGGCTTCGTCATAGACAAGGCTTCCCTTGAGCTCGGCAGCGTCACCGGCACCAAGCTGAGGGGCTACACCGTGCGCATGACGGTCAACGTCCTGCCGCGCGGCAAGGCGCAGATGACGGTGCGCGCAAGCGCCCAGTACAACGTGACGCCCGTGGAAGACCCCGTCCTGTATCAGGACTTTTTCAACGCGCTTTCCAAGAGCCTCTTCCTTCAGGCCCATCTGGAGGAATAGCGCTCCTTCCCTGCGGCTTCCGCCTCTGCCGGGCTTCTTCCCCATCCGCCCGGCACAGGGCGCCGCGTCCACGCCCGGTCTTCCTCCTCGCCGGGCACAGTGCGCCGGGGGGCCTCTCCCCGGCGTTTTTGCGTCCGTTCCGCGGCGGGCAGGCCCTGCCGGAGGCGGGCGGAGCCTCAGCCGCCGCGGCCGGGGGACTCCGCGCATGCGCCCCGCGTGAGGGGATGTTCTTCCATCTCCCGCGTCAGCCGTTCCCCGCTTTGTTTTCCGCGCAGGCGTTCCCGGCCGGGGGGCTGCGAACACGGCCCGCAATTCCGTCCGCTTCTTGATGCGCTCCCGGAGGGGGAGGGCGTCCCCCGGCTTGCCTCGGGGCGCAAGTTTTCTTGTTGCCTTTCCGGGCGGGGCTTGGGCAATCTTGCCCCGCTCCCGGCCGTGGGCGTCGCCGCACCTTCGTCCCGGCGGAAAAAAGGCGTGCCTTTCCTGCCTCTTCGGGCTTTTGCCGGGCGGCGTTTTAGGATATCATGCCCCCTATCATGACAAGGGGGAAATATGGTCAGGGCAAGGATATGCTTTTTTGCGGTACTGACGGCGGCGTTCATGCTGTGTTCCGCCTTCCGGGCGTCGGCATGGGAATTGATCGATGTGCAGACGCATGAGAACTGGGCTTCCTGCATCTTGTCCTCCCCGGGGGAGGCCGTGGTGCGCATGCTCACGGAAGACGATGGAACCCTGCTGGCGCTGGACATGTATCCCGACCGCTCGGGCAAGACCCGGGGAAGCTGGCAGCTCAAGCTGGTGGAGACCGTTCTCCCCGAGGACAGGAAGGCGCTGGATGCCTTGCTGCCCCGCAGTCTGTCCGGGCAGATGAGGGTGGACAGGCAGGCGACGCACGATGTGCTCTTTCATTTTTCTCTGGAAGAGGATCTGCTGGTGATCCGTGTTGCCGGGCAATTCCATTCGTCCTTCATCAAGGAAGCGAAGAAGGGTTCCGTGGTCAGAATGAAGATGGGGGACGACTCCGACGCCATATATGCGGGTTTTTCCCTCCGGGGCTTTACGGCGGCCCTGAACCGCTGCTTAGAGCTGATGGAACTTGTGGACAGCCTCTCCCCCCCGCACAGCGACTTTTTCGACGAGCCGGAGGCTCCCCGCCCCTCTTCCCGCCGTGGCGGGCATGAGGCATATTTCCTGTAGAGCTTTTACGCGGGGCCGTGCTCCCCGGGCGGCGCGTTTCCCGGCAGGGCGCGGGGAAGAAGGCCCGGCTTGCGCGCAGAGGAGGGCATGGATGGGGCGCGCGGCTGTTTTCCGTGCAAGGTTCCGGCCTGCCCGGCCGCCGCAGGGCTCCTTCCTCCATGGCCGCATTCTGAGCCTCGGTTCCGGACGCGTGTTCCGCTTCTCAGAAGGCGCGCCGGGAAGGTGCGCACTCCGGCCTCTGCGAAAGGGAGTTTTTTTCGCGGCCTTTTTCCCGCCGCAGGGAAGGGGAACTTCAGAGGGGAAGGTGCGGGCGCGGCGTCTGCATCGGCCCGCCTGGTTCTGCTTTGTGTCCCCCGGCCGCGGTCTTCGCGGGCCCCGCGCAGAAGGCGCGGGGGAGGTTCAGGCAAAGGCGCGCGGGCCCCGCGCAGAGGGCGCGGGGAAGAAGGCCCGGCTTGCGCGCAGGTGTTCCGCTTCCGGGCGTATGCGGGGCGCGTTTTTTCTGTGCAGGGCGGCCGCTTATCATTGCCGTGCGGGGGGAGTTCCGCGATATGCTTCTTTCATGAGGCGGCTCCCGGTTCCGCGTGGACATGAAGTCCGGGGCTTTTCGCGCGCCCGCGCGGGAACGCGGCGCTGACGAAGCCCGTCCGGGAAGGGGCCGCAAGGACGGGGCTTCTTCCGAAACGCCGGGCCGGAGAAAAGGAAAAAAGACCGTGCAGCCTGCGCGGAAGAGGGCAGAGAACATGCGCATGAAGGTGACGCCGCAGCAGATAGCCGAGCGCTATGCGGCCATGTCGGATGAGGAGCTGGAGGCGCTCGACCCGCGGAAGCTCACCGCCGGGGCGGCGGCGCTTCGCGAGGAGGAGCTGAAAAGGCGCGGCGTGGCCGATACCCCCGGGCAGGAAGAGCGGCGGGCAGCGCGGGAAGCCTCCCGGGAAGAGACGCGCAGAAAAGATCATGTCCGGCAGCTTGCGGCCGTGGCCCTTGCGGCGGCCGCGCTGTTTATGGAATTTGTGGCCGTGCGCTTTGCGGATATTCCCCGCTACGCCCTCACGGCCGTCATCGTCGCGCTGTGCGTCCTTGCTTTGTATGTGCTGAGGGGCAGAAGATAACGCGCCGCCCGTTTCGTGCCGAAGCGTGCGCGGAAGGGGCGTGAGTGTGCGGCGCGCAGGCCTTTTTGCAGCACGCTCCGCGCGACGGGCGCTGAACGGCAGCATTTTCGGGAGGCTTCATCCTTCGGAAGAAGGAGGCTGGAGGGAAGGAGCGTATTCCTCCGGGCGGATGTTCTCTTCCGGCGTCGGCGGCTTTTTCCGCCGGAGGCTGCCGGCCTTCAGAACTCTTTGCAGTCTGGCTCCGAAGTAAGTCTCCATCATCTTATAGTCGGCGTACTGTTCAGGAAGCACCTGATACATGAGATATTTATTCAGTAATCCGCAAAACCAGTCGGCACATTGGAGATTCTGGTAGAGGTGGCTTTCCAGTTGATACGGAGGTTCAAGCAGCGCGGCGCAGGGATTTCCATGGTGGTATCTGAACATTTCGCTGCCTGCGGCGCTGATTCCGGCAAGCCTGAACTTACGTTTTGCCCCCGGTTCCATGCTGTCTATGGCGTCGAGCAGGATACTGAACGTAGAGGTATTATTGTTGCAATAACGATCAAGCCTTCTGATGCAGTCCCGCAATACGGAAGTATAAAGGGCTTCCGGTGTGTGCTCGTCAAGAGGGGGGTCTTTTTCAATCCCGCTGTAAAAAACAAATCCTCCGATGGATTCAATTTTATTCATAAGGCGGAATGTCGCATGGCGGAGTTGAGAATATTTCTCAACATTTTGCAGGGAGTAGAGCGCGGAACCTTTTTTTTCCCACTGGTATGCGGGAGTGTTTTTTTGGTCCCGGCTTATCTCCCATTCCAGGAGACGGCACTTCAGCTTATAGAAGTACATGGAGAATTTCCGTACTTCCGTAACAGGCAGGACAATCCCGGCGAATCCGAATACCGGGCTGGTATGATGCCTCGGATCGCTTCGGGAGAGGAAAGGGCCGATATGGCCGAATTCGTCCGGATAGGCAAAATAGTGCACGCGAAATCCGAAAAACACGAAAGCCCACATGAAGTGGGCCTCGGAATCGACAGCAGGACATGCCGGAACGGGCTGCCGTGCCGTCGAATTAACCATAGATATTTTGGAAGAATGTCAAGAGCGACGGGGCAGGCCGGGGGGGCGCCGCCGATGGGGCCCGGGGGCTCGCGGGGAATCCTTTTCCGGGCAGGATGCCCGCGCCCTCCCGCCGCCTTGTCCCCTCCCTTTTTTGCCTGCGCTTTTCCCCCGGCGGGCCTTTTTCCGCCCCCTATCCGTAAATAAAAAGGGCAGAAAAGGAGGGGGCTTGATTCTTTCCGTATGCGGGGTATAATCGCCGTACAAACGGCGGCCGCGTCGGGCTGCCGGAGCCCTTTGTTCCGCGCCTTTTCCGGCCGGAAAGGCCCCGGTTTCCCCTGTCCGCCGAGCGTCACATACCGGGCAAGCGGGAGGAGAGGATCGCCTGCCCCTTTTCTATCATCATGGTCTTATGGGCCTTTTCCCCTTTTCAACAAGGAAATGGCGTGAACAAACAGCATAAAGTGCTCATTGCCAACCGCGGTGAAATCGCGGTTCGCATCATTCAGGCATGCAGGAAGCTGGGGCTCGACTTCGTATGCGTCCACACCGCGGAAGACGCCTGCTCCGGCCATGTCGCCCTGGCCCGCGAGCTGGGCGGCGAGAAGAGTCTGTACCGCATTTCATCCTATCACGACGCCAACGAGCTTTTGAGCGTGGCCGACGAATCCGCCGCTACGGCGGTGCATCCCGGCTACGGCTTCTTTGCGGAAGATTTCCGCTTCGCCCGCCGCGTCACGGAGCGCTCCCGGCCGCTGGTCTTTCTCGGGCCGTCGTGGCGCGTCATCCGCGACCTCGGCGACAAGATCAACACCAAGCGCCTCGCCCGCTCCCTGGGCGTGCCCACGGTGCCCGGTTCCGACAGGCCCGTGTACGACGAGCTGGAAGCGGAGAAAATCGCCCGCTCCCTTTTTGATTTCCAGATGCAGCAGGGCATAGCCCGGCCGCTTGTGCTGGTGAAGGCTTCCGCGGGCGGCGGCGGCATGGGCATCGAGGAAGTGTACGATATCGACATGTTCCGCCAGGTGTACCGCCGCATCCGCAACTACGCCATGCGCCAGTTCAAGGACGAAGGCGTGCTCATCGAACAGCGCGTCAAGGACTTCAATCATCTTGAAGTGCAGGTGCTTTCCGACCGTTCCGGCCGCCGTCCCGTGCATTTCGGCACCCGCAACTGCTCCATCCAGTCCACCGGCCGCCAGAAGCGCCTTGAAGTGGCCCCGGGCTTCGACCCTTCCTCCATCCGTTACGATTTCGACGCCAAGGCGCTGCTTGACGAAATCGTCATGCATTCGCTGAACATGGCCCGCAAGGTCGGCTACGACAGCGTGGGCACCTGGGAGTGGATAGTCACGCGCGACGGCCACCCCTTCCTTATGGAAGTGAACACCCGTATTCAGGTGGAGAACGGCGTTTCCGCCGCAATCAGCCGCGTGAAGGGCAGGGAGGTCGACCTCATCGCCGAGCAGATACGCACCGGCCTCGGCGAGCCTCTGGGCTACACGCAGGAGGATATCACCTTCCACGGCGTGGGTGTGGAATACCGCATCATCGCCGAAGACCCGGACAACGGCTTCTCTCCCTGGGTGGGCGATATCGACCGCTTCAGCTGGGAGGAGCACGACTGGTGCCGCGTGCACACCCATGTGCCCCCGGTTTCCGCAGAGGCCCCCTACACCATTCCCACGGAGTTCGACCCGAACCTCGCCCTCGCCATTATCTGGGGCAGGGACCTTGCCGAGGTGAGCGCCAACGGCCTGGCCTTCCTGGAGACGCTCCGTCTGGAAGGGCACGACGGCAAGGGCGAGCCCCTGAAGTCCAATGTGGAGTTTCTGAAGAAAAAAACGGAGCGCATCCTGCGTTTCTAATTTCCTGTCCTCGCCAGGAAGGGATAAGAATATATGATGGAATGGGAAAAGCAACTGCATCAGCTTTCCGACAGGCTGAGCTATCTCAAGGACATATTCCCGGGCAAGCATGAGGAAGACATAGCGCTTCTCGAGTCCCGGCTCAGCGCCGTGCGCCAGAAGCTCGAAACTTGCTCCCAGGAAGAGGCGCAGGCGGACATGACTTCCCTCGAAGACCTGTTCTTCTTCATTGAATGTAAGCTCGAAGACAAGCTCACCCCCATGGACAAGGTGCGCATCGTGCGCCACCCTCAGCGCATCTGCCTGCGCGATATCCTTGAAAACGTCTACGACAACTACACGGAAATCGGCGGCCAGGGCGAGCATACCAACGACCCGGCCATGGTCATTGCCCGCGCCTACATCACGCGCAAACGCCACGGCAAGGTGTGCCACCAGCCCGTGCTCGTCATAGGCCATGAAAAGGGCCACGGCGAGGAATTCCGCAACGGCGGCTCCGCCAAGCCCTGGGGCAACGCCAAGGCCAAGCATTACATGGGCGTGGCCGAGACCGAGGGCATACCCATCCATGCCTACGTCTTCACCCCCGGCGGCTACCCCCTGGAAGACTACCCCGGCGCGGCCCAGCAGATTGCCCGCAACATCTATGAAATGGCCGGGCTCACTGTGCCGCTCATCGCCATATTCTCCGAGGGCGGCTCCGGCGGCGCGGAGGCCATTTCCCTGGCCGACAAGCGCCTCATGCTCTCCCACGGCTACTATTCCGTGATCTCCCCCGAGGGCGCGGCCGCCATTGAAGGCCGCCTGCGCGGCGGGGCCCGCGCTTCCGCCGACCTGGTGGAGCGCTGCGCCAAAGACCTGCACCTCACCGCCGAGGACAACCTGAAGTTCGGCTATGTCGACAAGATCATTCAGGAACCTGTGCTCGGCGCGCGGCCCTATCACTACGAATTCTTCCGTACCATACGCCAGGAAGTCATACGCGCCACCGACGAGGTGGTGCTCGCGGCCCGCGGGCTCGCACCCCTGCGCGCGGCCACGCTCCGCCGCTTCCGCGACAGGGAGCTGAATCTCGACGAGATCTCCGTGCGCTGGGATCTTTCCCGCAAGGCCCGTCAGCGCCTTGTGGAAAGGCGGCAGAACAAGTTCATCAAGGCCTCGCACCGCGAGTGCCAGAACCGCCGCTCCATCATGGGCCGCCTCGGCGACGCATGGTCGGAACAGTGGTGGGAGATCTACAACCGCCTCATCTACGATTTCTACCATCGCAACCGCCGCACCTTCGCCAACCTGCTCGACGAGCTCGGCTCCGAATGGGAAATGGTCAAGCTGCGCGCCATGAAGCCCTGGAATAAACTGCGCCGCAAGCCCGTGGCGGAGAACGCCGCCGCCGAGGAGGAACTCACCACCCTTTCCGAGTGGGAAGAGAACGACCGCTCCGGCTGGGCCTGGGTGAGCGACAAGGCCAGGGAAGACCGCGCCATATCCTGCCCCTATTCCGCCAAGCGCGGCTGCATGGACATGTGGGCCCCCGACCTCTACAACGAATTCGCGGGCGTGTGCTCCACCTGCGGCCATCACTTCCCCATGGAATACCAGTGGGTCATGAACAACTGCTTCGACGAGAACTCCCTCTATGAGTTCAATACCGAGGTGGAGGCGGGCAACCCCCTCTCCTTCCCCGGCTTCGACGAGAAAATCGCCGAAGCCAAAAGAAAAACCGGCCTCAAAAGCGGCTGCATCACCTTTGAAGCCCGTATCGACGGCGTGCAGGTGGTCGTCGCCATCCTTGTCGGCTCCTTCCGCGGCGGCTCCGTGGGCGTGGCCGAAGGCTCCAAATTCGTGGCCGCCGCCGACCGCGCGCGCCGCAAGCGCTACCCCTTCATCGTGTACTGCCACGGCACCGCAGGCATACGCATCCAGGAAGGCACTCACGGCGTCATTCAGATGCCGCGCTGTACCGTGGCCGTGCGCCGCTACATCGAGTCCGGCGGCCTCTACCTCGTGCTCTACGATACCAAGTCCTACGGCGGCCCCGTGGCCAGCTTCCTCGGCTGCGCCTTCTACCAGTTCGCCATACGCTCTTCCGACATAGGCTTCGCCGGGCCGGGCGTCATCAAGAACACCACCGGTATGGATATCCCGCCGGATCACCACAACTGCTACAAGGCCCTTTCCCGCGGGCATATCCAGGGCGTGTGGGACAGGCGCGACGTGCGCGCCAACCTGCGCCAGGCCCTCGAAACCATGGGCGGCCGCAACCTTTACTATCGCTAGGGTGAACGCATGAGAGATATTGCCGAAGTCATGGAAGAACTCAAGGCCGCCCCCTATACGGAAAGGGAGGTCTGCGCCCCGCATACCGGCGTTCTTCGCTTTGCCGAAATCGAGGAGGGCGCCCGCGTCAGCGGCGCAACCGGCGCATGGAAGGAAATCCCCGGTACCCATATCGCCACCATCACGCGCGAGAAAAACCCCTGCAAGGTTCTCGCCGGAGAACGCGGCGTGCTCCAGAAGCTCTACCGCGAACTCGACGGCTCCTTCGTCGAAGCCGGTACCCCCCTCGGCCTCATCCGCCACTACCTCACCAGGCAGGAAGTCGTCAGCAAGCTTTTGAAGGAAAGCCTCTACGCCTTCTGCGCCCCGGAACGCGCCAAGTATTACTTCGTGCCCGATGTGGATAAAAAGGTCAAAATCCTCGGATGCCGTACCGTCTCCATCCACGACGGTATGGAACTCTTCATCGTCTCCCGTATGAAACGTGAGGCCCCCCTCTGCTATACCGGCCCCGCAGGCATCATCTACGACGTCTACTTCGACCAGACCAGAAACGTCGACGCCGGCAGCCCCCTCATCGTCGTCTGCCCCCCTGAACAACAGTCCGCCGTCGAAGACGTCGTCGCCCGCGTCCAGAGCGAATGGAACGAAGGCGAATAACCCCCAAAAATAACACTGATCCCGCGCCCGGCCCAGGCTCCCCCCCGGCCGGGCTTTTTTATGCCCCGGCGATAACGGAAAAGGCACGAAAAGGCAGGAAAGGCACGCGGGGCGCCGCCCCGCACCCCGCCGGGGGGAATGATTCCCCCCGAACCCCCTCATCAGGCAATCTCACGCGCAGGAAGAACGCAGAAGGCAGGGCTCCGGCTCACTTCCGATGCGGAATCCTCCTTTCCCCCGAAAGCTGCGCCGGGCCTGCTTCTACCGCACAGGTTGGAAGGCTCGACCTGCGTCCCGGCCCGCCCCGCGTCAGTGCAGGTGTGCGCTGCCGCGCCCACCTGCGGTGGCCGACCGCTGCCGGGCTTCGCCCGTCACCGGTGTAAGAGGAAGGGAGGAAAAGATTTTTAGGGAGAAATGCTGACGTCGGCAGGAAGAAAAGATTTTCCGGAAAGAGCGGTTGCGGCGGCGAGATGATCG